>CANHQR010000074.1 GCA_947462815.1 Pseudobdellovibrionaceae bacterium
AGTTCGTAAACCGGGTCTATGGGGATCCTGGCTCGCGAGCATCTGGGCGGTGTTTCATCCCTATGTTGTCATTGCGACGGCTATTTACGCAGCGGAAATTCTCGCGGATCGGAACATTTTTGTCGTTTCGATCGCCATTTTTCTGATTTCCTCTCGTCAGGCCTCATTGTATCTGGCCGGTCATGAGGGCGTGCACGGACTCTTGATTCCTCCCGCTGACACTTCTCAGGTTTCAGAACCGAAGTTCAGCTCATTGCGCAGAGCTCAGCTCAATGACTTCATCGCGCGCTGGCTTTGCCTGTTCCCGTTGGGCATCTCTTTTTCACGCTATCGACTTCACCACCAGCTCCATCATGCTCTGCTGGGAACGCCTGGAGATCCGGATCAGAAGCTCTACAATGCCTATCCCAGACCTTGGTCGAGCACGATCGCCTTCTATTTCAAGGAGATGCTCTCCGGTCGTGTGATCTTGGGTTTTTTGCGCTACTACAATGAACTGCTCAATCCAGACGCTTGGCGATTTCAGCGAGCAGACTCGGATCATGGAAGCTTAGCCGTCGGCTGGCTTGTGGGCCTCACCCTACTAATCGCCACGGGTGGTTGGGAACTCTTCTTGATCTATTGGGCCTTGCCCTGGCTGATGGGCATGCCCTTGCATCACTTCATGGGCGCGCTTCAGCACGGCTCTCTGCATCTCAACCCGAGCATGAACTTACGAGCGCGAAGCCTTGATGGACCGAACTGGTCTTTGGAGCTTCTTTTTCCGCTGAATATCCGCTTTCACGCCGAGCATCATCTCGCGCCCTCTATTCCCTACCGTCTTTTGCCACATTTCTCGCAATGGCTCGATGCACAGCGACTCCAACGCACGCATCAAAGCCTTGGATCCTCATTACGCGATCTTCATCGCGACCCGCGAGCTAGCGAATGAGTCGCTCCGCCTGGCACCCCCTCGAAATTGAAAGTCGTTGGATGAAAATCGAAATGCAATGGCATCAAAGGCTGAGCCAAAAAATTCCAGCCCCAATGGCTCCCTTGTTTGGCCTAGCCCTCGCCGGCTTGTTGAGTCTCTTCATCGACAAGCTGCAGTTTCCGGCGCCTAATCGAGGCTTCTTAGAGATGTTTCGCGCCGGCGCCTGGGCCATATGGGCCCTGCTGGTGATCGCTGCTCTCGCACCCTGGTGGAGTGCTTGGCTTCCAAGGCCCGAACCCCTGCGACGAAGTTCCGCCCAGATGTTCGTCTTCCTCGCCCTCGCGAGCCTCTGTTGGGTGATTTCTCTTGAAAATCAAGTTGGCAACTTCTACGAAAACCCTCAAACCTTGAACGAGCTACCCTGGGTGTATGGGGTCTTTCCATTTTGGATTTCTTTGGGGCTTTTCTTCACTCGCCCCGCCTTTTACTCGCTTCGCACATCGACAAAGTGGGCCATGTCGATTGGCTTTCTTCTCTTGCCTCTTATCACTTCGCTGATTGCCGTTAATCTGACGTCACAAGACCAAGGAAAACTTCTCTTCACGCTTTGGGGGCCGCGTCCTCATACTTATGTCTTTCTGGTTATGACGTTCCTCTTCATGAAGAGCGACTCGCCTGTCGGAGTCATCGGCAATCCCATCCATGTGCTTCTGCCCACACTTTACCCCACTGAGACAACGCAGCTCCATCGACTTGATCCCGGATGGATGGCGAATTGGTGGAGAGGCTTTTTGGATGTCGCCAAGTCCATCTTGATTTGTTGGCTCATCATGACCGCGCTGACCTCAATTTTCACCGACGTCGAGAGCTATACGAATCATTGGAAACTTGCAATCTCACCGGTGTTCTCAATCTTCGCCTCCATGGTGGTCGTTCTCTACCAAGTCGGAGTGTCGCGCATGCTGGGCATAAAGACGGTGGATGGAACTCACTTCGCCGTTTTTGCTAAAAGTCCCTTGGAGTATTGGAAGCGCGACGGAGTCTATCCTTATCTGTTTGCTCTTCGTTTTGTGTTTTTTCCGACGCTTCGTCGTTTCAAGAAGCCAGCGGTGGCGCTCTTTGTTGCGGCCAGCGTATTTCTTCTCAATCGCACACTCTTCCAAGGACTCCTTCTCACGCCTTTGCATCAGATCGCGAGCGATGAGCTACAAAGCCTGCCCAACACCATCAATCTGTATCGAGTTCCGATTTACTACTTGAGCATCTTACTCACAGCAAAGTTTTGGTTTTCCGCAAAGAGTTTGGAAATCTCCGCGAAGCAAGCCTGGGCGGGAATTTTTCTCACTCATTTGCTCAACGCCATGGCGGATTGGATCTTAGTTTTCAAAAGCTAGAGCTGAGGTTTGGCATCTCATGACCTCTTCGCCGAGAGTCTCAGGGCAGCATCCAGATCAGAGGACGCGGGCGACCTATAAAATCCGTAGCCGATGCCGAAAGATTATAAGCTCCGATGGATGAAAAGCCGAGCCAATCCCCAACACGTAGATCACGAGGAAGCTCAAGCGGCGGGCCGAGCCGATCATGTGAAAGGCAAAGCGAACCATAAATGTGTGTACGTTCTGACTCTACCTCTCTCAACCTTATCGCTTGACCCTGGCGCACAGCCTGGACGCGAAGACCTTGCGATCCATACACAGGCGACAAAAGTCCGCCGAGATGCTGTGTGCCGCCTTCGACGATGACCACTCTTTCCGATCGGTTCTTGACCGCCACAATCGGAGCCCAGTAGACAGCCGCATCCTGTACAAGACATCGACCCGCTTCGAAATTCCACGTCGAAACCGACAGGTCTCTGGGCAATTGAAGTTGCGGCCAAGTCTTGCTCAACGATGGGAGGCCAAGCCCTATGGTCAATTCGAGTCCGGATCGATTTGCAGACGAGGTATTGATCAGTTCGAGATTGGGTCTGGCACGAAGCCAAGCTTCTTCGAAAGCCAAGCCAGAGAAGGACTCGCGACCAAGATACCAATGCGCACCACGAATATTTTTTGGGAAAAAATGACTTCGGCGCCACAAGCTCGTGAATTCCGAATGGCTAAGTCCTAACTTGGAATCCGCGGCCAAGCTTAAGCGAACACTCAGCTCGGCACGTATCGAATTTGAATCGAGTTTATCCCAGACTCCTTGAGCGATCTCCGCCTCTTCCACACTATCAAGTTGAATGCGATCCGCTGCGTGCGCGGCAAACTCAAGATCGCCGATCGTCTTTCCAGGCCCCGAGTAACTCACAAATTGCTTGGGAAATTCTCGATGAATCAACTCAAGCTCTTGGCGACTCGACACATCAAAACCATCCACAACTTCGGACAAGACGCGAAGCACTTCGAGCTCAGGCTGTGCCTTCACCGAGTACAGACAGCGAAGTTGTGGCGAGATCGGACCTCCATCGCCCGATCCGAAATTCGCAGCTTTCGTATCTGTGGATCCCATATCTGTGGGTCCATGAGTCACCGCGATCGGCCTCTGTCCGTTGGGGTCGACAGCGGCATACAGATAACTTCTCCATGTCTTCGCGGCCTCTCTCAGTTGCGACTTCGAATACATGAGCACAGGTCGAAGCGGGTTCTGGGCGAGCGACGTCAGATCCTGCCAGGCCTGACCTTTGAGGTCGGGCCACGTCTCAAAATCCAAGCGAAAGAAGGCTTTCATTTCGGGTTGGACGGGAGAGCTTTTGCCGGTTCGACTCATACAACTCGCCTCACTCGAAAATGAACAAAGCGTGAGCACCGAACTGCGCCATCGCGTGAAACCATGCATGCCCCAGACGATGCTACAGACGATGCTACAGACGATGCCGTAACTGACTTCACAGGTGACCTCGATGTGAACGTTCGTCGCCTAATCGGCGAAGCGTTGTTGCCAGGCATTAAACCAAGTTTCCATCCACGCGAGCGCGTCGGTTTCCGCTCTGTGCAGGATCTGCACTTCAACGGCGACCTTGCTCATCTGAGCCTCGACAATTCCAAAGTGCAAGACGCGACTTGTAGTTCTCTCGAGACGTGCAGTCGGAGGCTGCTGAGACCACAGCTCAAAATCCCTGAAGAAAAGCTGAACCAAATCCTCTCTCGAGCTGGTCGGCAAAAGACCGCGCCAGCGAGACACCCGAGGTAATGAGAAATCAGTTTGCTTCAAATCCGTTTGGTCCGTTAAAGACGCGAGTCGAAGACCGTGGTGCTCTGCAACCCAAGCCATGAGACCCACTCGGTCGAGACGCGCGTTGAGATCCACAAGCCAAATCTCACCCTGCGAGTCTTCAATTGCATCAAAGCCTGCCGCCCCCATCCATTTGTCCTCGGTCAGAGCTGATCTCCAGATGGAGAGGAACCGCCGCAGCTCAATTGGCGCCTGTTCCAAACACATCAGTTCGTGTTGCGTGGAATGAAACTCTTGATCATAGACAACTTGTGCGGCCACAGGCCTAAACAAATCTTGCATATGAAAGCTTACGGTCCAATGGCGCCGAGGCAACTCGATCTCTCTTTGTACGAGCCACTCGTCCACCGGTATGAGCTCGGACGAATTGAGCTGACTCAATCGATGCACCGGAACAGCAAATGCCGCGCGAAAACTCTCAAACTCCTCAGGCGATTTCCAACATCGCTGGCCCATACCGCCGGAGGACCAAGCCAACTTCATTCTCCCTTTTGAACAGGGAGGCCTCTCGCAATTCTTCAGAGGCCACGTCTCGGGGGTCTGAAAGCCTTGAGATCTTACCCAGGCTGGCCAGGAGCGTTTGTCATTCCAAGCACGAAGCCGATTCATCAAGGCCAAATCCAAATCCGGCTTCAGTTTCAATTCGTCAGGGGAGACCTGCACAAACACACATTCTCGGTCTTCGATCTTCAGACCAATCGGAACAGCCAGATCATGCAGCTGAATTCGTGTGGGGGGCTGATGATCATGAAGCTTCCATTGACGAACACGCGCGTCCCGCCAAGCGGGATGAGGCTCAACGCGACTCAGATAAACGTCCTGCGATTCAGCAATCAAAAAGCCGACTTCATCCCAGGCTTCTGCCCGACGTCGCCTCCAAGGAACGGCCCACGGAAAAGTCCAAGCTCTCCAAGCCTCTTCGCCCAGAAAGTTTAACCAGATCAGCCGCGACTGTGGGACACTCACGAGCCGCCCCGCAAAACATCCCAACAAACTTCGAGTGTGAGACGACGCAAGCAAGACGCCGAGATTTGCAGCCCACCCCTGAGCCTCTCAGGCCGACCCAAAGGTGACATTCCTTCGCGACGCAACAGCCACTCCTCCAAACGATAGTCATCAAGGGAGCAAGCTTGCCAACTCCAAACCTCGTCTTCGCTGGCGCCCATCGATTTCAGCTTCGCAACGATCGAGAGTGCGTGATGTCGGGGACTCCAAATTGAGGCTCGATTCCAAAGTCGTGCCTCCGAGGCGTCCGAAAAGAATGGCTGAAATGGTTCAGGCAACTGGGCTTCAAACCTTTCAATCAGTCGGGCGTCTTCAGGCCAGCTTGCGGCATCGCGATCTCGCATCCATGCCACAAATTCGCTAAAAGCATCGCCCTCGATCGCCACAAGCTCAGCAAAGCTGACTTCCGTTCGCACCCGGTCACCAGAAATCACAAGGGCTTCACCCGAGCGTCCAGCCTGAATGATCTGTATGTCGTAGGGTAAGGAAGCGGACAAATTGATATAGCGGGGCAAATCAAAGCCAACGCGGAGCCACGGTACGCGTGACCAAGGCTTGCCGACGTCTCGCAACGCCTTGAGTTCGTCGGGAGCTCGATAAATGCGACCGGACCACCGATCATCCATCGCCGTGACGATTGCCAAAGCTCGTCCCGGATCAAAATCCCTGAATGGAGTTTCTCCCGACGGATTCCATCCCACGACCTCACAAGATAATGAGGGAATCACGCATCGATCGATAGACGGATCCTGCTGAGAGCCGATGACGACCAGATCTCGCATACCGGCTTGCTCGAGATCACGAGCTCTCAGGGCCGAGACAATCTCACGGAGTGCAAACTCAACACTCGGCCAAACCTGTAAGGATTCTTCGGGTAAAGAGAGCTCGCGCGCCAGCCGAGCGCTCAAGCGCGCATTTGAAACTGGGGCGCGCGATGCGCTCAATCGGCGAAGGTGCGCCGGCGCAAGTCCATCGCGCACCGCCTCGGGCATTAGATTCCCGCCTTGTGGCGTTCGCTTTCATCGAGGACCGAAACGATTCCGCCTTTGAGCTGCGGGCGATAAGCGAGGTGCTTAATGTCGTAAACAAAATCCGAGCCGTTCACGCCCGGAGTCTGCCACTCGGGACCCATGCGAATCGCATCCACGGGGCAAGCTTCTTCGCAAAAGCCACAGAACACACAGCGAAGTACGTCGATCTCGTATCGAATCGGATACTTCTCCACGGTCGGGTCATCATGCTCGCTGGCAATGATGTGAATGCAGTCAGCCGGGCAATTCGTCGCACAGAGCATACAAGCCGTGCAACGGAGCGAGCCGTCCTTCTTCACCGTCAAGACGTGGTTGCCTTTGAAACGCGGTGAATACTCGTACTTCTGCTCGGGATAGTTGACCGTCGGCATGCGGTCCCGACGCCCTGTCACCGTTTCCACGATGTTCAGCAACATACGTCGACCTGTCATAAACAGGCCGACAAAAATACCTGGCAAGTACCAAGTCGATGAGGCCTCGGGCCTCTGCACGCGCACCACACTGGTCTGTGCTGACTTTGTCATTGTGTTGGTTTCAGTCGACATCACCATGTACCTCGCGACAACGTAAACTCGTTATGGATCCGACCACGACCGACTTCGTTTTCACTTCGACCCGGAACAACTTCAGAGCCCTGCAAAGCTTCACCGCGGAAAGCGGTCACCACTTCCGTCAACGACAAAGCCCCTTTTACGATCGACGTCACAGGTCGAATCGTCTGAGCTCGACCCGTGTGATTGACGAAAGTTCCCGACTTTTCAATGTAGGACTTCATCGGGATCAGCGTCACTTCGCCTTTCAGCTCGTCCAAAGCCGACGACTTTCCTGAGGTCATCCAGATCAGTCGCGTCGCCTTCGACAATTCGGCAACTTTAACTTTGAAATCGGGGAACCAAACTTGGTTCTCAGGTCCCGCGACAACTAAAGTTTGAATCGAGCCCGTCGAAAGAGCTTCGGTGAGCTCCTTCCATTGCGCCGTCAGACCGTGTTTCTGCATCGCCTGAACGAGGCCTCGGGTGTTGGGATTTCGATCGCCTCGCAGCAACAAGCCGTCGAAGCCCTCAAAACTTTCAGGGTTGTTAATCCAGTGGAAGACTCGATCTGTTCCAACTTCAGTTTTGAAGTAGCTCAAAATCGCTTCATACTCTTCCACGGTGTAAGAGCCCGTGAGCACGAGGCCCACCGTTTTGCCCGCACCTTTGAGCTTCTCGCCAACACGCTTGGCCGCTTCAAAAGCCGTCATATGCTCAGATTTGACGCCCGATACCACTCGTGCATCGAGAAGGCGCGACTCTTTGTTGACGAACTTGTAGACGTCGCGACCTTCGTCACACATCCAGTGTCCGTTCACCTCCGAGTTATAAACCGGCTTCACGCGGAATAGGCCCTCGCGATTGTAGTACACCTTCACATTGCAGCCCGTGCTACAGCCCGTGCACACCGTTTCGGCATCCTTCAAGAACCACACCCGTTGACGGAAGCGGAAGTCTTTGGAGGTCAGCGCACCCACCGGACAAATATCGACGGTGTTGATGGAATACTTATTGGCCAACGGCTTGCCGTTGAAGGTACCGATTTCCGCCCGATCGCCTCGATTGAAAATCCCCAACTCGTTGGTCTTGGAGACCTCATCCGTAAAGCGCACGCAGCGCGAGCACAAAATACAACGCTCGCTATCAAGAACCACGCGCGGGCCCAAGTCGACGACCTTGTGCTTCTTTTGCTTGGCTTCGGCCATCTCAGAGTCGTACTGGCCGTACTTCATGTACTGATCCTGCAAACCACACTCACCGGCTTGATCGCAGATCGGACAGTCGAGCGGGTGATTGATGAGGTGGAAGTCGAGGCCCCACTTCACCGCCTCTTTGACCTTCGCACTCTGGTTGTTCACCTTCATGCCTTCGGTCACCACAGTGTTACAAGCGATCTGCAAACGAGGATTGCCCTCGATCTCGACCATGCAGAGCCGGCAAACACCGGCGATCGACAGGCCGGGATGCCAGCAATAGTGAGCGATGTCGATCTTGTTCTGGTAGAAAGCCTCGATAATCGTCGTGCCTTCTTTAACTTCGACCTCGCGGCCGTTAAGCGTGCATTTGAGCATAAATCTGCCCCCCACGGACCTTCGATTTCTTTTCTCGAATGAAGTATTCAAACTCGTCGCGGAACTTGGTCACAAACGAGAGCACCGGCAGTGCCGCTGCATCCGAAAGCGCGCAGATCGTGCGACCCTTCATTTGGTCGGCAATCTTGAGCAACAAATCGATGTCGCCGGGCTTGCCTTCGCCATGGACGATTCCATGCACGATTTTTTCCATCCAGCCGGTGCCCTCGCGACAAGGCGTACATTGGCCACACGACTCATGATGGTAAAAATGAGTGATCGTCGAAAGCACATCGACCATGCAATTGGAGTCATCGATCACAATGATGGCGCCTGAGCCCAACATCGTTCCCATCTGCGCGAGGCACTCATAATCAAGCGTCGCACGCTCGCACTCTTCGGCGGTGATGACCGGAGCCGACGAGCCACCCGGAACGACGGCTTTCAGCTTTCTTCCCGGCTTCATTCCACCGCACTCTATGTTGATCAGATCCATCAACTTGTAGCCGAGCGGGACCTCGTAGGTTCCGGGCTTGTTGACGTTACCTGAGATCGAAAAGAGCTTCGTACCTGCGGACTTTTCCGTGCCGTACTTGCGATATCCCGCCGCTCCGTCGCGGATGATGTAGGTCACAGCGGCGAGCGTTTCCACATTGTTAACGATGGTGGGCTTTCGCAAATAACCCTGCACGGCCGGAAAGGGCGGCTTCAACTTGGGCTGACCCTTCAGCCCCTCGAGCGAGGAGATCATGCCCGTCTCTTCGCCGCAGATGTAGGCGCCCGCACCAATGTAGAGATCCAAATCCAGATCAAAACCCGAGCCCAAAATATTTTTGCCGAGGTAGCCGGCGGCCTTCGCTTCAGCAATGGCCTTTTCCAAGATGGCCGCAGGACCAGTGTATTCACCTCGAATGTAGATATAGGCTTTTTTCGCTTTGATCGCGAAGGCCGAGATGATCATGCCTTCAATCAATTGATGGGGAGCTCGCTCCATCATCAAGCGATCTTTGAAAGTCCCCGGTTCGGATTCGTCCGCATTACAGAGCAAGTAGCGAGGCTCACCATTGTTGGGCAAGAATCCCCACTTCACTCCCGTGGCGAAACCCGCACCACCTCGCCCACGAAGACCGGAAGCCTTAACTTCGTCTATGATTTGCTGGGGCTGCATCTTCAAGGCCTTTTCCAAGACCTGATATCCGCCCAGCTTTTTGTAACCGTCCAAGGTGCAATACTCGGGCTTCCCGTAATGCTCGGTGAGGTACTTACTTTCAGCCATCGTCTCAATGTCCTTTTGCTTTCGCGCGCAAGTCGCGAACAAGTTGCACAGCTTTTTCCGTCGAAAGACTTTCGATGTAGGGATCGCGGTTAATCTGCAGCATCGGCGCTGTATCGCATGAGCCCAGGCATTCCACCTTTGAGAAGGTGAACAAGCCATCGGCCGAGGTCTCGCCTGTTTTTTTGCAGCCGGCCTCTTTCATCATCGCGTCCGTCAACTCGCGTCCACCCAACATACCGCAGGTGAGAGTGCAGCAGACCTGAACATGATATCGCCCCACCTTCTGCTTGTTGAACATTGTGTAGAAGGTTGCGACCTCTTCAATTTGCGCCGCGGGAATCTCCATCACCTCGGAAAGATGTTGAATCACTTCTGGAGAGACCCAGCCGCCATTTTCGTCCTGAGCACGATAAAGGCAGCGAATGATCGCCGACTGTTTGGTCTCGTAGCGAGTGAGTTCGCTCTTTACGTATTTCAATCCGTCTTCACTCAACTTAAACATAGCTCTTTCCTTTACCGATCCAATTCGCCGGCGATGAGATTCATCGAGCCCAAGATCGAGATAACATCGGCCAACAAGCCGCCCGTAATTTGATGACTGAAACTCTGATAGATCGCGAAACACGGCGGACGAACCTTCAAGCGATACGGACGTCCGGAGCCATCGCTCACGAGGTAAAAACCGAGCTCACCGTTGGCGGCCTCCGAGGCGTCATAGATGTCACCGACCGGGGGACGCAGGCCCTTAATGATGAGCATGAAGTGATTCATCAAGCCTTCGATGTTACCGTAAACGTCTTTCTTTTCAGGCAGTACGATCGACTTATCGCGAATCGTGTAATCGCCGCTCGGCATATTTTTGCAGACCTGTTCAATAATCCGCAGCGATTGGCGCATCTCTTCCACGCGAACCAGGTAACGGTCGTAAACATCGCCCGTTGTTCCAACCGGAACGACGAAGTCGAGTTGATCGTATCCATAGTAAGGCTTGGCTTTGCGAAGATCCAAGCCCACACCTGCCGCGCGAAGAAGCGGACCGGTGTAGCCCCAACTGATGGCATCTTCGGCCGTGATGGATCCGACGTTTTGCGTTCGCTGTTGCCAAATCTTATTGCCGGTCAACAAGCCATCCAATTCATCGACGCCCTGGCGGATCTTTTTGACCGCCTCGAGCACGTCATCGAACCAACCTTCGGGGGCATCCTGTGCCATACCGCCCACGCGAGTCATCGAAACTGTGAGGCGGGCGCCGCAAAGTTTTTCGAACAAGGTGTAGACCATCTCGCGGTAAGTGAAGAGATGGAAGAATCCGGTCAACGCACCCAAATCGACGGCGTTGGCGCCGATGCAAACGAAGTGGTCAATGATCCGCGAGAGCTCGGCCAAGATGATGCGCATCGCTTGGGCGCGGGCCGGGATCTCAACACCCAGCATACGCTCAACCGCTTTGCAGTAGCCGATGTTGTTCATCGGCGCCGAGCAGTAGTTCAAGCGATCCGTATAAGGAATCACCTGATTGTAGGGGTGCGTTTCGGCCATTTTTTCGAAGCAGCGATGAAGGTAGCCGATCTCGACGTTGGCGCGCGCAATCTTTTCGCCATCGATCTCGGCCATGACTCGCAAAGTTCCATGCGTGGCCGGATGCGAAGGCCCAATATTGAGCGGCACCAGCTGACGTCCCGAAGGATTCCAGTTGGCATCGGGCTCAAAATGCAAGGGCAAGGCCGACGAGCAGTGCTGCTGTTTGTCGGCATCGTAATCTTTGCGAAGAGGATGCCCCACAAACTCATGGTGGGTGAGGATCCGCGTGAGGTTAGGATGACCTTCAAAACGCACACCAAACATGTCGTAGGCTTCGCGTTCGAACCAATTAGCTCCGCGGTAGATGGGCGTGATGGACTCTACGCTCTCACCTTCGCCCACTTGGGTTTTGATGCGCAAACGCTGAATCGTTTTGGTGGAGAAGAGATGATAAACCACATCAAAGCGCTTCGCGCGGCCCGGAGTCATCTGCAGATGATCGACGCAGGTCACATCGAGAACCATATCGAAGCGACCGCTACTGAGCAGATGCTGAATGACGCTCTTCACGCCCTCCTTCGGCAACTCCAGCACATCGTCGCCCGCAGGCGTGGTGAGAAAATTCATTTGCTCGGGTGCCAACGTGCGCTGAACCTGCGTCCACTGCGATACATCGCTTCGCAAAGTTTCTAGAGCTGTCATGACGCGATCTCCTGTTTCTAGAGTGCCCGCTTAGGCCTTTTTCACTTCGGGGAGAGCTTTGAGAAACGCCGGGCGCTTCCAGTTGTCCTTCCAAGGTCGCGGCGTGTGCTCGGCAATCATGCGCTGCAAAGTCATCACGCCATCGAGAACAGCTTCGGGAGTCGGAGGACAGCCGGGTACAAAAACATCGACAGGTACAACTTTGTCGATCCCCTGAAGCACGTGATACGAACGGTAAAAGCCACCCGAGCTCGCGCAGGCCCCCATGGAAATCACATACTTGGGATCTAACATCTGTTCGTAGATATGAACCAAAATCGGCACCATTTTCTCGGTGATCGTTCCAGCCACCAAGAGCAAGTCCGCCTGACGAGGCGAGAAACGAACGACTTCTGCGCCGAAGCGAGCCAAGTCGTACTTTGGTCCCATCACCGACATGAGCTCAATCCCGCAGCAAGCTGTGCCATAGGGCATCGGCCACAAAGCGTTCTTGCGGCCCCATGCGACCAAATCATCCAAGCGAGTGGTGAAGGCAAACTGCTTGGCGGCCTCCGCAATGACTTGCTCGGGAGTTGCCGCCGTCACTTCGGGAAGTGTCGGGTGAAGACCTTGTGCCGCCAGACCCAAAGGTCCACTGGGAACTTGTGACGGGGAATCTTGATTTGAAGCCATAAAGCCTCCTTGAACCGTTCGCGCCAATTTCAGGACTCGGTCGCCTTGATGACAAGCCTCGGGCTGGGCGCGCGACGCGATTTCGCTCGATCGTTCTTTCGTCGAAAGGATCTCTCGCCGAAAAATTGACCGCGAGCCCAACGGCTCGACTTCTGCGTCTCGCGCTCCGCGAGCAACTCGTTTTCATTAAGGCGATTACACACTAACTTAATTTTTCACTCGAGGACACGCTCGAATGCAGAGGAAATTTAAGATTTTCGCGAGCTTGAGATTCCCTCAACGAGTTCGGCACTGCTGCGGCATTCCACTTCCCGGCGATCGAGACTTCCACACCGAGTCAGTTCGCGGGACCCGGTCGATCCCTGCGATCCAAGCCTGCTGAATATGACAGCAAAAACAGCTCGCCCTACGCACTCCAGGGAGGTGACCAAGGCCGCTCGACGCCAGCGCCCACCACCTCGCCCCGACAGGTTCCCCCTTGACATCTATGGATAATATCAGATAATTAATATTATCTATTAATATTTAAGGATAATTAATAATGAGAACGAACGAGAGCCCCAAGCCCCCCCTTTCCGGCGAAGAGTTCCTCAATTTCGACGAAGCCGTGGAGCTGCTCCGGACAACTCCCAGCACCCTCTATAAGTGGCTGCAGGCGGACAAAATCCCGGCGCATAAGTTGGGTCGACAATGGCGCTTCGTGCGTCGAGAGCTCGAAGCCCACATGTCTGGCCAAGCCTTGGACGGCGCACCGCGAGCTCGACGACATCAGGAAATTTTGAAGCTCGCCGAATTTCTCAGCACTCGCCGAGTGCAAATCTCCAGTCCCGTCAAGTTCGCCTCGGAGGACAAAATGGAATTCGAAGTTTCACAACTTGCCGAAAGTCTCATTTGGGATGCGGTCGATCATCAATGCTCACTCATTCACATCACACCGCGCGCCGGTCGGTATGAAGTGAGCTACCGATCGAGCCAAGGGCTGGAACAACTCACCCCGCTCACCGAGGAGCTCTTTCTGGCTCTCGATCAATTTTGGAAGACACACTCTCAACCGATTCATCGCGAAGAGTCTCGACGCCTCCACCTGCTTCGCGAAAATCACGAACATAACCATCAAGACGTCGTGCAAGTTCGCTACGAGAAGTTGCAAACCGCAAATGGCCCGCGACTCTTGCTTCGGCTTTGGTCCGCGGAAAAAGTGGCGCCTCAGCTCGAGAAGGCGATTCAAGATGAGAGTTCGCGTCGCACATTTCAGAATTGGCTCAAACAAAGTCATGGCATGATCGTGATCGCCGGCGGACCTGCATCGGGAAAAACCACCACCACTCTTTCATTGCTCCGTTACCTGCAGGAACAGAAGCTGGCGGTGTTCAGCATCGAAGATCTCGCGGAGATTTTGATTGATGGAGTTCAGCATGTCGAGCTCGCGCGACGAAACTCCGAGGCGTTCAGCGACGCCTTCGAGCGCGTCTACGCCTCAGACCCCGACGTGATCGCGATGGGCATGGGCGAGCTCGGGGAGCTCGAGCCGCAGGCGCTGCAGGCCGCCTTGCGGGCCGCGAAGTCCGGACATCTGGTGATCTTGCACTTGGATGCAAAAGACCACGATGATGTGAGCGAGCGCCTGCTTCGCGCGACAGGCCGGGACTTTGAAGATCATCTGATTGGAATTTCAATCCAACAGCTCGAGCCCACCGGGCGAGGGGATGAAAGGCGCGCCCGCTATCACACTCAGAATTTCTCAAAGTCCTTGTGATGGATCTTTGTCAACGACCGACCAAAGAAACCAACCAGAGACGCGCGCCAAAGACCTACCACAAACTCGCCACGGCCAAACCAAGACCGCGGTGAGCTGAAGACTCATACAACAGATCTTCATGTCTCGAACGCCATAAGTGCGCGGCGTGATCAGCGACCGAACTGTGAC
>CANHQR010000075.1 GCA_947462815.1 Pseudobdellovibrionaceae bacterium
CTCTTCGAGGCCAAGGTGATCATCGAACGATGGAGACGTCACTACAACGAGATCAGACCCCACTCTTCGCTTGGTGGAAAGCCACCCAAAGCACCAGAAACATGGGAGGTAAACGACAGCTTGTCAGTGATTCATTAACATTGTAAGCGGTAGCCAAATTCCCGGCCGGTCAGCTTCCTGAAAGCCGCTGAGGCGCCGCAAGTCGCTGCGGGCTAATCGCCCCTTATTTAACATTCCTCATCTGGCGCCGTTGTCTTCGCGGTCTGCCGACTGACGCAGGGCAATTCCCGGTTATGGGGATTGACCCTTTCCGTCGCCTCTCGACACAATTGATTCCGTAGTCTGACCTAGGTCGATGTTTCAATCTTGCCGTGCGGACACTTTGGCAATCGGCGAAGCATGGGCCATGTCGCTGTGCCTTCGACCTCGAAAAGTAGGTGAAGTCGGTCGACGGATTTTGAATCGTGCGTTCAGTCGTAAACTTGAGGAGTGTGATCATGTCGCGAATCCAAGGATTAGGATGGAAGAGCTTGCAACTGGTCGTGGTCGGAGTGTCTCTGAGTTGGGGCAGCCTCTTCTCAGCCCATGCGGCGGCGCCTCAGACGCTGGTGTATTGTTCCGAAGGCAGTCCGCGCACGTTCAATCCGCAAATGGGATCGGATGGTCCCACGTTCAATGCGAGCGCTCGAACCATCTACAACCGTTTGCTGGACTTCAAAAAAGGCGGCACCGAGCTACAGCCTTCACTGGCTGAGAGCTGGACGGTGTCGAAAGACAAAAAACAAGTGACCTTTAAACTTCGTCGCGGAGTGAAGTTTCATGAGACTTCGTTCTTCAAGCCCACGCGCGAGTTTAACGCCGACGATGTGATCTTTACGTTTCATCGCATGATGAAGAAGGAGCATCCGTATCACAAGGTCAACGGTGGGGTTTACGAGTACTTCACCTCGATGGAGATGGACAAGCTCGTGGTGAGCCTCGAGAAGTTAGACACGCAGACTGTTAAGTTTGTCTTGTCGCGGCCTGAGACGCCCTTTTTGGCGAATCTCGCGATGGATTTCGCTTCGATTTTATCCGCTGAATACGGCGAGAAGTTGTTGGCAGCTAAGACGCCCGAAAAGATGGATCTCGAGCCGGTCGGTACGGGTCCCTTCAAGTTTGTCCGCTACGAAAAAGACTCGCAGATTCGCTATGAAAGCCATGCCGGGTACTTCGAAGGTGTCAATCCGGTTGCTAAACTGGTATTCGCAATCACCGTGGATCCGAACGTGCGCTCACAGAAGCTCAAGCGTGGCGAATGTCAGTTAATTGCCGAGCCCTCCGTGTTGGATCTCGAGTCGTTACGTAAAACCCCCTCTGTGAAAGTCGTCGAGCGCGAGGGGTTGAATATTGGCTACCTGGCAGTGAACGTGGAAAAGAAACCCTTTGGCGATCGCCGCGTTCGCGAAGCCTTAGCTTTGGCTGTGAATCGGAAGTCGTATTTAGACGCCATTTATCAAGGGCAAGCGGTTTTAGCAAAGAACCCGATTCCTCCAACAATGTGGTCGTACCATCAGGGAACACGCGAGTTGAATCAGGATGTGAATGCGGCCAAAAAACTCCTGGCTGAGGCTGGCTATTCGCAGGGATTCGAGACGACGCTGTGGTACATGCCGGTTTCGCGACCCTATAATCCGAACGCCAAGAAGATGGCGGAAATGATGCAAGCCGACCTTGCGGCGATCGGCGTGAAGGCCAAGCTGGTTTCGTATGAGTGGGGCACATACTTGGACAAGGCGCGCAAGGGCGAACACGATCTCCTTTTGATCGGCTGGACGGGTGATAATGGCGATCCCGATAATTTCTTGGGGACCTTGTTGAGCTGTGCTGCCGTGAAGGGCGGAGCGAATTTCGCCCGTTGGTGCAACAAGGAGTTCGACAAGCTGGTGATTGAAGCTCGTCAAACTCCAGATCAAAAGCGGCGAAGTGAGCTCTATCAGAAAGCCCAAGAAATTGTGGTTCGTGAGCGCCCGTGGGTCCCGCTGGCTCATGCCAAGGCTTTTCGTGCGATGGATGTGCGTCTCAAGGGATATGTGCAGTCGCCCTTCGGCATCGATTCGCTTTATGGAGTTGAGTTCGTCGCGAAGTGAAGTTGCAAAGAGGATGAATCGACGTGAGTAGGCGAGTGAAAGTGGGCGATGCCAATCAGCACTTCGGTTTTATGTCAGGCAAATTTGCGGCGCCGATCGCCGTCTTGCTGATTGGACTGGCGCATTCGTCTTTTGAATCGGGCACTCTGGGGCGAGCGCTTGCCGACGTGCCAGCCGCCGAACAGCAATCCGCGCAAGAGGGTGCGGGCCAGTGGCCGGACGAGACGCACGGTCTGTCGGATGAACGCCCTACCTCCCCTGTGGGTGTAAAGGCGACTGCCCCTCCGGGCGCCAGAGCTGTCGGAACGAAGGACCCCCGTCCTGCGCTGAAGTCGACTCGTGCGAAATCTCTCAACTCGGCCCCGACTCCAAATTCGGAGAAGAATTCGTCCTCTGCTGTGAGAGCACCCAAGCCCAAAGCTTTGGCCGTTCCGGCGGGGACAACTAAAAATCAAGTAGGGAATAAAGTTGGGAATGAAGTCGGAGATGAAGAAGTCGTCTTGTTGCCGGCTCCGGCGGCCGACGCAGCTGTTGAAGATCGAATTATCGATCCGTCCGATCCGCAAAATATGCAAAAGATTCTGCTCAGCGAGTTTGCGGACCGCTTGGGACGCCAGCCCAAGACATCTGAGTTTCTCAAAGCGATGAAGAACCGCCTCGCGGACGACGAGTATGCCGTACTCGAAAATCGAGGAGAACTTGCGAGTGATCCGGCATTACCTAAGCTTCAGCTCTTGACCTCAGGTGACTACGCATTTCGTCACGGAGTGAAGCTGATTAAGTTCCGATACCTCGATGTCCGCAAGGGTCAGATTGAACTCAATGGATTCAAATTGGCGATGGCTCCGACGCGTTCAGCGACGGAGCGTTGGAATAAAGTCCTTCAGGTGTTGCCCAAGAAGCTCGATTTAGCCATCCGTCCTGAGCTACCCTTTTTCGAGATGTTGGCCCTGTTCGAGATGCTGGGCCGACTTCCCAGAGCGGAAGCGCAAGATATCAAGCGCGCCCCGAAGACTGTGGCCATGGCCATCGCGGCCAGCGCGATGGCCTTTGTGGGATATCACGATTCGCTTTGCTACGAGCTGCTTTCCACCGATGCGGAATGCCGCGACTTGAGCGCGGAAGTTCGTGATCGCGTGGATGCGCATCTCGAGAGGCTCAAGATACCAGATCCCGTCACAGGTCGGCTTCCGAATCAGTCTCGCTGCTTGCCTCGAGATGTGAACTTTGAAGAGCGGATTCGCTCGCATCTCGTCGACGTTCGAAGTCTGCTGGCAGCCTACGGGGTGGATGTCGAAAAGTTGTATAAACCCTACGAGGGTCTTTGCCAGAAGATCGTCGATACGGCCAAGACTTGCTGGAAGACCTTGCAGACGGATTTGCATCAAGCCTGTATTCCATTTCCGAATCTGAACGAATGATGAATCCCGCAAGGGAATGAGAACGGGGAGTGGCGAGTGAGCGGTCGCGACTGGCTCAAACGCTTAAGCATGTTAGGCCTCACGCTGTGGGGAGTGTCTCTCATTGCGTTTTTTTTGATTCGTTGGGTACCTGGTGATCCGGTGATGTTGATGATTGGTGAACGTGGAGCCTCACCGGAGGCTATTGCGGAGCTGCGTGCGCGCTTGGGTTTGGACGCCAGCCTGCCCGAGCAGTACTACCGATTCATCGCTCAGGCGATGCAGGGCGACTTGGGCGTTTCGATCTTGTCGGGGCGGCCAGTGATGCAAGAGTTTCGTGAGCGCTTTGCCGCGACCGCTGAGCTGGGCGGACTCGCGATGCTGATCGCGATACTGTTGGGTTTACCGCTTGGCATCTCAGCCGCCCTGGCGCGAGGGAAGTGGTGGGATCGCGTGGCGACCTCGCTCTCTGTCGCTCTCTATAGCTTGCCGATTTTTTGGTGGGGTTTGGTGGCGATCGCCTTGGTCTCGGTGCGCTGGGCATGGCTGCCGGTCTCGGGACGCATCGGCGTGGAATATGATGTACCGATGTGGTCGGGACTCTTGGTGATCGATGTTTGGCTCGCGGATGAAGGTGGTTGGCCGGCTTTTGTGAGCGCGATCCGACATGCCTTGCTTCCCGCAATGGTACTCGCGACGGTCCCGCTGGCTGTGATCACGCGCATGACTCGTTCCAGCTTTCTCGATGTTCTCAATGAAGACTATGTCAGAGCCGCTCGTGCCAAAGGTTTGTCGCGCGGGCGAGTGCTCCTCCTGCATGCGCTGAGAAACGCCCTTGTGCCTGTCTTCACAGTCATCGGCTTGATGTTGGGCACGATTCTGACGGGGGCCATTCTCACCGAGAGCATTTTTTCTTGGCCTGGTCTAGGGCGCTGGTTGGTGTCGGCGGTGATCTCTCGTGATTATCCTGTCATTCAGGGGGGCGTGCTGCTTGTCGCCATCGTGGTGTTGTTCACGAGTCTGAGTGTCGATGCTCTGAATTGGTGGTTATCGCCTCGTCTTCGCACGCGAGGTCGCACATGAAAGGGAAACGGGCTTTTGCGGCATTCCGAATTTCTTTTGGCTCCGCCGGGGCCGCCATAGCGGTACTCGTCGCAGCAACACTGACAGTATTGGCGGCTGACTTCATTTCGCCCCATGATCCCTTGCAAACCTTTGAGGGCGCTTATCGTCTGCCGGGATTCTGGTCGAGTGAAGCCCACTATGACCCGCGATTTGTGCTCGGCACAGATGATGTCGGGCGAGATGTCTTGAGTCGACTCTTGCATGGCGCGCGCTGGTCGATGCTGGCGGGTCTTGCGGTCGCTGTTTTGGCCACCGCGCTCGGAGTGATCTTGGGATCTTTCGCGGCTTGGTGGGGTCGGAGTGTCGATGCGTTGATTTCCCGAGCGATGGACGTGTTGATGGCCTTGCCGTCGATTCTCCTCGCCATTGTCGTCGTCACCATCTTGGGTCCGAGCCTACTCAATGCGATTCTGGCTGCAACATTAACTGCGATTCCTGGCATCACGCGTGTGGTGCGCGCGCAACTGATGCTGGAGATGAGTAAACCCTATGTGGCAGCTGCGCGCATCGCCGGGGCCGGAGGCTTTCGAATTGTTCTGCGCGAGCTGCTGCCAAATTGTGGAGGCCCCATTTTGGTTCAGGCGACACTGGGGTTTGGCGATGGCTTATTGAATGTTGCGGCGCTGGGTTTTTTGGGGTTGGGAGCACGCCCTCCGGCACCTGAATGGGGAGCGATGCTCGCCGATGCTCGGGGGTTTGTGGAGAGCGATCCGGCTCTGGTGACGCTGCCGGGCTTGTGTATTTTCTTGGTCATCTGGGCCTTCAATATTTTGGGCGACGAAGTGCGCGATCATTGTGATCCCAAGACGCATTTGCGGGAGGCGAGATGAGCTCGGCTTCGCCGCTTCTGGAATTGCGAGACTGGCGAGTGAGTTTTCCCGGGGGAGCTCAGGTTTTGCGCGGTATGAACTTGCAGTTGCGCAGCGGTGAGCGCGTTGCGCTGGTGGGTGAGTCGGGCTCAGGAAAATCCATGACGGGGCTCTCAATTCTTGGACTGTTGCCGGATTCGGCCGTGACCTCAGGTATGTTGAGTTGGAAGGGCGAAAGCTGCGAGAGACGCTCTGAGTCCTGGTGGCGGGAACGTCGAGGACGCGAAATCGCGATGATCTTTCAGGATCCGATCTCAAGTCTTAACCCAGCCTACAGCGTGGAGTGGCAGCTGCGAGAGGCCCTGGGGCGAGGTGATCCCGAGGAGTCTTCGAGTAGAGTCGGCAGCTCACGCGAGAGGGCTCTCGAGCTGCTTCGCCAAGTCGGCGTGACGGCTCCTGAGTCGCGCCTGAGTCAGTTTCCCCATCAACTCTCAGGCGGTATGTGCCAACGCGTGATGATCGCTCAAGCTTTGGCGATGCGACCGCAACTGCTGATCGCCGATGAGCCGACCACGGCTTTGGATGCGACCGTGCAGATGCAGGTGCTTGAGCTCCTGTATCGAGTGAGTGAAACTCGCCAGATGGCTATGCTCTTTGTGACTCATGATTTGGCAGTGGCCTCGCGAATCGCCGATCGCATCCTCGTGATGTATGCGGGGCAAGTCGTGGAGCAGGGATCGGCTCGCGAAGTGCTCCGTACTCCACAGCATCCCTACACGCGAGCTCTGCTTGCGGCGCGCCCCCATCTGGATACGCCGCCGCGTTCGCGCTTGGCGCCGCTCGAAGGTGTGGTCCCGCCGGCGACATCGGAGTTCCCAGGCTGTGCTTTGGCTGACCGATGTCGTGAAAGCATCGAGGCCTGTCATCGGGAACGACCGCCATGGAAGGTGAATGGTGAGCGTGGTCGACTTTGTATGTTGGATGTCGGTGAGAGGTCAGGGAGTTCGGCGGGTTGCCAATCATAAGAAGCTTGTCAAAACAGATCAGTTTTCAAAAGGAGATGCGTATGAGAATCGGGATCGCTTTAATTTTCGCGTTGAGCCTCTTCACCACGGCTTCAGTCGCTTCGGCCGCGTTTGCGGAGACACGATCGGAGTTTGCGGAGCGAATGAAGACGAGTATCGACGAGGTCGATCGCGAGATCGCCGAACTCAAAGAGGACTTGGCCAAATCGAAAAAGTCCGCACAGGCTGACATGCAGGAGAAACTGAAAGACCTGCAGACCAAACGGGATGGCTTAGCGGCGGACTACAAAAAGTTTGAGAAGGCTTCGGACAAAGCTTGGGATCGTTTGAAGTCGGGAATGGAAAAGGCTCTCAAAGAGGTTAAGAGCGCATATTCGGATGCCAAGGAAGAGTTTAAGAAGTGATCTTGGAGGCTCGGGGAATTCAAAAATTTTATGAACAAGGCCGTCTGCAAGTCCTGCGCGATCTGAGTTTGGAATTGCATGCCGGAGAGATTCTAGCCGTTGTCGGTGAATCGGGCTGTGGAAAATCGACTTTGGCGCGCGTACTGGCGGGCCTTGAGGCTCCGGATGCAGGGGAAATTCGACGCTCTCAAGCAGGCGGTATGTCCAAGCATCCAGGAGTGGGTTTTGTGTTTCAGGACTCCTTGGCTTCTTTGCATCCGCGGCGTCGCGCCTGGCAGCAGATCGCAGAACCCCTCGCGATTCTTCGGGGGCTTTGGCGGCCGACGGCCCAAGAACGCGCAGAGGCAGAAAGATTAGCTTCGACGATGGGCTTGAGTGCGGAACTGTTACAGCGCTACCCACATGAGCTCTCGGGTGGCCAGCGACAACGCGTGAACATTGCCCGAGCTTTTATCACAGATCCGCAACTTCTTATTCTCGACGAACCTGTATCGGCTCTGGACGTTTCCGTGCAAGCCCAGATTCTCAACCTGTTGGTCGACCTCGTCGGTCAGCGGACTTCGCGCGCATTGGTTTTCATCTCTCACGACTTGAATGTGGTGCGCTTTCTCACAGATCGCGTCCTGGTGATGTACTTAGGCGAGATTGTCGAGTCCGGTCAGGCCTCTGAGGTTTTGCGTCGGCCTCGACATCCTTATACGGCGATGCTGGCCATGTCGGATCCCGAGCGTGGCGAGGGACCGCCCACACGAGTCGCCCAGGGTGAGCCACCGTCTCCTTACGACAGGCCGAACGGTTGCGCGTTTGCCAGTCGTTGTGATCGAGCCCTGCCGAAGTGTCATCAGGAACGCCCTCGCTTTGTTGAGGCCAAGACGGCGGGTCGGGGCTGGTCTTGTCACAATCCGCTGAACACTTGAGTGCGGGCCACGGGCGTGCGAAATTGCTCGCATGTCGCGACTTCGCCGAGTCTTGAAACTTCAAGATCTAAAAGTTCGAGATCTCAGATTAGGCCAAGCTGGCCTCGACCCCCAGCAAAGTATCTTAATGATCGATTCCCGAGTCGCGAAGCTTCCGATGGTGAAGACTTGGATGAAGGCTTTTCCCTTTCGCCGGGTCTTACGAGCTGGCGAAGAGCTCAAGTCCCTTCAGAGTTTTCAACGCGAAGTGGAATATTGGCAGTCGCATTGGGGTGCGCGTTTGCATCGCCACTTTTGCATCATTGCGATCGGCGGAGGAAGTGTGGGCGATTTTGCCGGCTTCGTCGCGAGTGTCTACTGGCGAGGCCTGCGGCTCGTGCATGTTCCGAGCACTTGGTTGGCGGCTCTCGATTCGGCACACGGTGGTAAGACGGCTTTAAATGTTCTGGGAGCTAAGAATCAAATCGGAAGCTTCTATCCCGCTGAAAAAGTGATTTTAGTTCGCGAACTGCTCGAAGCCCAACCCGCCGAACGCGCGGTCGAGGCTCGTGGTGAGCTTCTGAAGATGGCGCTCTTGGATGGTCAGTCTTGGAGCCGGCGTGTACGTACGGCGTTGATCAACGGCGAAGCCGACGCCAATCTTTGGCAAGGCTTGATCTGGCGTTGTTTGCCCCAAGTCATCGACGCCAAACTTCGCGTGGTGCGTCGTGATCCGCGCGAGGAAAACGGTCAACGACAGATCCTCAACTTGGGTCATACTTGGGGACACGTGCTCGAGTCCTGCCTCGGATGGCCCCACGGTCGATGCGTTGAGCTCGGTCTCCATTTTGTCGATGAGTTCTTCACGAGTGACTTCTGCGCCGATGCTCATCGCCGCTCGTCGCGACTTTTGCCGACTCTTTCTTCGTCCGTGAAGAAGCGGGCTCGCGTGGATCGCGGATCGGCTCTGGAGCGATTGGCGCGCGATAAAAAACGAAGTGATGCAGGACATGTGGTACTGATTCAACCCCTGGCTTGGGGAAAAGTTCGCCGCGTTAGGGTTGAGCTGCAAGCCTTGTTGGACTTTGCAGCCGCCGAGGGTTGGCTGAAGTGAACGAACACTTTGGTCGCTTACGCCCTCGACATCCTTTCGTTTGGCAGTCGCGACTGCCGCGATCCAAGTCCTGGTGTAATCGTGCGCTGATCTTACGTTCCTGGACGGGCGCTGCGGGCTCGCGCTTGCGCATCTGTGATGGCGATCAAGATCTGAATTGGCTCGATTTGGGCGACGATGTCGCACGCTTGGCACAAGCCCTCGAGCTCGCTCGTGGAGAAGTGGCGGATTTGGGGGCGTCAGGCACGGGCTTTCGATTCTATTTAGCGAGACGCTCCCGCGATGAGGGTGTACACGTCGTGCGCGGAAGTGCGCGATTGTTGGCGCGCCCCCACCAGGATTTGCTCGGCGCGCTCCAGCAAATGGGTGTGCAGATCGAGCGGGGTGAGGAGGCGTGGCGAATTCATTCCCAGGGCTGGCGCGAACCACAAAGTGGTTGGCTCGAGGTTTCCGCGGCGACCTCCAGCCAGTTTGCCAGCGCTCTATTGCTTTCAGGAATTGATTTACCATTTGATCTTCGGCTGCGAGTGACGGGCGACGTGGTCAGTGAAGGCTATCTCGCGCTGACGGTGCAGCTGCTGCGCCAAGTGGGCATTGATGTACAAAATCCGGCTGTGGGCGAGTACATCCTTAAGCGAGGCCAGAAGCTCAATTCAATGATTCTACGAGCTGAGCCCGACTTGAGCACGGCGGCGACTCTTGCGGCGCTGGGTTTGGCTGATCCTGAATCCCGGGTGCGATTCGACGCGGATGATGAAGCAGCCGCTCGAGATTCCCTTCAGCCGGATCGTGAGTTTTGGATTCTCGCTCACAAGTTGCGCGAGCCTCTTCGGCGAGGACACAAAAATCTTCGCGCGATCAGCGCCAATCTCCGTGGCTGTCCGGATCTTTTTCCGGTACTCGCAGCGCTCGGCGCTCTTGCCGAGGGCACAAGCACCTTGCAAGGCGCTGAACATTTAAGAGCCAAAGAATCGGATCGCGTCGCGGGGATGGTGGATTTGCTTCGTAGCTTGAGGTTAGACGTGGTCGAGTTTCCCGATGGACTTGCCGTTACAGGCCTTGGGGGTTGGGCTCAGGCACGTCAGCATTTCGCGAAGCAGCCGCTGCTCCGCTTTGATCCGCGTGAAGATCATCGTTTGGCCTTTGCCGCTGGAGTTTTGGCCTTAGCAGGCGCTCGGCTCGAACTGACGGACCGAAGTGTGGTCAAAAAAAGCTTTCCTCAATTTTGGAGGGTTCTCGAAGGCGCAGCTCCTCGATTTTGTGTAGCCGGCCATCGAGGTGTTGGCAAATCGACAGCTCTCAAACGATGGAGACGTTGGTGTGAGGAAGTAGGGGTATCGGCGAGATTCGTCGATTTAGACACCGAAATCGAAAGCCGCTGTGGGCGAAGCGCCGCCGAGATTTTTAGCGAAGAGGGCGAGGATGAGTTTCGGCGACTCGAGCTGATCACCTTTAACGCCCTAGCTCGCGAACGAAGTGATGAGCCGCTCGTTCTTTTTGTAGGCGGAGGTTTTGATGTCACGCAAGCTGACGCTTCTTGGAATCGAGTTTGGCTTCGACGCGTGACGGATCTCGACGATCGGATCTTCGTCGATCAACGACCTGCACTGGGCGAAGGTGACGAGCGTGAGGTGTGGCGGCGGCGTCGAGATGAACGCGAAGCCCGCTTCGGCAAATGGGCGGAGCACGTCATAGATCTTCAAGAAGGTGCCGAGCAAATTGAAGACTTCGCTGAGCGTGCCATTGTCCTCGACCTTCTCAATGTCTCGAGCTTTCCTGAAATCGGCGGAGTCTTCACGCTCACCGATCCGGGGCGAATCGAACAAGCTGTGAAAGCTCTGCGGTGGGGCGCCCGGCTCGAATTGCGCGATGATCTTGTGGGCGACTTTGCGACGCAGGATTTTCATCAATTGCTTGGTGAGCTACCGCCCGGCTCGCGCTTACTGCTGAGCCATCGGAGATCGTCCAACGTCTTGGCCGCAAACGCAGCGCGAGGACGCCATAAGGTGGATCTAGATTGGCCTCTCGAGAAGCTGAGTGAGTTTTCCGAAGCGGCGGCGGAGCTGGAAGGTTGGGGCGAAGTTCGCTTGGTGTTGAGTGATCATAGCTCTTCAACTGTCGCTGAGTTGGAAGCCCGAGTCGCCGAAGCCTTTTCGATTTGGTCCGGTGAGACTTCGCGGGTTTGGATCAAGTGGGCCGCGCCAACCTCAAGCTTTCGCGAGCTCTATGAGCGCGATCAATGGCGCCGTGCCGGGCCGCAGCGGATCTTCTTGCCGATGTCGGAAGATGGTCGTTGGAAATGGTATCGACTCCAATGTGTGCCTGCCGAGTTTCAGTTTTGGCGAGAGGGCTGGGGCTCGGCCCCTGATCAGCCAACAGCTGGGGAATGGCTCGCTCGAAATGAGTTGCAGGCGGATTTTTTTGCTGGGGTGCTCGGAGCCCCGGTCGCACATTCTCGAACGCCCTTGGAGCATCGTGAGTTTTTCTCCCAATACTCCTGGCCTGTTTATGCGATTCGTGTCGAGCGAACAGAATGGGGAGAGGCCAGGCCTGTCCTTCGAGATTTGGGCTTAAGAGCGGCTGCCGTGACATCGCCCTTGAAGGAGGTTGTGGCCTTCGACCTCAGAGCGCCAGGAGGAGCGGTCAATAGTATCGTGTGGGACGCGCACGGAGAATACTTGGCCGCGACGTCCACCGATGCGGCTTGGGCAAAGGCTTTGATTCACGAGAATTGGGCTCAGCTTCGACCCGCGGTGCTATGGGGGGGCTCGGGAATGATCGCAGCTGTGAAACAGATGTTCCCCGGCGTTTGTGCGTATTCGGCCTCAAAAGCCCAGCCTCGAGAGAGTCAGGCTTCGCCGGCGCCTCGACTTTTGATTTGGGGAGCGGGAGCTCAAGAGCTCAAGCTTTGGCCCTGGGGAGAGCATCGACCCTCTGTCGTACTTGATTTGTCCTACCAAGAAAGCTCCGAAGCACGACGGGTCGCGAAAACCTTCGGCGCACACTACATTTCAGGGCTAGAGTTGTTTGATTATCAGGCGCGAGCCCAGAGAGACTTTTTCCGTGAGCTAATTCCGTCCAAGGTTTGATTCTCGACGAGGCATCGTTGCGTGAACGAGAGGATGTCATGAGCAGCAACAGTTGGGGTGAGAGATTTCGGATCACCAGCTTTGGCGAAAGTCACGGTTCGGGATTGGGCGCTGTGATCGACGCCTGCCCTTCCGGAGTCACGTGGGATGAAGCTCTGTTGACGAATTGGATGCAGAGACGTCGTCCGGGCCAAGCGGCTTGGGTGAGTGCGCGTCAAGAAGCCGACGCGGTTGAGGTCCTCTCGGGTGTCTTTGAGGGGCGAACTTTGGGTACGCCGATCGCACTTCTCGTGCGCAATCGCGATGCTCGCTCGGAAGATTACGCGGCGATCGCCAGTGGGGCTGTTCGGCGCAAGGGCCATGCAGACGATGTATGGCGAGACAAATTTGGTCATGTGGATCCGCGAGGCGGCGGGCGATCCTCGGGGCGAGAAACGCTCTCGCGTGTGATGGGTGCTGCGGTCGCCGAGATGTGGATTCGCTCGAGATGGCCGAGCATTGAAGTTGTCGGTTTGGCTTCTCGCGTGGGTGCTCACCGTCTCTCCTGGTCGCAGTCTGAAATGGAGTCGCGCTTGGAGATTTTGCGTCGCGAAGATGTGGATGCTTGTGTGGCACGTTTCCCGGATGTGGTGAGCTTGCAGGCCACGGTCGAGCAAACATTGATCGCGGCCGTTCGCGATGGGGAAAGTTATGGGGGAGAAGCATGGGTTGTGGTGCGTGGAGTTCCCCGAGGTTTGGGGCAACCCGTGTTTCGCAAGCTCAAGAATCAATGGGCAGATGCCCTCATGAGTGTTGGCGCGAGCTCGAGCTTTGCTTTGGGTTTCGATCAGGATGGCGATACGGCCGATCGAGGCACGGTGTTTCACGGCGAGGGCGCCTCGCCGCTCCGCTATGGCGGAGTTCGCGGCGGTCTCGCTACAGGTGAGCTGATGTTGGCTCGTGTGGGTTTCAAGCCCACAAGCAGTGTGATGGACGTCTCCAAGCTTGGTCGACACGATCCCTGTATCGTGCCCCGCGCGATTCCCGTGCTTGAGGCCATGACATGGTTGATGCTCGCCGACCAACTGATGCTAGAATTTGGTTCATCAGGAGGTCGGTGATGGCATTAGGTGGTGAGAAAACGCTCGCATTTCCGAACCAAACACCGCGGCCTCTCGCGCCTGGCCTTTGGGAAATGCGCGGCTCTTGGCGCAACAAGCTCGGGCGTCGAATGACCGTGATGCGCATGGCAGATGGACGCTGGGCCATCCACAATTCGATGCGACTCACGGAAGTTGAGCTGGATTGGCTTCGCGAGTTAGGTGACATCGCGGCCATCATTGCTCCCAATGTCTTTCACACCTCGGACGCGGGTTGGATGAAAGATCGATTCCCAACAGCCGAGCTTTACGCTCCGGCGAGTCAGCTCTCGCGCTTTCGTCCCTCCGATGGAGCTCGGTCCTTGGCCGAGTTTCGCGGCGACGATGTGCTGGCCGCCTTCGAAGTGCACGGCACGCGCTTCGCTGAAAGCGTGTTCGTACATCGTCCTACACGCACTTTGGTCATGACAGATCTCGCCTTCAATATGGGCGATGTGTTCACTGGACTTGAGCGGGTGTTGATGCGTTGGAATCGTGTCGGCGGCCGATTCGGTCCCAGTCGATTGTTCCGCTATATGTTCCTGCAAGATCGCGCTGTGTTTGTGGAGAGCTTCCAGCGTGTCTTGGATGAAGACTTCGATCGTGTGATCGTCAATCACGGCGAGATTCTAGAGACAGGCGGACGGGCCGTAGTCCGACAAAGCTTCGCCGAATTTTTTCCAGAGTTGAAGTGAGTTAGTTAGGGACAGCTCGCGTTTGCTGTTTGACGCGCGGTTGTGATGTGCGGTTGTGATGCGCGGTTGTGATGCGCGGTTGTGATGCGCGGTTGTGATGCGCGGTTGTGATGCGCGGTTGTGATGCGCGGTTGTGATGCGCGGTTGTGATGCGCGGGGCGCTGACGCAGAGTGACCCGCGCCAGCGCGGTCAGGCACCTCA
>CANHQR010000076.1 GCA_947462815.1 Pseudobdellovibrionaceae bacterium
ACGACGGCTGAGCTGATCACGCTGCTCGCACGAGAAAAGCTCGCTGCGCTGCGACCCGCGCCAGCGCGGAAAGCCAGCCCGCCCCCCAACCCGCATCAGCGCTACATCCCGCAACAACTCCGCCGTGAACTGAAGCAGAAAGCCCAGCATGCCTGCGAAAATTGCGGCTCCCGCTACGCGCTCGAGATCGACCATATCCGGCCCTTCGCGCGCGGGGGCCCGAGCACCCCTCGCAACTTGCGCGTGCTTTGTCGCGCCTGCAATCAGCGACGCGTGCTGAGCGACGTGTGCTGAGCCGCGAATGACTCACGACGCGCACGGAACAGCACGCACTCGGCCAAAAATAATCAGCGACGACAGCTCAGCCAGGATCCATCAGAGTTAGACTCGATGGCCTTACTCTTCAAATACGCAGCGGCCCGAGAAGCCGACGGTTGTGCGACAAGTGACCTGTACGGTTTCGGTCAAGCCCGACATGTTCAGTTCAATCGACGCCGGAAAGGCGTGAGTCTCTGAGCCTGGACCATGAGCTGTCATGCCGCCATTGCCATCGGGGCAGGGCTCGCCGCCTTCTTTGGCGACCATTCGCTCACGACCCACAGATTTGACGACAATTTCACCCATGCGCTCGGTTGTGCTGCAGGGAGTGAAAATCGGTGCGCGCGAGTCCGCTTTGAACTCCAAGACATCGCTGAGCTCGCCGACCTGGAGGCTGTCAGGAGTGCTTCGAACCACATTCATCGAGAAGTTACCGGTCGCGAAGACAACGGCATTGCGAGATCTTCGACAAACCGTTTGCATGCTGCCCGCAGAGGCCTCGGCGGCAACCATCATTGTCAAACTGGCTAGGGCCATCAGGCGCAGACTGTTGAAATTCATCGTTCGCATGGAAACCCCCTCATCGCGGGCGCCCAAATCCGGCAACCGCAAGCAATGCATTACGAGCGCGACCATTCGCTTCAATATGCAGGAGTGAGTTTGCAGACTCTGTTCCAGAAAGGCGCGGTCAGCGCACGACACCTTTGTACATCCAGGCGACACCAAAGCTCAGGCGTCGGGCTTCGACTTGGACGAAGCGATCGGTGGAGTTCATGAGATCGAGGAAGGCCTGACCGCAGGGAAACTGCGAGGACGAAGACTGCAGGTACTGATAAGCTTCAGGAGCGCCGGTGATCCAGCCGCCGATACGGGGCAGAATCTTTTCCGAGTACAGGCGATAGGCGTTCGAGATCACGGGGGTGTCGGGTTGACCGAATTCGAGCACCATCACGCAGCCGCCGGGGCGAACCACGCGCGCCAATTCAATCAGGCCCTTAAGGGGTTGAGCGACGTTGCGAATGCCAAACGAAATACTCGCGATATCAAAGCTCGCATCAGCGAAAGGCAACTGCGTGACGTCGGCTTGAGAGAATTCGATTTCATAGCCACGAGCCGCGGCCTTCGAAGGCGCGGGGCCCAGCATCTCAGCACAGAAGTCCGTACCTGTGACGCGACCTTCTTGACCGACCACGGACTTAAACGCGATCGCCAAATCACCTGTGCCGGTCGCGCAATCGAGAATGTTTTGTCCCGCGCGGGCTCCAGACCAATCGACCAGACTCTGTCGCCAGAGATGGTGAATGCCGCCGGAGAGAATCGTGTTGGCTAAGTCGTAGCGACCGGCGATACCCGAAAACATCGAGCGAATCTTGCTCGCATCGGGTCCGTTCATGCCGTGGGTCGTGCTGGGTTGATCGACTGAACTCATCGCGCCAGCCTCCGGTCACAGGCCTCCGCCACACGAGCGCACCGATCGACGAGCGCTGTGAAATGCGCGAAGCCGATGGCCTGGAAGGCATCGCTTTTAGCTTCGCGAGGTCGGGGGTGAACCTCGACGATCAGTCCATCCGCTCCAGCCGCGATCGCTGCAGCGGCGAGTGGCGTGATCAGTTCAGGGCGTCCTGTGCCGTGCGAGGGGTCAACAATCACGGGTAACTGGGCGTGCGCCTTCAGATAGGCCACGCTGTTGAGATCCAAAGTGTTGCGCGTGCTGGTTTCAAACGTTCGAATACCGCGTTCGCATAGCACGACTTGATCGTGGCCCTTGAGCACGTAATCGGCAGCTTTGAGCCATTCATCCACCGTCGCCGCGAAGGCGCGCTTCAATAGCACGGGCTTCTTGGCCTGACCCAGCTCCTTGAGGAGCTCGTAATTGTACATGTTGCGCGAGCCCACCTGAAACATGTCGACCACATCGATCATGAGCGGCAGCTGCCGCGGATCCGTGATCTCGGAGACGAGCGGCATCTCGAGGTCGCGCTTCACTTGCGCGAGAAACTGAAAAGCAGGTTCACCGATGCCCTGAAAGCTGTCAGGGCTTGTGCGCATTTTGTAAACGCCGCCGCGCAGGAGGGCGGCCCCACTCTGGCGAACACCGAGAGCGGTCTCACGCAAATGCGCTTCGGACTCGATCGAGCAAGGACCTGCGATGACAGGAAGGTCTCGTCCGCCAAACACCCAGCGACCCACCCGCACGGTGTGCGTGGAGGCGGAGGCTTGATTCTGTGAGCCGAGGTCGGCGATGTCGCGAGGTGAGTTCATGTGTTTTTAGAGAAACGACCCTGTTTCTTCTCCTTGAGATCAGTGTACTCTGGAGGCGTTGAATAATCCCATGACAGTTGGCGGGTCACAAGAGAGAAAACTCTCGCGTGAAAAGGCCACGAATTGAGTATTCTCTTAACTGCGTACGCGAGCTTGGCAAGACCCAAAAGGCCGCGTTCTCTGGGAGTCCAAATGCGGCAGGCTGATCGCGACTCGTCCTATTCGATCTCGAGACACCTCATGGCCGGCTGGCTCTCGGCAAGCCGTGGATTATCTTGGCTTTTTTTTGATGGGCAAGGGGTATGGTGGGGCGCCTCAGGTGTCGATCCTTCGGGCGCCGTCCCCACTCAGGACAGCTTGGGCCCGAGCTTTGCGGCGCTTTCCTTTTTAGATCTTTTTGAAGGCTCTTCCAGCCGCTTGGCTTCGCCCGGCGCCGAGCTTCGCCATCTTTCAGTTCAGGATTTTTTTGCGTGGGCCAAGCCGATCGCCGAGTTGGCGCAAGATAAAGTGGCCTGGCAACCGGTGGGCGAGGCCGCTTGGCAGGCACAGTGGACTTGGATGCAAGAGCGGTGGGCTCCTCCAATTGGGGCGCCCGGAAAGACCTTGCGTAAAGCCGTACCGGTGATTTTTGAGACAGGTTGGGCGGCGAGCTTGAGCTTCGAGTCGTGGTGGCTCCGGCGTCTTTTGTGGGCCGTTCAGTCGGCGGCCGAGACGCGTGCGGCGGGCGGTCAGGCTTGGGCCTACGCCTATTGGGATCAACAAGAAGCTGTGGTCGGCGTCACGCCGGAAATTCTCTTTGAAACCACCTCTTCAGCTCAAGAAACTTGCCTGAAAACTCATGCCGTTGCGGGCACGCGTTGGATCCGCGCGGATCAGCGCGATGCGGAACTCGCTGAGTTTCTGGCTGCAGACAAGGACGCCGAGGAGCAGGCGTTGGTTGTCGACGATCTTCGCGAGCGCTTGCAGGCGCTGGCCGATCAGTTTGGCGGCACACTGAGCGTGGGTGAGCGCCACGCGCGCGCTGCGACTCCACCCCGCGGCGATCGACAACTTTGGCATTTGGTCACGCCGCTCGAATGGCGTCGAAAAGTCGGTGGCGGTGCGGGCACCGTCTCGTTGGCGTCGGCTTCGGTGTCGCCTCCTCGAGCTGCGGCCGGAGCTGCGGGTGCGGCTGCGGATGTGACTGCAGCTTGCGTGCACAGCTTGCATCCCACTCCGGCTTTGGGTGTGGCGCCGCGATCTGCGCCATGGCTGAGAGAGTTCGACGAGGTCCGGCGCGATCGCGACGGAATTGAGCGGGGAACTTTTGGAGCCCCTCTCATCTTTTCGACACCTGGCTTTGAGGGCCAAGCTCATCGTCTGACTGCTCTCGTGGGCATCCGCCAGATTCGCACGCGCCGTCCCCAGCACGGCGAACGTTTTGCCGTCGAGGTGGCGGCGGGTGCGGGTGTTTTGCCGTCGAGCGATCGCGAAAGCGAGTGGCGCGAGCTGGCAGCAAAGCGCGAGGCGATCAAGCGCATGCTGGGCTTGTCCGCGATGCAAGGTAACGTCGACGCAGGTCTTGAGATTTTACTGAAGCTCATCGATGCGGGGGCGCGAAGCTTTGTGTGCTGCGCTGGGGCTCGCAATGCGCCGTTGGTGGCCGCACTTGAGATCTTGCGTTTGCAACGGGTGGCGGGACTGCAGCCGATTGAAATCGAAGTCCTCACTCATTTTGAAGAGCGCGAGGCGGCCTTCTTTGCTTTGGGTCGTGCGCGCCGCGATGCTCGTCCTGCTGTGGTGATTTGCACCTCGGGGACGGCGGTTGCCGAACTTTTGCCGGCGATCACCGAGGCACTCTACGTCGGTGCACCGCTTGTGGCGCTCACTGCAGATCGGCCTAAGCGACTGCGGGGGACGGGTGCGCCGCAGGCCATCGACCAACGGGAGATTTTTGGTCGTCAGGCCAAGCGCTTCATCGACTTTGAAGTCGGTGATTCGCTCGAGGCCTACGGCGATCAATTGTCGGTACAGGCACTGAGCGATGGACCGACGCATATCAACTTCTGTTGTGACGAGCCCCTGCTCTCAGGAGTTGAGGGAGCTGAGCGGCGGGTCGCTCAGCATCAGGTGCCTCCATCGACGGCATCGCGGGTCGAGTCCCCTCTGTCCTTGAGTGCTTGGCGAGTCGAGGCCTCGGTGCCGAGCTTGATGTTGGTGAGTGGCCTTCAAGATGTCGTGGAGGGAGATGCTGGGGAAATCGAGGCTGTGAGAGATTTTTTGCTGCGAGCAGGTCGTCCTGTGTGGCTTGAGGCGACCAGTGGATTGCGCGGCGATCCGCGGCTCCAGCATCTGGAGCTTCGCGGAGGCGAAGCCGCGATCTCGCGTGCGATCCGCGAGGGTCAGATCCAGCAAGTTTGGCGCTTCGGCGCCGTACCCACCACGCGGCTGTGGCGCGATTTGGACGATGTGCGTACCTCGACGGAGACCATTTCCGTTTCGCGTTCGCCCTGGTCCGGCCTAGGTCGCGGCCGACACCTGCATCATCCGCAGTGGTGGTTGGGTTTGCGCAGTCTCGCCGTGGCTCCCTCCTCAGGTGAGGCCTCTCATATCGAAGCTCAATTGCTGACCGAGTCGGCTCGTGATGCGCTTCGCTTGGACGAAGTCCTTCGCGCCGAAAAGTGTTCCGAGCCCTCTTGGTTTCGATTCATCTCGGAACAAATTCCCTCATCGGCCCGCGTGTACGTCGGCAACTCGCTGCCGATTCGCGAATGGGATCTGGCGGCTTCGCGCCGCAGCTCCGCACTTCACCACGTCGAGGCCAATCGCGGTGTGAACGGTATTGATGGTCAGGTGTCCACCGCTTTGGGGCTGTCGCGCCAGCAAGACGAGTTGTGGATTATCGTCGGCGATTTGACGGCAATGTACAACTTAGCGGGGCCTTGGCTTCGCGAGCAGGTACAGCGGTTGCGAATTGTCGTAATCAACAACGGGGGCGGTCGAATTTTCTCGCGCATGTTCCGCTCGGCACCAGGGGGCTCGGTACCTTTTGAAAATCGCCATGCTCAGAGCCTCGCGGCTTGGGCGGAATTGTGGGATTTGGAAAGTTTTGTGGTGCGAGATCCTTCGGCCTGGCCCCATCTTGAAAATTTGGAGCAGGTGCTGATCGAGATTCACCCCGAGGCGAAAGCGACGACACGATTTTGGTCGGCGTGGGAGCCTTCGACGTGAAGCTCATTTATTTTCCCGGCTTTATGGGCGACGCGCGCGACTTGCAGGCTCTGCGGCTCGAGACTTGGGGCTTCGGTCCGATCGAGGTGCGGGTGGAGACGTCGGTGCCGCATCTGCGGCGGCGGAGATCTCGTCGCGAAGTTTTGGCAGACTGGGCCAATGAACTTCGGCATGAGCGAGCGAATCTCGTGTTGGCTTACTCCATGGGTGCTCGAATCGCCGCAGAACTTCTGCAGCATGTTCCCGAGCTCGCGGATCGGGCTTTGCTGTTGTCGCCGCATCCGGGGCTTGTGACCGCTGCCGAGCGCCAAGCGCGATATCTGCAGGACCGAGCTTGGGCCATGCGCTTTCGATCAGCGGACTCCTCCCGAGCTTGGCGACGTTTAGCACGCGCTTGGAACTCACAAACAGTTTTTCAGTCACAACCGCAACAGCCGCAACAGCCGCAACAGTCGCGCTTTGGTCGCGAGGAGCAGCGTTTCCGCTACGCGCGAGAATTGGAGCTTCTCGGCTTGGCGACGCAGGCCGATCAGCGCTCTTGGTACCGTGAGGCGCGCGGGATCAAAGTCCTGATCGGCGAGCGCGACGCGAAGTTTCGTGAACTCTGGCGTGAGCTTCCGCACGAAGTTGTGCCCGAGGCGGGGCATCGATTGCTTGTCGATGCGCCCCACAGCTTGCGAAACTTTTGTGTTGAACTCTTGGAAGGCTGAGGAAAAGACGCATGAATTTCAACTCCGTCCAACGCAATTTGCTGAAACTCAAGCCCGGTCCCTCGTCGCCAAAATTGCGGCGCATCTTCGCTCGAAGCTTGGGGATCTGCGCGCTGATCTTGACCACGCTTTTGATGCCCGTCGACTCGCGCGCGGATCGTCCTGGCCCCTTCGGTCTCGGCATTGTCTTGGGTGATCCCACGGGCGTGAGTGCGAACTACGAATTGAGTTCGCAGCGCTCGGTCGATGCCGCATTGGCGTGGGCCTTTGGCAGTGAGACTGGGTTTTCGTTTCACAGCGACTATCTTTGGCACCGGGCGGACTTGTTTCAAGTTGATGGTCGCGGGATCCACGCGCACTACGGCCTCGGTGGTCGTCTTATCAATATCAACAATCGCAGCGAGGACAAGACCCGCCTCGGCCTTCGTCTTCCGGCGGGCCTGAACTTCGATGTGAACCGCGGCACCTTGCAGTTTTTTGCCGAGATCGCCCTGATTATGAATCTGCTTCCCAAGACTTCGACCGATGCGGACTTTGGCATTGGAGTGCGGGTTTACTTTTAATTCGCTCTGGGGATCTTGATGAAGGCTTCTGTCGAGGGGCCGATTTGCTTCGGCGCAAGAGGCCTGCTACAACCCCAGTCCTATGACTAAAAAGACAAAGTCCAAAACGGCCTCACCCGCACGTGTATCTCCACCTTCATCTCCAGCTGGATCTGCAAAAATCGCGTCCAAAACCAAAGAAAAGACATCTCGTGCCTCGCGCGTGGCGACTTCTCAGAAGTCGGGCGCTCAGTCAGCCGCAAAGTCGTCCAAACTCGCCACCGATCCGCGCCAATCCACGATTCGCTTGGCTTGCGATTGGAAACCGATGAAGCCCGGCCGATTGAAGGCCTACACGGATATCCGCTTAGAGTCTTCCGGCGATGGAATCGCCAAGCTGACCATCAACCGCCCTGAAGTTCGCAACGCCTTTCGACCCCAAACCGTGATCGAGATGTTGGACGCGATGGAAGTGTGTCGGGATAACTCGTCAATTGGTGTGATCATTCTCACAGGCCAGGGAGATTTGGCGTTCTGCTCAGGCGGCGATCAACGCGTGCGCGGCGACGGCGGCTACGTTGGCAAAGATGGTGTACCTCGCCTGAATATCCTCGATATGCAGAAAGCGATTCGCGGTATGCCCAAGCCTGTGGTGGCGATGGTTGCCGGTTATGCGATTGGTGGAGGCCACGTCCTGCATGTTGTGTGCGACCTGTCGATCGCAGCGGAAAACGCACGCTTTGGACAGACGGGTCCGCGCGTGGGGTCATTCGATGGCGGCCTGGGCTCGTCGTATCTATCGCGCATCGTTGGCCAAAAGAAGGCTCGCGAGATTTGGTTCTTGTGTCGTCAGTACGATGCTCAGCAGGCCTTGAGCATGGGCCTTGTGAACACCATTGTGCCGCTGGAGCGTCTTGAAGAAGAGACCGTCCAGTGGTGTCGGGAAATGCTCGAGCTCTCGCCCATGGCTCTTCGTTGTTTGAAGGCCGCCCACAATGCGGATTGCGATGGACAGATCGGTCTGTTGGATTTTGCGGGCAATGCCACTTTGCTTTACTACTTGAGCGAAGAGGGCAGCGAGGGGAAGCGGGCTTATCTCGAAAAACGCAAACCAGATTTTTCAAAGTATCCACGTTTTCCTTAATGAGCCGGCGTAAGTCCGATTGAAGCCGAGCCCTCGCTTCAGCGGAATGTCGATCTCTCAATTCATCGTCGATGAGTCGAGTTCGTGCGAGGACTCGACTTGCGTCCAAGGTGCAAAGCTTGTTTGGGACAAGTTCTCCTCTTGCATTACTCTATCTCCACACGCTGCGGCGTTATTGAAGTTCAACGTGGAGTGCGAGGGCGTATGGCAAAGAACTTGTTTTGGCCTTCAAGAGTCGGTCGAGTCTTCATCGCTTCGAGCTCGGGTCTGCTCATCTTGCTGGCTTGGCCGTGGTTGACGGCTCAGGCGAGCTCCCCATTGCCTCAGCCGGTCGCCCCCTTGCGGTCTCCGCCGCCTCAGAACACCGTCTCAGCTCCAGTTCCACCACTGGCTCTGCCCATGGGACATCCCACGCAAGGCGTGGCCCTTCACGTTGAAAGACCGAATACGGATCCCAACGACCAACCTGGTCCTCGAGTGACCAATTCTCTGGTCTTGAGAAGATTCGACGATGCGCTCTTTCGAGCGGCGCAGACTTCGGGTCGGCCCATCCTGCTCGTCTTTTCTAAGGCGGACTGTCCGGGCTGTACCCTTCAAGTTCCCAGTCTGCAGCGAGTTTTGAAGGAGGACGAGTTCAAAGCCGTTGAGGTTTTCCAAGTCGATTTCATCAATCAACGTGAGTTGGCTCAAAGATTCAATATTCAAGGATGGTCGGTGATACTGGGCTTTAAGGGCACCGAGTACCGAGTCCGCATGCAAGGGCTCAATCGACCCTCTGATCTCCGCAAAGAGATTCGTAAACTGCTGAAGTGATGAGATGGCCTTGCTTTGAAATTGGAGAGTGACGTGTGAATCGACGGGGTTCGGGACTCATTCAGGTACTCATGGTGGCCGGTCTCATCGGCTTTCTGGGGATCGCGATTGCGAGCATGTTGACCTCCTCTTTGCGCGGACAGAAAGCGATTGAAGTCCGTGATGCTGTTCGCTTGATGGAAAATGAAATCTTGGCCCACCTGGCGAATCAGGCTGCGTGTACGGCCTCGCTTCGAACGCTCAATCCAAAGGCCCCGGGGGTGTCCGTGACGACGCTCAAACGCGGGGATGATTCGGTGTATTTGAGCTCAGGCGATCTTGTGCAAAATCGTATGATCAGGATCGCCTCGATGCAGCTCTCATCCTTTGTCGCGGATCACGCTTCTAACCCACTGCAGGGAAAGTCCAAACTGATGCTGACCTTTGAGCCTCTGGGAGACCCCGTCGGCCCTCGATCCTTCATGCGAGAGGTGATGCTTTCGACGACCATCAATGCGAGCGACCAGCTCGTGAGTTGCAGTGCGATCTCCAGTTCCGGGTCTCAGTTTTGGCTGAGTTCGCCGTCGACTCCGAATGGGATTTATACGGGCATGGACGCTGTCGGGATTGGCACATCGAGCCCCCAGGCGCGTCTCGATGTCGCTGGCGAATTTAAGGTGGGCAATTCCGGAGCTCCGTGCAACGCAGGTCGCGAAGGTCAAGTGAGGTATAACTCGACCTCCAAAAAACTCGAATTTTGCAATGCTTCGAATTGGGTTTCGGCAGGAGGAGATCTGCGAGTCGAATCGGGCACGAACGTGGCGCCTGATGTTTGTTCGGATGGCGCAAGCCTCGTACCTTACGAGTCCGCGTTTTTTTGTACCTCCGGCGTGCCAGCTAAGAACATCGTTTTTTCGACGCCGTTTACGACGCCCCCAAAAGTCATGGTGAGTCTATCGGGTCCTTCAGCAAATAGCGGACTTTTGCCTTGCACCCAGGGAGCGATGGATCAAGTGGGCGTGAGTTATGACTCCGTGACGACAACGGGCTTTCGCGCGATGGCGTGGATGTCGCCGTTTAGCGCCAACTGCGGAGCTTACGCCAACTACACAGGTCCGATTCTCTTGAGTTGGATCGCTGTGGGGTACTGAGGTGGGTCTGCTTGAAGTGGCTGATGAGCCGACCCGTAGTCGTCTGGCCCCATCGCCGCTCGGCCTAATCCAGCTCTGCGTGAGCATCCACAGGCATCGACCTGCAAATTGACGGGCGTATTGAGGGCTGATCCCTTGAGGCTCAGGATTCGTTATTCAAGCTCGTGGAGGGTCGGATGGCTTGACGCTTGGGATGACCGATGCCGTGTTGAGCCGTTTTGCAATGAGCATATTCGAATGCTGTGACGAAAACGGCGCCATCGGGTAAATTGAGCAGCATGAAGATCTGGATCCAAGCCTTTCGACCCAAAACGCTGACGGCCGCCGTTGTTCCTGTGCTCGTGGGCACAGCTCTCGCTCGGGCAGAGACGGGCCAATTTGAATTGTGGATTTTGGGGGCCGTTTTGGCAGCGAGTCTCCTGATCCAAATCGCGACGAATCTCTTCAACGATGCCATCGATTTTGATAAAGGTGCCGACACGTCCGAGCGCACGGGTCCCGTGCGGGCAACGGCCTCAGGTCTGCTATCGCGTCGGCAAGTTTACACCGCCGCGGCTCTCTGTTGCGGGGTCGCCTTTGCGTTGGGTGTGCCACTCGTGCTGCAGGGCGGATGGCCCATCGTGATCATTGGATTGGTGTCTTTGTTTCTAGCGTATGGATACACCGGCGGGCCCTGGCCCTTGGCCTATTTGGGTCTCGGTGACCTTTTCGTGATTTTATTTTTTGGCGTGATCGCCGTCGCGGGCACGCACTATTTGCATACCGGGACGTGGAGCGAACTCGCATTGGTTGCTGGCTTACAAGTCGGCTTTCACGCGACAACTCTGATCGCGATCAATAACCTTCGCGATGCGCCTCAAGACGTGAAAGCGGGCAAGCGCACGCTGGCTGTTCGCTTTGGTCCCCGTTTCGTGCGATGGGAGATCGCGATTCTGGCCTATGCGCCTTTTTTGATGGGGGTCGCATATGGTTCGTCGGGCTTTCGTTGGGCGGGGATGATGCCCTTGATCGCCGTGCCCTTGGCGGGGCGACTTGTGCGAGCCGTATTCAGCACGGCACCCGGTCCGTTGTTGAATCCCATTCTCGCGAGAGCAGCGGCTCTGCATTTGGTGGCTGGCCTCGCACTGGCGGCAGGTCTTTTTCTTGGAGTTCGCTCTTGAGAGTTGAGGCGAGCGACTATCTGCTGCAGGGAGTTTCCGGTTCTGGGCGTGAGCGCAGTGGCTCGTTGTTGCGAGTGAGTTGGGGTGATGGCGCGGTGGGTTTTGCGGATCTCCACACTTGGCCAGAGGTTGGGCAGCCCAGCGTTCACGAATTGCTCCAACAGCAAAGCGGGAAGCTGTGGGATCTGGCTCTGCAGGCGAGTCGTCGAGATGCTAAGGCGCGCGCGACGAAAGCCGCTCTGCCGCGATCAGCACGGCAACACCGCTTGTGGATGTCGACTTGGGATCTTTCCGTGGGAAGGTTGATCCAAACTCGGCGCGACGGCTTCGGCGCTATAAAGCTGAAGCTTGATGCGGGAGACTTACCAGCCGAAGCTCGTCGACTTGCAGCGCTTGTCGGATGGTGGGGCGATGAACTGCGATTGCGATTGGATCTCAACTCACGTGGAGAGCCGGATGCTCTCGCTCGATTTTTGTGGAGCTTACCCTGTCGTCTTCGTGAGCTGATTGATTACATCGAAGATCCCTTCCCGTTTGCAGCCGCGAGTTGGCAAAGCTTTGCGGCGTGCGAGGGTGTGAGCCTCGCATGGGACCAGCCGACGCTTGCGAAGTCGAGTGATTCTATTGAAGAAGCCGAGGTGGCGGCGAGAGAACAAGCTTTCGTGCGAATTTGGAAGCCGCTTTGGGAGTCTGAGCCCATCGACCCTTGGCAACGCGTCGTGGTCACGTCCAGTCTCGGGCATCCGCTCGGCTCACTTTGGGCTGCGAGCGAAGCGACACGAAAGGCGCCGGCTGAGATTCACGGCTGTGCCTCGCACTTGGTCTACAAAGCCCTGCCCGGCTTTGAGGTGAGGATGTGCGGCGATCGTCTCGCAGAGCCGGAACGGGGGACAAGCGGACTCGGTTTTGAAGCGAGCTTGGCTCGCTTGGTTTGGCGTGAGGTCGCCTCATCATGAGCTCTGAGGTTGAGTCCCAACTGTATTTGAATCCTCGAATCGAAACTTCGATCGCCGAGCGCGCGCGCAGCGTGTTCGTGCGTGTGGTCATCGACCGAGGCTTGCAAGATCGCGTGGGTCTACTGACGAGCGGCACGAGTGGTCCCTCGCCGAGACTCGTGATTCTCACGCGCGCGGCACTACGCGCCTCGGCCACGGCCGTAAATGCCCGCCTCGGTACGAACTCACAAGACGTTTGGGGGCTTTGTCTGCCAGGGTTTCATGTCGGCGGCCTCGCCATTCGCGAGCGCGTGGCCAGCGTCGACGGAGCTCGGGTGGTCGAACTATGTCCCACGGGTTGGGAGGCGAGCGAGGCTTTGCGAGTTATGCGTGAGGCCCGAGTCACGCTGCTGTCGCTGGTGCCGACGCAGCTCCACGATCTGGTGGCCCTCGATGCGAAGGCGCCCCAGAGTTTACGCTGGGTTTTGATTGGTGGGGATCGACTGCCGACGGCTTTGGCCTCGGCGGCACGGCGCTTGGGGTGGCCGATTCTTCCGAGCTACGGTATGACGGAAGCGGCATCGACCATTGCGATTGCACGTGGTCCCGACGATCACGATCTCGTTGTCCTGCCCCACGTGGAGGTACGCAAGACGGCTACGGGATTCTTGCAACTTCGCTCGTCCGCGCTTTTCGAAGCGAGTTACCGCTTGAGCGATGAGCAGCGCTTGGCACCGGATGAGGAAGGCTGGTTCACCGCAGCAGATCTCGCCGATATTTTAGACGTGGGTTCAATGGGTGAGACCGTCTTGCGTGTACGTGGCCGTGGCGAGGAAGCCGTGAAGATCAATGCGGAACTCGTCAACCTCGCGGCCCTACGAGAGCTGTGGCGCCAGGTCGCCGCGGAGACCTTGGGTCGCGACGTGGGTCTCCATTCAGGGCAAGTACCGCCGAGCGAGATGGGCTGGCTGTCGTCGAGCTGGTTGACGTGGTTGCCGGATGCTCGTCGCGGTGCCGAAATCATCCTGGTGCTCGAGTCCCCTCTGAGTCGCGAAATGGCCGAGCGAGTCTTGCGTGTTTGGAATTCTCGAGTTCTGCCTTTTGAGCGAGTCACTCGTGTCATGGTGATGGCGAAGTTTCCACGAAGTGATCTCGGCAAAATTCAAGATGCGCGGCTGCGCGAACTGTTGCTGGAACAGCTGAGAGAGTTTTAGCGCGGATCGCTTTGGTGAGGGTTCGCGGCAGTTGGGGAGTTGTGGAGTTATGTGCGGTTGTGATGCTCGGGGCACTGACGCAGAGTGACCCGCGCCAGCGCGCGCCTGTAGTGGTGCGTGCAGGTCGCGTGGTAGTGCTTGGGCGTGGTGCGTGCAGGTCGCGTGTCCGGGTTTCGGACCCGCCTACGGTGTGCTCGGATTATCCTTGACGTGTTTTTGCCTGTGCCGCGTGCGTGGTGATCTCGCAAATCCCAGCCCCACTCCGCCAGGGCTCAAACACCGCTTGAGGCCCCGCTCGCTGCGCGAAAAACATCAAAACCCCGCTTCGCGTGGCCCGCTCGCCGCGAACCCCACAAGCCCTCCTCGCGGCAAAAAATCACCCGCAAAAACCCATGCTAAACCGACAGCATGACAGACCAAGAACTCCATCAAAAACTCACGG
>CANHQR010000077.1 GCA_947462815.1 Pseudobdellovibrionaceae bacterium
ACAACGTCGCAAAGCTTGTCCAGAAGAGGGCTTACGGATATAAATCGTTCGGAAACTACCGACTTAGACTGCTAAATGCTTGTGCTTAAAGGGCTTTAGACGAAGACCCACCATAAAGTGAGAAGAACCCAAAGTGAGAAGAACCTTAATTTGAGTTCGAAAATGGCGGGGTGGACGGGACTCGAACCCGCGGCCTCCGCCGTGACAGGGCGGCGTTATAACCAACTTAACTACCACCCCGCGTGGTAGATACCGAGAGAGGACGAAGGTAGCCAAAAGCTCGCCGAGCATCAAGTGTTTTCACGCTCCCCCGAGCAGGAATCAAGTGCCTGAGCCTCCGAACGCCCTCAATTTGCGCACCTGAGCAGCTTGCCTTGCCGTCAAAACGGCGCATTAATTCTAAAATAAGGTCCTTGAAGGACCGGATTCAACTCAAAGGAAGGGTTTTATGCGTTTGTTTTCAGCACTCATTTTGGCTGTGGCTCTCTCCCCCCTATCGGCTTTCGCGGCTGACAATGTCGAAGTGAAAGTCACTGGCATGACTTGTGGCGCTTGCGTCAACAAGGTTCAAGAAGCCTTGGCGAAACTGGGCGGCGTTGAAAAAGGCACGGTGAAGGTGGAACTCGCCGGCAACAAGGCGACTCTCATGGTGGCCAAACTCGACGACAAAATGAAATCGGCCATCACCGACGCCGTTAAATCCGCAGGCTATACCGCAACGGAAGTGGCGATGACCACTGCCGCTGCAGCTCCGGCGACCACCGAATCCAAAAAGACCAAGAAGAACTGAGCCGAGGGCTGGCTTCGATGTGAAGCGCACGGGGCTTGGCCCCTTGCGCTTTTTTATTTCTCATCGTCATGGCGACTCTGGCGAATCGCAAAGTAAATCAGCGAGCCAAAGCTCACACTGATTGAAACAATCAACCCGACAAGATTAAAGCGTGTCGAATCAATCGCATAACTCAGCCCAAAATAGAGCACGAAAGCCTTTAGAATGATCAGGCTTTGAAATGCGCTCCAGATAAAGCGAAACATCGAAGCCGGTGGGGAGACCGAAGGTGCATCGATCTTCAGAGGGCTGAGCGTCGGCAAGCCCCAATACTTGGATTGGTGGAACTCAATCACCCAATCTCGCCATAAGTCTTCGCTTGGTGGAGCGCCCCGTTCAAGCTGTCGTCTTTCGAGCAGATCGAGAATCTGCGCTTGGACCTCGGGCGAGAAACGGCGACCGCCCGTGAGACTAAAGAAGTCACTCCTCGCTTTCACCTCAAGCTCTTCTCGAGTCCACGGTCGCATCACGATCATTCACCCAAATACGCGGTGACCTTTAACTCCACGCAAATCGGGGTCGGAAGGGCCGTCACCTCAACGGTTGTGCGTGTGGGATTACATCCCCAGCTCCCATGGGCCCCAAAGTACTGAGCATAGACCTTATTGAAGCGCTGAAAGTCTCGCTTCATGTCAGTGAGATAGACCTGGACGTCGACAATCTTGGAAGTCGAAACCTTGGCTTCGTCGAGCACAGCTTTGATGTTCTTCAAAACCGCTTCGGTCTGCAGCACCACATCGTGATGGAGCACTTCGCCTTCTGCACCAAAGCTGACACCCGGGATGTCACTCGTTCCGGGTTGGCGAGGCCCGACGCCGCTCAGGAACAAGAAATCACCCACTCGCTTGGCGTGCGGATATGGCCCCACGGGTGCTGGCGCCCCTCGCGCTGCGATTTCGCTCGCATCACGCGCCTTCGCTTCAAAAGTCACGATCGTAGGCGAGGTCGTCGACACCTCCGCCGGCCGACTTGCAATGTCCGATGTGACTGCCGCCGCACGGCGACTGCGGAGTCGATCGCGCTCGCGATCCATGCGCTCCACCAAATCGGCTTCATCGTTCACCCAACCCGGAATCGAGCGAATGAGTTGGGTAGGTTTCAAGCTCACGACTGCAGCTCCGGTGCCGTAGAGGGGCTGGTATTCGTACACCTGACCGACGAAAGAATTATGTTTCCCCGTCAAACCGTTGAGCCACCAAATCGCTCGAAAACCCATGTCGGCGTTGGCTTGTCGAGTGTACTCGCGCGCCACCTCACTCACATCCTCGAGGCGACCCTCGCCCAGAATCTCTAAAATCTTTCGATTCCACTCATCGTCTTTCTGCGACGAAAGGAAGTCCTTTTCGAGGGGAAGATCTTCCGTGTGATAGCGGCTCGATAGCCCCGTGACGACGACAATCGCGACCTTCTTTCCGAACGCCTCGATGGCGCGCATCCCAGCCTGCCCAACACTTAAGGTCTCTTGCTTTTCTGCATACATGTTGCACGACACCATCGCTTCCGGAAGTCGATTATCCGGATTCAAAAACTGATGGGCGACGACCGTGCCTGTATCGATGGGGAAGCCTTTGTAGTTCACCTCGCGCACCGTGTGGCCCATCGACTTCACTTCTCGCGCGTAATGGGCCGCAAACTCCGTCTCCACTCGCATCTTGTAGCGAATGCTGCCGAGATCATGCCAATTGTGATCCACCAATACCCATTCAGGCTGAGGATCGGCTTGAAAGGAGTAACCCAGCACCGTCAGCCACTGCGTTGAGAAGTACAGAATGTATTCCGCCGAACTCTGATGAATCTCCTCGCGAATACGATGAAAGGCGTCCGCGAGTTTTCTGTAACCAGGATTTCGGTTCGCCGCGAGATAGGGATGAGGCAAACCCGGAACGATGTAGCAACCCGTCACGAGTTGATTCATGATCTCACCTCCGAAGTCGCCACTTCACCTTGAGCGTGCGTCCAGTGATCCCACTCCACCACGGCATTGCCGGTTCCGATGACGCTGCCGTAAGCGTGTACCTCTGCGGGGTACTGGGGAAATCCGAGTGCTGAGAGCATCCACGTCAAGGCGCCGGCTTTCACTTCGGCGAGCGCCATGTCCATGAACTCCGGCAGGCAGTCCACCAGTTCGCGCGAGCGACCCGCACGCATGAGCTTTAACATCTCCATGTCCCATAGGTACTGACCGTGGTGGTAGATATGCTCTTTGCTCATGTCCTCTGGAATCTCGGGCTCGCTCGTGAAATGTCGGTGCGACATAGAATTGCTCGCGAGCAAAACAGCGCGCTTTCCGCTTCGGGCGATCGCTCGAGCTGTCGCCTCGCCCAAACTTTCCATCTGTTGCTGCCCGACCTCGTTCGAAAAGTAATAGGGCGAATTGTTCGACGAGATACAAACCACGGGAATATCAAAGGCCGGGTTCGTCAGATAGCAGCTGGTGATCGCCCCATAATCGATGCGAAAATCAGGATTCTTCATGACCTTCATGATCAGACCCGACTTCCGCCCCTCTTCGTGGATCAGGCTTGAAAGATCCACATCCACCTTTAAGTCATACTGAAAGCGAAAAAGATGCGGAAAGATGGGGTCCACCGAGAGACCCTTAAAATGCGGCAAGCCCAGCACATGATGGCCCACCGTCGTCATCCAATGCGGAGAGTGCACGAGTAGCACATCAGGCTTCTTGGCCAAAATGCTCTTTTGCAAACGCTCATAACCCCAGCGCAGAACTTCCCAGCCGCCTTCGGATCTCGGCTCGTTCTGCGGAGGATTGCTCGCATAAACGAGATGCGGTGGATGCGGGGCTAGTACCCCAGCAATGATTTTTCCAGCTTGGCTCATGTGGCGTCTCCGTAACGAATGGTGACGGTCTTCGGTTCCGTAAAGAGATGCAGACTATCCAGCTGACCTTCGCGTCCGAGGCCCGAATCCTTAACGCCCCCAAAAGGTAGACGCAGATCGCGAAGCATCCAGCCATTGACCCACACTGTTCCCGCGTGGAGCCGGGCTGCCGCCTCATGCGCCCGAGAAAGCGACTCCGTCCACACCGTAGCCGAAAGGCCATAGCGAGTGGCATTGGCCTCAGCGATCACCTCATCAAAATTCTCAAAGGCACTGAGCGTAACGACGGGACCAAAGACTTCTTCTTGTTGGATCTTGCAGGCCTGGTCCAGACGCCGCGAGGGACTCGCAATCACCGTCGGACGCAAGAAAAACCCACCCCGCAAATTGGCCGGCAAATCGGGCGGCGCGTCTCCACCTGTGAGGACTTTGAGCCCCGACTCTTTCGCCCATGCGATGTAGGACTTCACTTTGTGCAAGTGCTCGCGAGACACCAAGGGTCCCATGAAGGTCGCCGGATCGCGCGGGTCGCCGACTTTCAGATTCTGGACCTCGTGAACAAAGCGCTCCAGAAAACTTTCGTAGATCTGAGCCTGCACGTAAAGGCGGGAACCACACAAACAAATTTCGCCCTGGTTGAGAAAGCTACTTCGTACGATGGCCGCCATGTCGCGATCTAAATTCGCGTCATCGAAAATCAGGCTGGGATTTTTGCCACCCAGTTCAAGCGACAATTTTTTGAGTAATGGAGCGGCCGTGATGGCGAGCTTTCGACCCGTCACTGTCCCACCCGTAAACGAAATCACCGGTACATCCGGATGCTCGACCAGAGCCTGTCCCGCTTCAGCTCCTAACCCAAAGACAAGATTCACAACGCCGGCCGGAAGCCCGATCTCACGGAGCACTTCTGCTAAAAGCGAAGCTGTGAGCGAGGTCAATTCACTGGGTTTCGCCACAGCCGTATTGCCGTAGGCGAGAGCCGGGGCAAGTTTCCAAGTCAGAAGATAGAGCGGCAAATTCCATGGCGAGATCAAGCCAGTCACTCCGATGGGTTCACGGCGCACATAAGAAAACGTGCGTGCATCCAGAGGTGCGGCGACACTCAACTCTTGTCGAATCACTCCGGCGAAAAAACGAAAGTTCGTCGCAGCTCGCGCGATATCCATGTCCTTGGCGAGTTTCACGGGCTTGCCCTGATCGAGACTCTCCGCCTCCGCAAATTCATCGGCCCGCTTCTCAATGCCATCCGCAATCCGCACAAGCCAGTCGGCGCGTTCTTCGGCGCGCAAAGAACTCCATGCTGGAAACGCGGCTTGAGCCGCCTGAACGGCCTGCGCGACGTCGGCCGCTCCACTTCGCGGCAGACGAAGATGGGCCTCGCCTCGTGAAGGATTGTCGCTCGTCAGGTACTCAGCACCCCGTGGCGGAGTCCATCGACCTGCGATAAAGTTTTCGATTTGCTGGAGTGAACTCATCATACATCTCCGCGAAGAGCTGGGGAATCGGAACTCGCCACCCCGCCCTCATGAGGACGAACGTAATTCTCAAAATTGAATTCCCACCGATCCTCATCGGGATCCCAAGGGTCAAAGGGAACGATTTCTTGCATTCGCGGGCGCAACGGCGGCGGAATCAGATCCGGCACCACGTGAGCTTTTTGTCGGTCAAGACGATAGGGGTTTCGCAGATGAAAGCCGAGCACGCCTAAGCAATAGCGGGCGACAAACCATGTCGCCGTCGTATCCCAACCATGTGCGATCTTGATGACGATTCCCAGACCATCGGGAAACTCGGGGTGTCGAATGGCAAGTCCTAACAACCCGTCAGCACCCTCTTTGGCAATCACTTGTCCGCCGCAGGACTTGAGAATCGTTGAGTCCAAGCGATTGAAGCCACCGACGAGATCTGGCTTTTCCACCATGGCCTGCCAAATCCAATCCTCATCTTTTTGCACGGCCAATGATGCGTACGTCTGCGCCAGCTCCGTCACCGTCATGGAAACCGTCGGTAAACCACAGCCATCTTTAGCCGTGACCGCAGGCGACCAACTCTCACCCAAGGCTCTTCGCATGACTTCTAAAAAACTTTGATGAAAGGGATGATGAGGCCACGTGTAACCCACTCTTGACCAGCCGCGAATTTGGCAACCTCGCAAGATCGCCGCATGTTTTCCGGAGCAGGGATGGTACCAGCGGCGCGCGCGACGCATTTGTCGACCAAACTGCATGAGCGGCAAGGAAAACGGTGTTTGCATCAAACCCATCTCACTGGGCTTAAGGATCGCTTGGATTGCCGCAATATGATCCGGCTCCGCATTGTGGGAGGCCACACTGACCGCCTTGGATTCCACGGAGAGGACCTGATCTAAATCCTTGGCGAACACTTTAAGCTGCAAAGGCTTCATCATCGAGCGGCCGTAGCAGAGAACATTGCCGCCCCATGCGTGAATGACTTTCTTGCCGCTCACCCAACTGACGGCACCATGAATCGTCACTTCGCTCACGCCGTTGCGTCGATAATCGACGAGTGGAACCCAAACGTCGCTCATGTGCATTTCTCCATAAAGAGGCGCATCGACTTTTTCACTCGTTCATTGTCATGATCGTTAAAGTCAAACCACAGCATCAGCCGATCATCAGGATGAAAACGCTCGCGCATTTGGGCGCGAATCTCTTCAGGCGTCCCCGCCAACGCGTTACCCACGGCCTGTTGAACTTTGGCGGGATCCAAAGTGCCTTCGACAGCTGTCCAGTAGTTCGCTATGGCTCGCTCTGCACGAGCCCGGGCCTCATGGCCGTCGTCGCCGATGAACACCAGACTGGTCCGCGGCATGCGAGCACGCGACCACACGCCATCTGATGCCCCCCAAGGCTTTCGATTGTAGACTTGCGACATGCGCTGATGCGTTTCCTCGATTTGCGCCGAAGGCGTAATCGAAAGATTGAAAACGCCAACCGGCAGAAAGTCATTCGCGAGGGCTTGTGATGCGGCATCATGAGCGCCGATCGTCAAGTTCAGATACTGCATGGGTGATTCAAAGGGGATGACACCGACCTCATCAAAGTTCCAAAGCGGTGCGACCCGGAAGGCTACGGCGTGGCCATCGGCCTCAATCCGCACAGCATCGGTTTCTCGCTCGCGCGCCGATAGAGTGTTCCAAGCCGTCACACACTTTTGCCAATCGGCCTCGCTTCGAAAATTTTCTCGAGTCAAAAGCTTTGGCCGTACATCTCGTGCAGCAAATACATCTCCACGCAAGGCTCGCAGAAAGATTTCTGTCGCCTCTTGAAACACTAATCCCTTGAGGGCCGGCCAAGCGGCGACCTCAAAGGCATTGCGGGGCCGCCAACCGTACGGCTGATTGGAGAACGGAAAGCGACCGCTCGCAAAGCCAATCTCCAAAAGTCGGGACTCACGGTCTCGGAGACCGTGCAAGGTCATAAACATGCGAATCGCCTCGGCATGCGCCAGAGGGCCGCCATTGCAAATGATATTGCGAATGGCACTACCCACGTGGAGGCGTCGTGTACGCGCGAAGATCACATGCGCGAGCTGCAAAATGTCGGTATTGAGTCCAATTTCACCTTGAAAGTGAGGGATCACCGCTCCGGGATTTCGTTTTTGCACCTGACACGAGAGGTGCGTTTCCGCGACCCACGCGCAACCAAAGCCCAGCGCATCGGCAAGATCCACTTGCGAAAAGAAATTCTCGAACATGCCGCGCTCGTTGGGCGTATGGCCATCGACAGGGGTTTGACAGATCGAGAGAAACAAATCGTATTTCAACTCATGCACCTCGGTTCAAGAGTCCGTCGAATTTCAATAGCCTGGCAGTCGACCGCCATCGACGGCGAGAGCTTGGCCCGTGATGAAGCTCGAAGCCGGCGAGGCAAAAAAGCTCACAGCCGCCGCGATTTCTTCGGGCTCGCCTAAGCGCCCCATGGGTGTCGCTTTCTTCCATTCTTCAACAATTGTTTCCGGACTGACACCTCGCCGGTTCGCTGCAGCCTCTGAAAGCTCCTGCAAACGCGACGTGGCGGTGTAGCCGGGCAATACGCAATTCACCGTCACACCATGGGGCGCCAATTCCCCTGCCAAAGTTTTCGCCCAGGAGGCCACCGCGGCTCGAACCGTGTTGCTCACTCCCAGGCCTGGAATCGGCGCTTTGACGGATGTCGAAATGATGCAGACGATGCGTCCATAGGTCTTCGACTTCATCAGGGGTGCAAAAGTCTGAACCAAAATTTGGTTGGCCAAAAGATGCGGTTTCAAGGCCTCAGTGAATTCGTCGAGCTTCGCCTCCAACACCGGACCTGACTTTGGCCCACCGGCGTTGAGAATCAATATGTCCATTCCGCCAAGTTCTTTGACCAAGCCACGAAGCGCATCGGGAAGCTTCTCGGTATCGCTGAGATCACAGACAAAGGCCTTGTGGCCTTTGACCACGCCCGGGGCGATCTCCAAAAGCGGGAGCTCCTTCACGAGCTCATCGAGCTCTTGGGCACTGCGACCGCAAGCCACCACGCGAACGCCGCGAGCGGCGAGAGTTTTAGCAACCGCGCGACCGATGCCCTTTGAGGCTCCTCCGACAAAGGCGGTGCGCAAGACGCCGCCAGGGACCACAACGCCCGGTGCACCCGAATCAGCTGTTGATGCCATGGAAGAAGCTTTTGATGAGGCCATGCTTTCCTCCCCATTGAAACCATTGAATTAGGCCAAGTCTTGTGACCATCGCTAATTAAAAGAATGAGCTTGGAAAAGCCTAGCCCCGTCGGCCTTGAGCATCAATCATAGCTTCGCGAATTGAAAGGCGTTCTCGGCGTCATCGCCTTGCCCTTGCCCTGATGTCAGGCCATCCTCAAGCGGGATGCATTCTTGACTTTCCCGACGCGACTCGCTGGGCTCAGAAGATGACTCGAATTGAAGAATTCCTCAAAAGCGGACGGCCCTTCTACGTGTCGATTACGGGGCTAAAACCGCGGGGCCTTTGGTCCTACATCCTATTTCTTCGTCACGCGATTCCGAGCAAGGTCCAGGCGGATCGTGCGCCCGGACTGCTATGGTCAGGAGTCCGCCGCATCGACGGCATTGAGCACACACTCACCGCTTGGGAGAGCCGAGAGGCCATGCGCACCTACATCTCGAGCGGGGCCCACCTCAAGGCGATGAAGGTGTTTCGCCGCATCGCCACCGGAAAAACTCTGGGCTATGAAACTCGCGAACTCCCGAGCTGGGAGGATGTGCCGAAAATTTGGCGAGATAAGGGCCGTGAATACTAAACCCGCCGCGCGAGCAGCTGCACGGTCGCCGAGCGTCCGCGATGCCCACTCCCCTCTTGAATATCGCGAAGCACAGATTGAAGCTCGAGGAGTTCAAAGCCATGAAAGGCTTCACGCAACTCGACTTCCGTGGTCAAAAGATCCACATCGGGTGGGCCTCCGGTTCGGTATTGCAATTGCTCCGGACGATAGTGCTCGATGAGCACATAACCCCCGGGCCTCACCCATTCTCGCACGCGTTGCCACATTCTCGAGCGCGTTGCCGATGGCATATGAAGCCAAATATTGACCACCACATCAAACTCGGCAGGCACCAGATCAGCCTGGAGAACGTCGTCGACTCTGTAATCGATCTGAAAGCCCTCGCGCTGGGCCCAGGCCTCGGCCTTGTCCTTCGCGACCTGCGAGCCATCGATCGCGGTGACTTGAAAGCCACGACGTAAAAGCTCGAGGGCATTTCGGCCTTCACCTTCGCCCAATGTGAGAGCGCGCCGGGGACAAACATCGCCTTCGAGAACTCCCGCAAGAACCAAGGACGAGAGTTTGTCGACCAAGTAATCATTGGCGGCTGAGCCGTAAAATAGCTCATGCGCTCCATAACGAGAGTTCCATTTGTCGAAGTCCACAGCCACCCCCGTTTCGTCGTGTCGCGACATGTTATCGACTTCGACCATGAAAGTCGATAGCTTCAGGCGCTATGCATCCATGGCATGACGTTGAAATCGGCGAAGAAGCACCCTCGATCGTTCCGGCGATCATCGAGGTTCCCAAAGGCTCGAAAAACAAATACGAGCTCCACAAACCCACAGGCCTCATGAAGGTCGACCGCGTGCTGTTTTCCAGCGTGCACTATCCAGCCAACTATGGGTTTATTCCGCAAAGCTACTGCGACGACAATGATCCCCTCGATATTTTGGTTCTGGGACAAGACTCCGTGCCGCCTTTGACCATCATGTTCGCTAAGCCCATCGGCGTGATGAAGATGGTGGACCAGGGCGAGGCCGACGATAAAATCATCGCCGTCCACGCTCACGATCCTGAATATTCCGACTTCGACTCCATTCACGATTTGCCGCCGCATCGTCTTCGTGAAGTGCAAAGATTTTTCGAGGACTACAAGACTCTCGAGAGGAAGTCCGTGAAGGTCGATGGTTTTCTCGATCGCGGTGAGGCGCACCAAGTGATTGACGCCGCCGTGAAACTCTACAAACAAGAGCGCCAGCGCTTGCTGCAGTCTGTGGCGCCCACGCGGCGCTCGTAGACGTCGTCGCTCGTCACGTCCAAGGAATTGAACTGTGAATACGGATTTTGCTCCTACCGAGGTTAATGTCATGTCCTCCACGTCCACCAACAATGGATCCGCCCAGCCCCCCGTGAACCCCACTCGTCAAATCCGCAAAATGCAGGTGGTGGGGATCGCCGATTACACTCCTCAAATTCGAGAGCTCTTCATTGAAACCCGCGAGCCCGCCGACTTTAGCTTCCGCGCCGGTCAGTTTGTGATGCTTCACGTTCCGGCCGAGGGCGCTCCAAAGCCAGCGCTACGAGCTTATTCAATCGCATCGACTGACATTCGCAAAAATGGCTTTCGACTGGTGTTCAAGTTTGTCGAAGGTGGGGTCGCCTCCCAGTATGTCTGGTCGCTTGCAGAAGGCGCGATGCTGGATTTTACAGGACCCTTTGGTCGCGTCTTCTTTAAAGAACCGCCGACGGAACAAATCGTGATGCTGAACACGGGGTCCGGAATCTCGCAGCACTTCTGCTTTCTTGAGTCCAATCTGCAAAAGTATCCGAACCTCAAGTATCGGCTGCTCTTTGGTGTTCGCCACGAAAGCGACATTTACTACCGCGAAGAGCTAGATCGCCTGAAAGCCTCCCTCCCGAATTTCGAGTACGACTTTGTTCTTTCTCGTCCATCCGAGACCTGGCAGGGTTTGCGCGGGTACGTGCAAAATCACATTGATCGCTATGACTATTTGAAAACGCCGACGACCTTCTACTTGTGCGGCAACGGAGCGATGATCAAAGACGTCAAAGCCAAACTCGCAGCTGAGCAGTTCGACGCTTCGTTCATTTTGGCGGAAGCCTTCGATTGAACGGCGCGATCCTTTGTCGGTGGACTTCATTGCAAGTCGCCGCGGCGGAATCATTGGCGTCGGCTCAAGTTGAAACGTTTCAGTTTGAGAATCGATTTGGCCGATTTATGTCAACCGAGCAATTCGACGATACGATAGAGGTTCGAAGGAGAATGTTCGCCTTCGCTCAAAGCCATAATTCGGATCTATATGGAGGAGGCCAGTTTGCCCCATCTCTCAACGCATGAAGTGGCTTCTCGTCTGCCGTGGGTGCCTGGCCTTAGGCAAATGGCCTGGGGAACCCTCCTGGTCTTCATCCTCGCACCCCGAGCATCAGCTCAGGCGCCGAGCGGCTCTCAGGCTGAGTCGCAGCGAGCCATGCAGGAGTCTCTGCTGAAAACCCAGCAAATGCTGACCAACCCCCAGCAGCGGCAGCAAGCGATCGCCGGCGATAAGAAGGCGCAAGAGACGGACAAGAAGGTTCAAAACCTGCTCGGACCCGATCAAGAGAAGGCCTACGAGATTTCTGCTCAGGTTCTTCAGGTGCTAGTTGATCGAAGCAACGGAGATCCCGCTCAGATGCAGAATCTCATGAATCAACTCATGGCGAACCCAGCGTTACTCGAACAGTATCTCACTCCCGAAAATCGGCAAAAGATCACCGAAATGGGCAAACGGATCGAGGCGGAAAAGTCGCTCACTCAACCCAAACCCCTGAAGCCTTGATTCAATGCTACATACAGCTTAAACTCGACGGCAACGCCGGCTCGGCTTCCATTCGTTCCGCTCTAGTGCCCATAGATCAGTTGTGTGCCCGTAGCTCAGTTGGATAGAGTGTCAGCCTCCGAAGCTGAAGGTCGCTGGTTCAAATCCAGCCGGGCACGCCAAATTCTTCGTGTGAAACATCGTGAATGTACAAAACAGGCCCTAGTGTTTATTCGAACTGAATGACTTTTCTAACTTTGGAAAATCCAATTCGATGGCTATTTCTTGCACATGCGATCGCCGGAGCTTTGGCTCTTTTTGTATTGGCAATTCCTCTCATTTCAAAGAAGGGAGGGAAGCTCCATGTGAAGACCGGATGGGTTTACACTGGAGCAATGGTATTTGTCTGCTTATCGGCTTTTGTTATTACTCCGTGGAGAGTATTTTTTGATCCAACAAAAACTATTTCGTCGGAGAATTTTTCGATTTTTTTGTTCTACATTTCTATCTTTACACTCAGTGCAATTTCCTATGGCTTAACTTCTTTGAAGGCAAAGCAACGAAAAAATATTAGTCGTTCTCTTATTCACATTGCCCCCCCAATTGCGACAGTTCTTATTGGACTGATAACTCAACTTATTGGACTTAAATCCCAAGATACTCTTTTAGTCGCATTTCCATTTCTCGGGCACTTCGCTGCAAAGTCTCAGTTTCGATATTGGCTACAGACGCCGAAGGAAAAGATGCATTGGTGGTACGCTCACATGAATGGAATGTTTGTTGCCTGTATAGCCACGATCACGGCATTTCTTGTGACAGCGGCACCTAAAATATGGCCGGGTCCGCTAGCCGAGTCTCCGCTATTATGGATGGCTCCAGGAATTATCCTAGGGACCGTTTTAAACCGATGGACAGCCGCTTTTAGATCTAAACATGAAAAGAGCGCTCTTTATAGAACAACTGAAGGATCTCAGTCCTAAGACGCGGAACCTGGCAACGCCAGACTATTTCTTTTCATCTCACAATAGCCAATTCCCGGGCCCTCCTTTCACTGAGCTGCCACTTCACCCTCAAACTCGGCGAGAACCGCGGGCGAGCCTTCGCCATGACTCTCTAAGTATTCTAATCGAATCGGTCCACCATCAAATTTTTCCTTCAGGGGAAAGCGAACTTCGCGCTTCGCTCGATATGAAGAAACTCCTAGCATGAGGCCAACAGATCGCTCAGGCTTCCCGGCCCGAGCGGGGACCTTTGCCACGAAGTCCCCATACGCATAAGCCTTTCCCTCTTGAAGAAGATCGAACTTCAAGACTTGCTTTCCTTCAGCGTCATAAATCAGTTTCGGCACGCCTAGCTTTACCTTTGTTCGCGGCTGACCAACTCGCACGATCACGGGAACCGCTACGGCAACTCGTGCTTTAAGAACGAAATTCGCCTTCTTATCTTCAGACATCCCTTCATCAGCCACCACATCTTCCGTCTCTTCAAAGTAAATATGAGCCCGATAATCACCTTCCTGTAAACCTGCTGGCTGGCGAAGAACCAAACGGACGGTCTGCTCAACTTGCGGAGTGAGCTTCACCTGACGAGGCGAGAACCGAAAAAAATCAATTGCAGGTCTCTCATCTGGACTGATCTCGCTTATTCGTGTCATCGCCCCTGTCTCATCCATACGGTAGAAAACAGTCGAGATACGGTAGCTTTTGGGTTTGTCACCCGTGTGACGCAAAGTGAGTTGAGCCGTTCTTTCCTTTTCGGAAAGAACAACTCGAAGCGGGAAAACCTGCAATGAGGCCCCAGCGACCTCAGCAAACATCAACAAGAAGAAAACGGACAAATGAATCAGAGGGACTCGAACCAAGCGCATGCCAATCTCCCCGAGATCTACTCACGATCTTTGCCTGCGAATCGACTAGATCTAAATTAAAAACCAAACCAAATCGCGAATCCGAATACTTGAGGGCTCCGGAATCGCTCTCCAAGTCCAATGCAAAGATAGTAAAGGCCGATCACCTTGCATGTCTACATGCTACTGATCGGCCCTGTTCAAATCTAGTCCAGCAAATCCGGCTCAATAAACGACGTCGACCGAATAGGTTCCCGTGTAGGTTCCAAGAGCTTGGTTTGCCGCAAGCGCTGCACGC
>CANHQR010000078.1 GCA_947462815.1 Pseudobdellovibrionaceae bacterium
AACTCGATCAAAGCTGAATCCAAATTGTAAATTACCAGCCATCAACTGACGAGACCCATAACTCAACTTGAGCGTTGAATAATCGGCCGGCAGAGGGAGTTGGATCTCGCGCGCCGCGCTTCGGCCCATCGTTGTTCCGACAGCCTCAAGAGCGTCGCCAAATGCTGGATCACAAAGATTTGCGACGCGCGCGCCGCCGATGAGCTCCATCGCCGATTCAATTCGCGTCGGCACCGGCTCGCCGCTGCGATTGCATTTGTTATCGCTAGAAGGGATGAACGCCGCATGCAGAGCAAGCCCTCCTGTGGGACCAACCTCTGAGCGCAATGAGCCGACAAAATCAACGACGGACAAGAGTCCTGAGGATCCCGGCTGCCCGATACTTGCGAGCGGTGCCGACTGATCATCCGCATCGGTAACCAGCAGTACGGCCAACGACGCATCCACGCGCCGAAATCCCTTGTTTGCGCCATCGCGCGCAGGCTGCTGGAGGCTCGTCAAGATCGAGGCGAAGGGCTGCTCCCTATTTGAACCATCTGTCGTCATCGCCGCGGTCAAATTTTCACGAAGCACAGATTCAAAGTCCGCATCCGACATTCTCGCATAAGCCCGCTTTACTCCGACCAAGTGCCCCGGCAACCTCGACGCCGAAAAGCCGTCCATGCTTGTAGTGAGTACACCGACATGGAGGTCGGCACCCAACTTCGCAGCTGCCAAAGTCAAACGGTCCACGTTGCGGGCAAGATTGGCTTGGTGCGCTGACATCGAACCCGAATCATCAATTACAATGAGCAGGTCAATCTTGTTCACATCACTTCGAACATCGACCTCCATGCGGATTTGAGTTCGCGACCCGGACGTGATGGTCTGGACATCGTTCACTGAAAGTGCCGAGGCGAAGGGAGCCACTCCAATGAGCAATGCGATCCCCACCATCAAGCCACTCACTCGGCCCAATGAGCCGCGCGAAACTCCGAGACACAAACTCATAAAATCTCCTTCACAAAACAGTATTTAAGAGCGGGGTGCCGTGACCTCAACGCTCGCTCAGAGTGGGCGACGCGGTCATGGGATGATGCAATCGGTTATCTGACACAAGCTGCCATTTTTAAATGTGTGAAGCACGGGGATGTTTGGTTGTTTGAACTTCGATTTCATAGGTTGAGCGCCATTGAAGATTTCTGAGCCTCGACAAGACGCAAAGTCGTCATAAGCCCCTGATTGATCAAGGACTTCGGGGGTGAACTGCACACTCAAGCGTGGCAGCTCAAAAGAAAAACCCCGGAGGTTTCCCCCCGGGGTGGGCTTGAGAGTCGTCGTCTGTGGGCTACGACTCACATTGTGAAACTGGTCTTACTAACCTGAACCTCTCCGCGCTCGCCCTCGGCTCGGATTGGCGTTTTCTTTCATTCGCAAACTTCTTCACGTAGTTTCGATCTCAAATTCCTCCGCAACGGGTTCCGGAGAGCATCCTTCCACTTTCTTGCTCGCAGGCTCCACCGTCGCGCCTCGCCGCCTCACTGCGGACTCTTGTACGCATGAGGAATTGAGTTCACCACGGCGCGCGGGGTGTCGGCGCCGGCGACACGATCTTGCGTGCCGACGCTTTTCACTTTGAGGCCGAGAAAGGCACCCGCGCTGGCCAGCCTTTCTCATTTCGAGGTCCCACACCGCTGGGGTGTGGGTCTCTTCATGCACAATTCGATTGCGAGTTCACCCGATCAAGCGAGGAGGCGCAGTGCAGATGCCGGCTGCTGGTTGGCTTGCGCCATCACCGACACGGCCGCTTGCTGCAAGATGTTCGAAGAAGCGAGCTCCGCACTTTCGCGCGCGATGTCCGCGTCGCGAATTCGCGAGAAGGCCGCCGACAAGTTCTCATATTGGATGTCGAGGTTCGACGTGGTCGTGTTCAATCGACTCTGGACTGCACCGAAGTCGGCGCGCATCTTACCGATTTCCACCAAGGCCTCGTCGACCGAGCCCAGCAAAGATCGAGCACTGCTCTTATCTTCAACCGATACGCCGTCGACGCCCAAGGCTCCGATCGTCGCGTCCGCTGACATTTGATAGCGAATGATGTTGTCGTCGTCGCCGAATGGACCGACGTGGAACTCCATCTCTTCACCCGTACCGTCGAGCAGAGTTTTTGAGCCGAATCGCGTCGTCTTCGCGATACGATCCGCCTCCAACACCAACTGCTGAACTTCCTTATCGAGAAACTGTCGCTCGGTATCGCCGATGTTATCCGACGCCGCCTGGACGCCAAGTTCTCGCATACGAATCAAAATGTTGTTGATCTCGTTCAAGCCACCCTCAGAGACCTGCACCAAGGAAACAGCGTTGAACGCGTTCTGTCGCGCTTGCAAGAGACCGCGATTCTGACCTTTAATATTCTCCGAGATCGCCAAACCCGCTGCGTCGTCCGCTGCATTGACGATTCGGCTACCGGAAGACAGAGCCGCGAGGGCATGTGACCCACGTGTCTGCTGCGTCGACAGCTGCCGTTGAGCGTTAATCGCTGCAACGTTTGTTGAAATTCTCAAGCCCATGACGGACCTCCTCTTTCCACCTCTTCCGAGGTGCCCACAGACCAGAAGCTTCAGGTGCCCATCACCCGCCTCTGGAGGTTGAACCATTCCGCTGTCGAGCCCATCTCGCCAGCCGATTGATCTCAAAATTTATTGCGAGCTTTCGCTCGCGTGTGGGACGCCCACCGGTGGTGCGATCGACGGGTGACTGTCCGTCTCTCGCGCCGGCGGGGCGATTCGTGAGGAGTTTGCTTTCAGTGACTGCTGAAGCGACTCTTCAGAACTGTCCCAACGTGCTCAAGCTACTTCTCGGCTTTGGTCTAGAAAGCTTGAGACCTTGGTCCAGTTTGGCTTATTGCGCAGTGCGTCTAGTGCGCGATTCAACACATAGAACTCATTAAAAAATTTTTTTCAAGTACCGCCCAAAGTCCAGGTCCTGGACCCAGGTCGAGGGCCACGCCACCGCATCCCGAACCGCCGAAACCGACGATCCAGAGTCCGCGCGCAAGGCTCGCGGACGACCCAACATGGTGATGTGGCGAATTCGCGAAGGCCTAAAGTGCGCGTGCCGCCGGGCCAAAAAACTCGACAAGCACGCCATCGCGAACCACGATGACTTTTTCGAATTTCCCTGGGGAAAACATGACGATCAACGATTCCGCCGCGAACCTCACCAACACCGGCTCTCCCTCTGATGATTACTTGCGGCTGGAGCACTCCAACGCGGATCACTCGCGTACCTTTGTTGTGAATTGGTGCCTCGGCAACACGTGCAACTACGCTTGTTCATATTGCCCCGACAATTTGCATGACGCCTCAAAGCCGTGGACAAGTTACGAGGTCGCCGAGAATTTCGCGCGACGAGTGATGGATCACTACGGGCCCGATCGAAAGTATTATTTCGAGTTCACCGGTGGCGAAGTCTCTCTGTGGAAAGATTTTCTGAAGCTTGCGGAATTCCTGAAGGCGCGAGGTGCTCGCGTCGGCATGATCTCCAATGGCTCTCGCTCTATGGACTGGTGGCAGAAAGCTCGCCCCCTGCTCGATCATGTCTGCATGAGCTTTCACCCAGAAAGCGCTCTCGAGAAGGAAGATCACTTTTTTGAAGTGGCGAAATTTCTGAGCGAAGGCTTACGCCTTCACCTCAACGTCATGATGTCGCCCGAGAAGTTCGACGCCTGCTACGCCGTCGCCACTCGCCTGAAAAACATCCCCAACGTCAGCATCGCGATGCAGCCCTTGATCGTGAATTTTGGCTCCGAACTCTACAAGTACACCCCCGCTCAGCATCACATCATGGACAAGCAATACGATCTGATCGTGAAGCACATCAAGCACACGCGTGAGTTCGAGTATTTCCGAGGCGCCATGCAAAAAGTTTATGCTGACGGCCGCCGCGTTTCACAAGCTCCGCATCGCTTCATCAACAATGGCCAAAACAATTGGGCCGGATGGAAGTGCAAAGTGGGACTCGAGCAAATCGTCGTCGACTTTGATGGCAAGGTTTTTCGTGGCTGGTGTCTCGTTGGCGACAGCCTCGGCCACGTCGCGGATCCCGACTTCAAATTTCCTACCGAAGCGATTACCTGCACCAAGACCATGTGCCACTGCAACTTCGACATCATGGCCACGAAGTACCGTGCAAATGCCGCCGTCGAAACGGGAGTTTCACCATGAGCCTCGACATCACGCCAGGTCGCCCCCTCCGCGCCTATCAGCCTGACGGAAAATTTCGCGACTTCTCCACAGATGAGCTCGTTGGTCGCAAACTGAATTATTACGAGGGCTGGAAGTGCGGTGTGGGTGTTCAAAACATCCACATCAACATGGATGGGGACATCTACGGCGCCAGCTGCAAAGTCGGGGGCAAGCTCGGCAATGTGTTCGAAGACTTCACGATTCCCAGCGAATGGCTGCCTTGCACGCGAAAGGTCTGCTCCTGCGGAGCAGATCTGTTCGTTCCAAAAGTCAAAGACGATGCAGACCGCACCCTCCTTCGTAAATCACAGGCTCTTCCCACGCAGATGGAGAATAAGCTCGAAGAGCTTCAGACGGAACATGTGGCCCTCGAGCGCACGCACGCGAGCGAGTACAAACAGGTTTATTGGGAGATTGGGCGGCGCTGCAACTACGACTGCTCCTACTGCTGGCCCTGGATTCACAACAACACCGAAAGCCACAAGACGCTTGAACAGTTGATGAAGGCCACGCACCTCGTGGAGGAGCGCTTCATTCGTGGCTCGAAAGTGAACTGGGTCATTTCCGGCGGCGAGCCAACCATCAACCCGGCCTTTCTCGACTGGGTTCGCTACATCGCTTCTTGTGAGCACCATCTCTCCATGCACTCCAACGGCTCGCGCCTCCCTGATTACTACCGTGAGCTGATCACTTACGGCGACTTAAACCTCAGTGTGCATTTCCAGTTCTGGAAAAAGGATCGCTTTCTGGAGAACGTTCGCGCCATCACGGAGGAGAAAGTCTCTCGAAAGAACCACGGCGTCGGGCACTTCGAAGTGAAAATCATGATGACGCCCGGACGCCGCCAGGAAACTCTGGATCTTGAGGCCGAACTCCGGAAGATTCCCGGATTCGTCGATTATTGCACCTGGGCGATTGTACCGATTCGCGACGGCAAGATGGGTGATCAGATTATGGAAGGCTATGAGCCAGCGGACTTTGAGTTGTTTGGGGACCGCCGCTAGCTGCCCTCGATGAGTGTGGGGCCTTCGTCGAATTTGATTTCCGCGATCTGGTATCTCTCCGGCGAGACTGCGCTTTTCGGATTCGCCACCTCATGAGATTTACGCTTTGAGCTAAAGTCCGAAGATCGCGAAAGATTCCGACATCATTTCGGCGATTTCGGCTGTTGAGATTTGGCCAAGTACACACTCAGCGGAGGCAGCTCAAGGGAGGCCCTCGCTAACGCCTGATACCCGCGTTCGTTAAGATGGTGGTCTCGAGGACCATATTGCTGGGTGAAAAAGGCGTCGACAGGCTTGCGATCAGCGCGTGCGGCATCGTGAATGACTTTGAAGGTATCGAGAAACGGCAACTCGAGCTCTTGGGCGATGCTTTCTAAAAGGCTGTGGACGCGCGTGGGCTTTCCGTTGAGCCGGTTGGGCTGGAATCCGACAATGATCAATTGTGTTCGCGGTCCCAGAGGGCGGCGCTGATTGTGATGCTCGACCCAGGCCTTGGCCTCGGACAAATCGGATTTCAACCAAGCGCGCTTTTCAACATCGTCGCTGACAAGCAGATCAAAAAGACCAGGAAAGCGCGTATGGATTCGATCGGCGACCTGACGGGTGTGAACGGCGTTATTCGGAGAAACGAGACTCACAAGCCTCGGCAAAAGAGTAGCGTGCGTGTTCAGGGGCGGATAGGGGTTGGCCATGAGGTTCTGCTCGTAAACGTGCCAAGCGGAAACTGCATCTTGAGGACGACGGACAAGCCTTTCGGTCGCGAGGAGAAAACCTGGTCCAAAGAGTTCGGGCATCCACTCCAAAAGGACTTCGAGCGCCTTTCGATCATTTGCCGACAATCCGCCTTTCGGAAACGAGTAGTCAGCACCTATGAATCGCTTGATCCAAGGCTGAATTCGCAAGTCCAACTCGTCTCGAGGTCGCTTCGCCAAACGAGTTTCGAGGGAACTCCTCTGAGCGATCGTGAGCCGCAGGCCCTCTCCACGAGAATCTCGCTCTAAGATCTTTTCAATCAGCATCTCGATCAGGATGGGGCGACGACTTAACCATTGCGCCCTTTCGAAGGCTCGGTCGATCTGCTCGAGAAGGCTCTCGGCTGATTCGCTCGGCGTTTGACTGGTGAGATTGGCCTCGGCAACAAAGAAGCCGAGGTGTTGAGGGAACTCAATTTGGCCTTGGCGTAACTTCTCGAAAACATGTTGGGTCTGTTGCGGCTGGATCACTCGAGCATAGGTTTCCCAAGGCATGAGGTTTCCCATCCAATGCCACTTTCCGGTGAGTGGATGCTGGGAGATCTCGCTCATCGCATCGCCCTCGATGGAGCTCGCGTACTCGTGCTCCTCATAGCGAAAGAGCATGTCTGTGAATTTCACAAGTCGCGACCACTCCGACAGAAAGTCCACAACCCGTCGAGTCGCAGAACGATGAGCCAACCATCGGCGTCGTCCGTGGTAATCGATAGAGTTCGCATCTCCTCCCCAGAAAAGGACAAACGTGGGATCAATCTGACCCAGCGCAACTCCCAATTTTTGAACCAAACCTGTCGAACCCATGCCAATGTGCGCGACCTTATGCACTTTGACAGGTCCGCGCCACTGTTCACGCAGCATGACCTCCATCTGCTCGGTGACCGATTGATGTGGCGGAGCGCCGATTCCGTAGACATGGGAAGCGCCAATCCAAAGAATCCGCAACGGACGCAGCCCTTGGTAGGACTCCTCGATGCGAGAGAACTCATGATCCAGCGAATCTATATCATCCACTGCGGATGCGGTAAGGCCGTGAGGCTCCGCGATCCTCGCCTCTTCGCCTCGCTGCAAAGCCGCCCAACGTAGGACGAGTTCACCCGACAGGAGAAGCAAAAGAAGTGGGATGACACCCAAGGCGAAGGCTTGAAAAGAAGAGCGACGGTGGCGTCGCGCTGGGAACGGAGCTGAATGGGTTTGAAAGTCAGAGTTCGACACTGACCTTCAAATTATCAGAGACCTCAAAGCAAGCGAAGCGCTCGTTCGGGATTCATATTGGCTTGTGCCAGGACAGATATACCAAAGTCGTGGAGAATTCTTCCGCGCGCCAACTCAGTGACTTCCTCAGCGATATCCGCATCGGATATTCGCGAACGCGCAGAGGCCACATTCTCCCTTTGCACGTCCAGATGATTGACCGAGAACTCAAGGCGCCCCTGTAAAGCACCAAATCCTGCCCGAGCTGCCGAGATTGTGTTCAGCGCATCGTCGAGATCTGCAAGAACGGCCCGAGCTTCGTCTTGATCCGCGACATCGAGTCCCGAAATCCCGAGCGCGTCCGTTCGCGTGTCGGCCTCGGCACGAAACCGCACGACATCTTCGTCGGTCGAAGCTGTCGTTCCCAGAAAGAACTCGTATTCTTCATTGGATCCTGTCAGCAGTTTCTTCTCACCGAAGCGCGTGGAGTTGGCGATGCGATCGACTTCCGACAAAAGCTGTTGAAATTCTTGATTGAGATATTCTCGCTCGTCGTCTCCGATGGTGTCGCTCGCGCTTTGCACCGCGATCTCGCGCAAACGCACGATGATATTGTTTTGCTCGGAGAGTCCACCCTCGGCGACCTGCAAGAAGCCGATGGCATTCTCGGCGTTGCGTTTGGCTTGCATAAAGCCGCGCTCTTGGCCGCGTAGGCTTTCGGAAATGGCAAAGCTCGCAGGATCATCACCCGGCTGGCCGAAGCGTTCACCGCTCGCCAAGGCTTTGAACGACTTCGCAATTTTTTGCGAGTTCTGCTGCAGAGCACGATTGGCGGCGATGGCCGCGATGTTGGTGCCGATTCTCAGTCCCATGTGCACGCCCCCTCAAGTCGTGCAGCCCATTGAGAGCCGGCGAACGCGGACGCGAGGTCGAGATCGATTCACACCGATTGGCCGACCGACGAGCACACGTTCCACACAGCTCCGACGACGACACTCAAACACATGAGCGGAAAGCCCATCCCACCCCGGCGGTTTGAGGACCAAGGGGCCAGCGTCACCCTGCCCCTTGGTCGAGTCACTTCAGCAGTCTTGAGACTCTTCGGCGCGCCGCGTCAGAACTTGAGGGAATTATGCCGCACTGCGGCTAAATTCATGTAAAGTGAAGTAGATTTAGATATTTATCTTCCGTAAATCTCGCGATGGAGTTGCAGGCAAGTGAAGAGAATGGCGCGAGCCTCATCTTGTTTTAAGCCATCGAACTCAAAGCCCGCAGGCGCCTCATCTTGAGAAGCCTCGCCCGTAATGAAAACGGCCACGAGCTTGGCGTGGAAGTCGACCTCTCGCCCTGGGGAGAGCTTCATTCTTCCTTGGATCTCCGAGCCCGGCTTGATTTCAGGTAGACCCTGCATCGGCCACTTGAGCTTCATCCCGCCGGCCGAAAGATCGATGAGAGTGAGCTGTAACTCAGGGCCAATCCGAACCATATTCACGCGCTGGAGCCAGCACTCCACGGTACCAGGGCGAATTGGCACACGAAAATCTCGACGTCTTTGCTGGCGCAGCAGACTCTTCGCCGCATTGACGGTGATGGTCGTCAGCGAAGAATCCGCAATGGCATCGCGAATGGCGTACTGACCGGAACTGATAGAGAAAATCAGCTCCAACTCGAGCCCTGGTTGGATCTCCTTCGGTAACAGTTGCGGGACCGTACTGGCGGGCGAAGCCGCTGCAGGAGTCAAAACAAGTCGCGTACCCTTGACGGCTTTGATGCTCAATTCATAATCGCGAGTGAATCCGCCAGGTGCGACGATGCTCGCAAAAACCGAAACGCCGCGCACGCTCGCTTCGTTCAAAACGCGCATCACTTCATCGGTATCGGTCACATTTTCGAAGGCAAGATCGGCCCGCGACATAGTGCGATCATCTCCAAGTCGACTGAGATTGTCGAGACCGCATTTGACCAGGCTCAATCGCCTCTGTCGACCACAGCTCGCATCTCCGATGCTTCGAAATTTTCCTCGTCAGGCCGCACGATAGAATTGGCGCGCGACGGCCTGACTCTCCGTCACCTGCACCGAAAGGTTCTGACGGGTTTCGCTGTCGCTCAACCGTTCGGAGGAAACCGACTCCATGTCGGGTTGGATTTCCACTTGTCCTTCGAAAGATAGAACTTTGGTCTCAACGCTTGGGCTGAGCTCAGCGAGAGGGTCTGAACTCAACAGACTCGAATCGCTCGATCGCATGGCTTTGCGTCTCCGCTGTGGTGAGATTTGGTTCGATCGATAGCGAGCGATTCCCCGCTGATGTCGCCAGCGCATCTGCAACTCCTCACTCAAAAAGCGGGCTCGGTCGGACGCGGCCTGAGCGTCTCGACCCTCCATCACCTGCCGAGCGACCGAGTCTACGGCTTCACTTTCCGCCGGATCGATCCTCGTCTGAGCTTGCTGACGAATCAGCTGCGTCAGACGCCGAAGAGCATCGCGAGTCTCATCGCCAATTTCGGTGCTCGTCGCTGATACAGCCGATGCCGCCTGCTCGGATTCGGGAATTGTAGCGGCAGATCGCAACGACCTCGCGCGAGTGCCTTCGGACGAGTGCGTCTCCGATCGCGCCACGGGGGGCGGCTGAAAAGGCATCGAGCTGACTTTCATGCTGTTGAATGTAGCGAAATTCAATCGGGGACTCTAGACCGAGGCCTTCAACTCGCGCATGAGCGTCGCAAAATCGCCGAGTGTTTCGATCTGAGACGCACGAATTCGCGCTTTGCGTTCGGCATCGATCATCAGCAGCGCTCGCGCCTCTGCGCGCCAACGCGCTTGAGAATTTCGAGCACTCACCCAATCACCGCTCACTCGCACCGCTTCCAAAGCCTGCGCCAGCTCATGCACACCTCGGCCGTGAAGTGCTGAAACGCAAAGAACGGTCCGCGGCTGCGCATCGTACTCGAGAGCAGCCTCGAGCTCGCGCTGAAATCTTTCAGCATCCGGACGATCTGCCTTGTTCACCACAAACAAACGCGCGATCTCCATGAGTCCCGCCTTCATACCCTGCACACCATCGCCGGATTCGGGTGTCAGCACCACGCTCACATGATCCGCGACATTCATAATCTCGAGTTCATTCTGCCCAACGCCGACGGTCTCCATGAGTACGACATCATAGCCCGCGATATCGAAAGCTCGCACCATCAACCAAGCCGAGGCACTTAAGCCCCCGGTCGAGCCACGTGTGCCTAACGAGCGAATGAAAACTTCGCGGTCTGTCGCAAATTCGGTGTAGCGAATTCGGTCACCCAAAATCGCACCATGTGAAAACGGGCTTGAGGGATCGACCGCCAAAACACCGACTCTCAAGCCTCGCGTGCGCCACTCACCAATCAAACGCGAAATCAAAGTCGACTTGCCCGCACCCGGCGGGCCGGTGATTCCTACACGAAATGCCATTCGCGTCGGCTGCAGAAGCTCGGGAAATTGCGCGAGCAGAGCCGGGCCCTCAGCCTCGAGCACAGTCAACAAACGCGCCAGCGCAGGCTGCTCACCTCGCTTCGCAGATTCTAACAGCTTCGCGACACTCGACTGACTTGCACTCATATCCTCACTTTCGCCGCAATCAGCGTCAGGGAAAAGCCGCAATGCAGACACACCCTATGGGACTCATGCCCTCTAACGAAAGAGCCCTTTCGCGGCGAACGTGTCGATAAATTCGACAAGGACGAGCGACTCACCTCCCCGACGTGGAATCGAAATAGTATGTGATTTCAAATGCTTACGAACAATGTTCGGCGCTCATTTCGACGGCTTGGCGCTTGCCCTCTTATCTCATCGAGAAAGGTGGAGAGCATGCGCCGAAACGTCCAGCACCTCCAAAGCGAAGAAGTCCGTCTGCTGAGTCCAACTCAGCGATGGCTGATCACCTTCGCACTTCTCATTGGTCTGATCTACGCGTTCACGCCTGAAGCGAGCTGGAAACCGCGCCTGACCTCATGGACGGACTGGATGGAAGACTCCGAACAGAGCGTATCGGCTCGAGCTGGCCGATCTCCCCGAGGCCTTCGCGGCGATGCACTCGCACGAGCCCGCCAGCGCCTCGCCGCCAAACGCGGCATTCCATCTATTGATGAAGTGGCCATTGACGCGGCCGCCCCACAAAATTTAGCCGAGCCCCAACTTGTTGCCGCGACAGAGAACAAAGATCCGCAAAAAGACGAAAAGAAAAAGACTGTCGACGGCAAAAAGAAAAAGAAGAAAGACAAAGACGAAAAGAAAGTCTCGGTCGCGACGGTCGATCGCGATGCATCGAAATCTTCTCCCGACAGCGGAAGCGATGGCGCAGACGCCGGCGCGATGGCCCCCTCGGCTGTAGGCCCCGGGCCAAAACAAACGGTTGAAGTTCGGGACCCACAGACTCTCGAAGAATGGTTGAGTTATTTGCTTCGCGAACCCAACTACGATCGCACGATGGAATTGATCGAGCGCCATCAGAGCGGCAAGGTCGACCCCGCCACCTTCCACTCGGTTGTGCAAGAGATGCTCGAAGATTCGCGCAACAAAATGCATGAACTCGCCGTGCTGGCCCTAGGCTCGGCGCCGAGCGCTCGCAGCTTCGCCATGCTCCACAACACCAGCCTGAAGCAAGAGTCCAATTCCGAACTGCGTTTTCAGATTCGAACTTACGTGAGAGCATATTCACGCCTCGAAAACATTCGCCATCTCGTGCCGGTGATCTCAGCCAACATTCTTGGCGACAGCATTCTGGCTTTCGAAGCCGTGCGTTTGGTTCAAGCGGCGGTCGATCAACAAGCTCGAGTTCAGCGCGCCGGTCAGCCCACGTCCTCCTCGGTCGCGCCGCTACCCGCTTCTTCGCCGATCGCACGCCAGTTTTCGCTCTTCGTGCCCGTCTTGGCCCGAACCACACTCGCGGCGCAAGACTCGAACCTGCGCAATGAAGCAGACCGCACTCGGCGCAGCATTGAGAGCATTCTAGGCTCGGGCGGCACGGCTGTCGCAGCAGACGTTGCAGACGTGGCAGACGTGGCAGACGTGGCAGATGTCGCAGCTGTCGCATCGGCTCTCTAACCTCGAGCTGCCTCGCTTAAGTGTGCAAATCTCAAACAACCGGAGTTCTACACACCGAGGCATGGCAGCTGATGACAGAGCTCGAAGCATCCGACATGCTCGTCCTATGTCATTTAACATGACCTTTTACACGACGTTAAACTGGTGCTTCCGTATCGTCTGCAGCGCGAGCATCGCCTGGGCCCTGGGTATCCTGATCTACGGAAAAAGTGCGGCGGCGGCGCTGCTAATACCGAATCAACTCACGCAGGCGGACCGCCAGGAAGCTTTGCGGATCATCGGTTTTGGAACCTCAGCTAAGGCACTCTCGGACCCTTATCCGCTCGGCGGATATTTGGGACTGGAGTTGGGATTGTCCCTGGAGACGGTGCCAACCGAAGATCTCGGACGCTTAGGAAGTCGCCTCGCGGCCCCTCAGTCCGACGTCACCATTCCCAAGTTCACGATCGGCAAGGGTCTGTACAACGACCTCGACATGTACATTCACTTCATGCCCTACAATCAACGCAACGAACTCTCACAGTACGGCGGCCTCCTACGCTGGGCCTTTTACGAGGCACCCGCCCTACCGGTCTCCGCCTCAATCGTCGGTCACTTTAACAGCGCCAACATCAACAACCAACTCACTCTTCGCACCTATGGCTTTGATTTGATGAGCGGCATCACCGTCAATGAAGTTTCGCTCTACATCGGCGGCGGAATTTTACAAAGTTTTGGCAGCTTCATGGGGGGCACAAGCGGCGTGACCGATACGCAACGACTCGAAACCGAGGCCGTCTCCAGCTACCGCACACTGGCCGGCGCGCAGATTCGACTCAACCCTGTATTCATCGCCTTGCAGGTGGATCGATCCAATCAAAGTGTGATGAGCGCAAAGCTCGGTGTGCGTTTTTAACATGGTAAACTGGGCCAGTTGATTGTGCTTTGGGGTTTCACGAGGCGAGGCGCTGAATTTGCTCTGGCCTCGAGGAGATGCCTCGACCATGTCCACATTGCTTTCCACTAGGCGCCACTTCCGAGCAGCGGACAGCTGTGGTTCGTAGGGGTG
>CANHQR010000079.1 GCA_947462815.1 Pseudobdellovibrionaceae bacterium
ACGGCTCGCTTTTGGAGCGACAAGAGTGAGCTCTATTCGATTTCAATTGAGCCCAATAGAATTCTAGACTCAATCCGAGCCACCCCATCCGATCCGCCCAAGCGCTCATCTTTTCAATGAATTCTTGAGTGATTCGCTGATTAATTCCCTGATTAGCTTTTAAAGTTCCAGACTCGGACGAGGGACGCTTAGACCTTGCTGCAGGATCAAGTTCGACTCATCGACGTGGATCAACGAATGTACGGGTTCGAATTCATCTCCAACCGCCAAGTCATGAGGCAACGATCTGCAATCGGTCCAAACCACAATCGATTTCATTCAGTTTCGTACAATCTTCGAGCCCAGAAGAATCGCTCACATTAAAAGTTAACCGTGGCCATCAAGTAGCCCTCCGTCACGGTTCGGTCACCGACTGCGTTCTTCAGATACGCACCTTGCATAAAATAACTCATCCCAGCCGCGTAGACCACCTTGGATGTCGCGTTGTAAGTCGCCGATAACTCCACGCTTTGTCCGACATCTATCGCCGTGTTGGCTGTCCCATCCCTTGACGTCACTGAACCCAAAGTTCCCAGAGAAGGTGTAAATGCCGTCGTCTGGTCGTCGACACGTTGGAAGTTCCAAAGATCGAAATTGAACTTGAGAGAGTCACTTGCTGAGTACTGCGATCGAAGCGCGATCGATCGAAGGTTTCGACGTCCAACGATCTCATTTCGACCCAGCGGACCCTTCGCGAGTGGATACCATTCTCGCCACTCTTTGTCGGCGTAGTTATACTCGAGACCAATTCGTAACTTCAACTGCTCGAATTTATATCCAGACATAACCGTAAGGAAGCCGGTTGTTCGATCTGAGTACCCGTAACTGGAAGTGCCACGCGCATTGGCGGTCTCAAATCCGACATCGATCTCATCCCACTGGGTTTTGACCCGCACCCCATACGCACTACGTGATTCATTCACGCCAGAAAGTCCATTGTGCTCATACAGAGCGTATAGATCGAACGCCTTGAAGTTTTCATGCACATCCAGAACCGCATACAAAACACTGAGGTCCTTGTCTCGAGCGACAAAATCAGCCGTTGAATCAATTTTAGCTTGTGCCAAATCAACTTTTCCAAACTTACCCTTCCAGATCAGCTTGAAGCCATCAAAGCTCCGACCGTAGACACCCCAGTCAGCCTTTGCTAGTACAAAACCATCGCCGTAATCCAAAACAAATCGGCCACCCGAAAGACGCACATCATCCATCAAGGCAAAAGAGATATAGCCCTGATACATATGGAGGTTCTCGTTGTAAGTGGATGAACCTGACGAATCCGTTTGCGCGTAGGAGTAGTCTCTTCCCATGACCTTAGCGAACTGAGGCTCGACAAAAACGCTTGCCACGTCGTCGACCTTAATTTGCGCTGAGGGCCGCACAAGAATCAGCCACTGCTGGTTGCGGCGATAGCTCGTCCCAGAATAGGATTGAAGGTCTTCCAGACGGAGCCTTGCCTTGCCCCCGAATTTAGCCTCAAGCTCATCTTGCGACGCCGGTAAAGGGGGCGCCGCCAAGGCTGCAGTTGCGGGGACTGCGACCTCAGCCTCTCCAGTACGAGCTTCTACCCATTGCGAACCGAATACGACCGAGAGGAGCAGAGAGCAGAGGGTTCCGATGGGGAAGAGGCGATCCCAATTCGATTGCTGAGAAACCTGGCACTTTCTCGCCTGGGACGGCAGAACCGATGAGACTTTACGAGATAACGACCTATACAGAGCTAGTGTCTGCATAAAAACTACTCCCCCTAAGAAGTGACTCGGCGATTACATGCCTCTATGCAAATGCGGTCAAGAAACAGATCACTGATCTTGACCGAAGCCTAACGGCGGGATTTTCTAACTCAATGAGAGCGCCAGATGATCGCCACGGGCCAAAATCACATCTCATTTCCAGAAAATCAAGGCGCAAATCCGGGGCGAGATCTCAGGCGCAACAGACACCCTCAACTTCACGCACTGATACATCGACCCAGACAGAAGCGTGGCGTGACGCCTACCCCAGCGAGTCTCCCGATTCCCGACACCTCCTCCAGGCTCTGCACCTGCTCACGCGCGAGGGCCAACTCAATCAAGACGCACGCCGTAAGCTCAAGCAGGTGCTACATCTCACACAATTCGCCCGTCCACTCTTCGAGGAGGCCACGAGCGTGGTGGATTTCGGCTCAGGAAAGAACTATCTCGGTCTGATTCTCTATGACCTATTCCTACGCGACCCGAGCCAGGTTGAGCTTTGGTCGGTGGAGTCGCGCGCTGAACTCGTGAAAGCCAGTCGTGAGCTCGCCGCTCGGCTGAACTTCACGCGCACACATTTCATTGAGGCGAAGATCCATGAAGCAGGACCACTTCTGCCAAAGCGCTTTGATTTGCTGCTCGCTCTTCACGCTTGCGACACCGCGACTGACGACGCCATCATTTGCGGACTTCGCCATCAGGCTCGAGCTATGCTTCTTGTGCCCTGCTGTCAGGCCGAGGTCGCAAGGGAGCTGGATCACCTCTCAAATCCTCCGAATCCAACACTCAAAAGTCTTTGGGCGCAGGGTATTCATCGGCGAGAGTTTGGTTCTCACCTCACCAATGTGATCCGCGCCTTAGTTCTCGAGGCTCATGGCTACAAGGTACGCTGCACGGAATTCGTGGGTCTCGAACACTCGATGAAGAACGAATTGATCATCGCGGAACGCCATCAAAAGAGTAATCCGCGAGCACAAAGAGAACTCCATTCTCTTTTGGAGGCCTTTCCGGTTCGTTTGCGCCTCTTGGATGAGCTTCAGCGACTGTCATCTGATTCTTGATCGATCGTATTTTTGATGAATGGCAAGAGACCCTCCGCCAGCCAACGATAACCCTCTTCATTGAGGTGCTGATCATTCGCGCCATAAAGCTTCGTATAAAGCTCATCCAAACTTCGTTTGGGATTTCGCTCTTGCCATTCTCGAAATCTCTTTTCCGTATCGAACAAGCTCAAATCCAAAGATTGTGTCGCCGACGCGATGATCTGGTTGATCGGCCGAGATTCCCCTTGCCGTAAGGGATGATAATTCTGAATCACCAACTGAGTCTTGAACTGTGCCGTCAAATCGCGAAGCTGCTCAAAGTCGTGTTGAATCCAATCCGCCAAACTTCCCCGAGCCAATAGATGAAGATCCACCCAACCAGGAAGGCGTTCATGCATTTGTTCCTCAAACTCTTTGAACCCCTCCAAATCTTCCAAACTCTTGCCGATGCTTTGCTGTCGCTTCGCAAAATTTCGAAGCCTTTCCCCCAACGTATTGATTCGAGGCAGAGGATTGGCTCGCGCACTTTCTCGATAAAGACGCCACCGCAGTATTTCTTCAGTCAAGTCTTCTTCCAAAGACCTAAGAGGTTCATGGGATGTCAAACAGACGTGAATCCAAATGGGCACCTCAGTGAAGAATGAACAGATCTGCAACCTGAGCTGAGGCTCAATCTCGTAAAGCCAGCCCCAATCCGAATTCTCCAACGAGGCCCACCATCGCTGACGCCACCTCGAGTCCTGAAAAGCCTCAGGTAGTCGCAGTCTCGCATCTTCCGACCAGCGCTGCACGAAGGAGAGAACCTCCCTTCGCTCCGATTCCGTCAAACTCCTTAGACGTTGCGGATCATCCATCCAGAATTCAAGGGCGAGACTCGGCAGGAGCGGAACTTGCCCAAGTCGAGCGTAGGCCTCTTCGACGGCCTCGATGGACGCACGAAGCCCAATCCACGAGACCGGTTGCGATCGGCTCTCTAAATTCATCCAGGCCAAAGCGAAGATCGGCGAATCTGGGAAACGCCGATGCTGACTCTGCATGAGCTCAATCACCTCGTCTCGAGTCCGCAAATCAAGTTCATCGCGAGAATATGGTTCATAAATCGAGGCCAACTCCCAAGATCCTAACTCATTCACAGGCGGCGTGCCGGAAGTGAGAAAGGCGTCCGAGTGAAGGTCTTTCGACGGTGATTGAAAGCCCCCTATGCGAAGAGCCTCATCATCGTAAAGGATCCACAGCCATCTTGCGAGACGCGACCATTGGGAGGCCGAATGAATCCAGAGACCTAAGCCTTCACGCCGACTGTTCCAAGACCTGAAACCTCGATAGGAAATCGCGTTGGCCTCTCCACCCCAAAACAGAAGTAGTCGCGGCCGATGCTGCTCGACTCTTTTCTTTGCGAGTTCCACGAGTTGAGTTGAAGACGCCGCGGCGATCGCGGCTTTCATCACACGCAGGCCAGCTCGCCCTTCGGCTTCACGTTCGACTCTATCCGTCGTGCTCAACAAGCTTTCAAGAACCGCGGGAAAGGATGCTAAATCTTCATTCGCCGCACCCACTCCCAGCGTGTGCGAGTGTCCAACTGCCAGGATCAAGGGCCGTTCTGAAACCTCACTCGAATTGAGCCGCCAGGTCTGCCAAAGTCCTAGACCACGGATGCTCACTTCAACAACGAGCAAGAGGGTCAGAACGACTAAGACACCCAGCCCGAGACTGACAAGCTTCGACCGAATTCTATGGTTTGGGATTCGAGACTCGCCCGAATTCAGAACACACCTCAGTTCGTTATCAAACTTCTCAATCCTCCGCTCGAATTCAAAATAAGGGAACAAGATTCTCAATAGGGATTCTCAATAGGGATTCTCAATAGGGATTCTTCAAGAAGATTCGCAGAAGAAACGAGAGATCCACCTGAGTCTGAATCCACATTTTCTGTTTCGGAAAAGCGCTCCGATGGAGAGCACCTGCCTTGACTCAAAGCTCTCGGACTTCAAGTATGGCCAAATGGATCATGCACACCCTGAACACGAATTCGAGCCTTGCCCTGCGATCGAAGTCATCATTCGACCAAACGAAAAGGACGTCGGTGGCTTCTCGGTTCGCCGCGCCCTGCCGATCTTGACCTCCGCATCACCGTCCTCGCAGTTCAACACTTCGTCCATGCCCGGCGGCCCAACTTCTCCACACAGATCGCGAGCTCGTCGCCACCTCGGACCCTGGGTGTTTCTCGACCACATGGGTCCCGCCGAGTTTCAACCTGGTCCAGCATTCAATGTGAGACCCCATCCTCATATCCATTTGGCGACGGTGACCTATCTCCTCGAGGGCCAAATTTTCCATCGCGACTCCCTTGGATCTCAGCAAATCATTAAGCCAGGCGATCTCAATTTGATGATCGCCGGCGAGGGCATCGTGCACTCCGAGCGTGAGCCCACGGAGCGTTTGTTACAAACTCGAAGACTTCAGGGTCTGCAGCTTTGGCTGGCCCTTCCCGAAGCTGAGGAAAATCGTGCTCCGAGCTTTCATCACTTCTCCCAAACCGATCTCCCCGTCCGGGACCTTGAAGGTGGCGCCAAGCTTCGCGTTCTGATGGGCGAGGCCTACGGCATGCGCTCGCCGGTGCCGACCTTCTCTTCAACTCTTTTCGCTGAAGTTGAAATGCCACCTCAATCGCAAATTAACTTACCTCAACATCTCGAGGAGCTGGGTTTCTACCTCACGGATGGCGCCGTCCAATTCGCGTGTAAAACTATTCAGAGCCCTGCACTTGTCATTCTCACTCACAAAGGCACCAGCGAGACTCTGACGGCCTTAGAAAGATCCCGCATTGCAGTTTTGGGCGGACGGCATTTGGGAACCCGAAACATGTTCTGGAACTTCATATCCTCAGATCCACGCGCCATAGAGCAGGCCAAGGCGAGGTGGCGTGAGGGCCGATTCCCCAAAGTACCCGGCGATGAAATCGAATTCATCCCTCTTCCCGATTGAACTCAAATTCTGTCGACCACGGCGAGATCCTTCGACGAGCCGAAGGAGAACCCGACAATAAAACCGAGATCCGATCAGTTTCTAGCGAAGCGAGGGTGCGGTGAGAAGATGCATCAGGTGCGGCTCAGACGGAGCTCGAGAGAGCAATTCGGAGTAAGTCGGCGCGCGGTCCCCCTTGGCCCACTCGCGCACAGCGGACAAAGTGTTATGTAACTCCATCGCCATACTCCGAAACGGCGTTTCACCTCCGGCATACCCGATCACGTGCAAGGCGGATTCTGGATCAGCCTTTGCGCCCCAGATGCGATCGCCAAGATGCGTGTAGGTCAAGCAGGTCGCCAAATGCACAAGCTGTGCATGGCCCGCAAAATTCATAGGACGACCTCGGCGACGCGCGAGCCATTCCGGATCAATGTTCAGTCCAAGTCCCGCGTGCCCAGCAAAGAGAATCACTGAGAACTGCTCCCAAGCTCTTGCAAGGGCTTCGACAAAGTATCCAGACCCAGGAGCCAAGATCTGCGTGGAAACATGTGGTACCAGGTCGGTAAATCTAAGAATCGGCGTCGGCAAGTCCAAAACGCTTGCCGCTCGGCACGCTCTGGCTCAGTCACCCACACCAACTCAAGCTCGCTGCCATTCTGATTGTGACTCACAACTTGCGATCGGAGCGTATACTCCGCCCAAGCCCGATCTCCCCGCTGACCTCGAGCGTGCCACTCGATCTGCGAACTCGGCGACCAGCTCGCGGCGTGTACTCTTCGACGAAGCGGACCAATGGACATGCGAATCTGTCGTTGAATGAGTTGCGTCAATTCAGCTTCGGACCGTTCGATCGAACCCACCCGTTGAACTCGAGCACGCAACTCAATGAACGCTTCTTTTGAGTTCACGGCAAGAAAGTCGGCATGAGCCAACTGAGCTATCCCGATCCGTGAGATCACGAAAACGACCGCCCCCATCAAGACGGCCAATGCGCCTCTCCCGTTCAGGTCGAACCGCTTCACGAGAACCTCGAGTTCGGAAACAGCCGGCGCCAACTTCGACGAACTGACCTCAGCCCAACTGCAATCCCGAGAGTTGGCAGAACAATCCATTGGAATTCAGACCCTAAGACCTCAAGTCCTCGCCTCGAAAAAAAGCGACTCACACCGAGTGGCGAAACTTCTACGGGCTGCCAAGAAAAGAAAAATCGCTCATCGCTCCAAGGCCAAGCGAGGGCGATCCCTAGGCCCCCATTCGTCACGGCATCCAAAAGCCCGTGCGAAGCCATACAAAGAAAGAGATAGCCTAAACCAATGCCCAAAGCAGATCGGCTGGGACTCACGAACTTTCGCACAAAAGGCCAGATCATCACCGAGACGATGAATGCGAACACCAAGGAATGCGATGCGCCTCGGTGCCCCCACGAGTCCTCGTAACGCCCCCCCAGCGGAGGCCGAGAACGTCTAAATCCGGAGCCATCGCCAGAGCGGCCCCCACGATGAGCAGGCGCTTTGGAACGAGCTCACGTCCTGCAGCGAGCGCCAGGCCTACGGGAATTACAGCGTGGGTCATGATGGTCGGCATAAGCTCATTTCAATCCGACACCAACGCGATGACCCAGCGCTAATGCGAAGCGGCGCAAGTGGGGCTTAGACAAGACCGAAGTAAAAATGCGACACCGCTCACTTCAAGTCACAGCCGATCGAAGGAGATCAGATGTTGAAGACTACTTCCAGTCGAAATTCAGAGGGCCATCAAAGCTCCATGTTCAACCGGGCGGCAACAAGCGACCGAATCCTCCTAAGATGAGGCGAGGACAAGGAAGCTCACATGCATGAAACTCTGTCTTCACTGATACTCGAATTTTCTTGAACGAATTGGCCCTCTCGGCCAGCTCACCGTTCTCGGAGGATGGCAAATCACCGCCGGGTCTGTTTCGACGCTGTGCTTGGACGGAATTCATTCGATGCACACCGAACAATTCGATGAAGCTGTCGCAGGTTTCGATCACGCCGAGACAACTCTTCATTCTGGATGCCGTTGGCGCATGGCTGACGGCTGGCTTTACGGGGTTGATCTCAGCTCTCTTGTTCGATGGCGTTGGTCTCGATCCGCACGTGCTTCAAAGAATGACATGGTACGGTGTCGGCTGTGCCGTCTTCTCGACGAGAGTGGCAGCTTTCACCTCAAGACCCAAGGCTTCGCCACCGAAGGCGTGGATGTTCGCGGTCATCATTTTAGCGAACTCCGCCTACGCCGCTACCGCGATCTACTTGCTGTTTGCGATCGGCACTCTGACGAACTGGGGAAAGATCTATTTCGGCCTTGAGGCCTTGATTTTGATCTTCGTCGTCACCCCTGAGGCTCGAGTCTTGTTGCGAATTCGCCGCTCGAGCCTCTCGATCTAGCTTCTTACCCTTCGCCCTACCTCGTGCGACGAAGCACGTAGAGGTAGTCTTGGGTCGAACCGTCGCGACTTGTGCCATAAGCTAAACGAAGCGTTTCGTCCGTATAGACTTCGCGCAGCTGTCCGCCCCCGAAGAACAAGCGAACGATAAAGCCCGGGAGAACTGTGCGCTCGCCTCTGAGCTGCCCAGCTTCTGACAGCGCGGGCATCTGGCTCAAACGAAGCGTTTGCCACATGGCGAGATCGACGCGACGGAGATTCGTGAACTGCACGTCGAGGCCGTTAGGATCCGTGGCGCTGAGGCGGAACTCGCCCCGCAAGAGCGTGATGTCTTCGCGAACCAAGTTCTCATCGCGGTTGGGATTCACATTATAGTAGTAACCGCCAGGAAACACGACCTGAACGATGTTCTTTGGATCCAAAGTTGGATCCACGCTACGGTCTCCACGGCGATACTCGTAGGGACCCCAGACCTGGCGCCAAGGGCCGTAGAGGAGATGCAGTCTCTCGGCGATGGGCGGTTGCGGCTTCACGCGGAGGAGTTCACGAACCAAGCGATCCAGCTGGAGCTGCTTACGACCGTCCGGATCACCTTGACCTTGGAACTTTTTAGCCAAAGTCAGGATCTTCGTTTTCAACTCCTCGGCCCGGTCCGCGGTCGGCGAAGCCGAAGCCTCGCTCGAGATTTCGGCGTGTACCGAACCCACGGTCATCGCACTCATTAAGACCATGGCCAGCAAGACGGCACGCAGGGCACCTCGACGGCGTCGTGGGCCGACGGTGTTCGAATCCGAAGACCAAGATTTCAGCACCAACATAGCAAACCTCCAAAAATTTTTGAGCACGGCTTCAAGGAATTTTTCACGCGATCTCTCAGGCGATCTCGCTGTCACCGCTCTGCTCGACTGACAACTCGAAAACTATTCGCACTCCTCTCTTCACTTCAAGATGCAATTTGAGACAGCTCAATTTTCCCTAACGAGCCGGGGTAAATTTTAGTAAAACATCAAATCGTCGCTCTTCGAGGCGATTTTCATCGAGCAATTCGTGCGATTCAGGCAACGACTTCAAATCTCTCCCAAGAACATGGGGTTCGACAATGAATACAGACCGACGGCGCCTTCATTCTGAATCAAGTCGCGACCATGACGACGAGCTACTATTGTCGACGCTGCGACGGAAAGCCCAGCTCACCCTCGAGGCCAACCTAGTTCAAACATCCCGCGGTGCTTTATTCGCAGCTGGGGGCCACCAGTTTCGCACCTTGTGGGTCAGAGACTTCTGTTTTTCCGTTCCGGGACTCATCGCAGCGGGATTTACCGAGATCGTCGAAGCTCAGATTCAACTTTTCTTGAGCCACCTCAGTCCTGAAGGTATGGCCCCTCGCGGGCTCGACGTCATCGATCCCAAACTCCGCGTGTTGAGTGCCACCGCGCTTCGTGGGCTCCCGGAGCGTGTTCACCCGAGAGCCTTCGATTATCAACGCAACGAACTTCGCGCCGAGTACCTCGGCGAACACGGCACTCCGGCCTTCGACTCAGGGCTCTTGTTGATTCGCGCGACTCGAGACTTCGCTCAAGCGACCCATCGCGCCTTCCCGATCTCCGAAACACATTTGGATGCAATCTGGAAATTCTACGAGCCCGCAAGAAGTCCAATTCATCCGGCTCTTTTGCACCAACCAGCCTTCGCGGACTGGCAAGACTCAGCGCGACGACAAGGCCTCGTGCTCCACACGCAGCTCCTGCACCTTCAAGCGGCCGAGTGGCTTGAGCAAAGCGGGCTGAGGAACGCTGGGCGACGGCCGAGCACGAGTGAAATTCGCGACGGCATCTCTCGCCAATTCGCCCCGCTCGCCTCAGGGCTCCGTCCCGAGTTTCCCGATGCCCAGCAAGTTTCTCTCGATAGTCATGCGCTTCTCATTCGTGAAAATCTTCTCGGCGGGTCCTCCGCACTCTGGTCCGCGCTTCAGGATTCACCTTGGATGACTTCACCCGGCTTACCGATTCGACCTCACTACCCGAGGTCCGAAGTGAGCTGGACAACTCAAGCCGTCGGACTTCGGCATTACCACGATGGTTTAAAGTGGGGTTGGATCATCGCGGAGTCAGCCGCGATCTGCTATTCGCAGGGTGATCGAGCTCGCGGCGATCAATGCCTCGTGGCGCTCGCGAAAATGGAAGATGGACGATTTCTCTCCGAAGTGTTTGATGATCGAGGACGCTTCGATGGAATTCGCTATCGAAGCGAAAGTCCCTTCACGTGGACCGCCGCCAAGGTGCTCGAGGCCCTCGCACTTCGACCATCCAATACTTAAGATGACCTTTGCGTCAGCTCGAAAGAATCTCGAACTCGAACGACTTCTCAGAGAGCACCGAATTCAATATCATACAGTTTTGCGAAACCTTCTCAAGAAGACGCTGCGCGGTCGCCTCCTGAGCCACACCCGAGAGACTCACTCGGAGTTTGATCCGAGCCATGAACGGCTTTCCCTCCGCGTTTCGATCCACGTCCAGGACGGCTTGGACAGAAATCTTCTCAAAGTTGAATTTGGATTTTTCAGCAAAGACTTTGAAGGTCGCCACAAAGCAATTTTGCAAAGCCATCGCGTAGAGATCTTCCGGACTCAAACCTGTTCCCGGCCCTTGAAACTCAGGTGGAATCGCCATGATCACAGGCTCGGGATGCGCCTGCGCCCAAGTGTTCCAAGTTGTCGCACTCCCCTGAGAGGCTTGGGCGAAAGTCGTAAAGTGCATCGGGTATTGGATCATTTTGAACCACCTTGCAGGCTTAAGATTCGAGCACTCGGCTCCCGATTTCGACGATGAACTTGCGGATCATGTGGCGGGATAGTCTTGCAAGCCACTCCAACCTCTTTCATTATCAACGAGCCAGCCACGAATGTAAGCCACGGCATTCAGGTCAAAATAAAACTTAACTCCGCGAGGCCTAATGAATTGAGCCAAGTCCCTCAATTCCCGGGAGTCGGCAAGCGGCGAGGGAAAGCCCCTATGTCGAGCGAACCCAAAAAAACCGAAAACTCGTGGATGAAAGACCTGATGATTGCGTTGAGTATTCTGGCGGGCACTTTTGTTGTATCGGCATTTGGCCTGCTCCTCCCCATTGCTCTCCCTGTATCCCTGGTCTGCTTTTTGAGAACTAAATGGCGCGCCGGGATCGGGACGTTGTCCCGAGCGAACATCGTGCAGTTTTGTTTTCTGAATTTCGGCGTCAGCATCGTGGCGTTGACCACGTTTCTCGCCACGGTCCTGGGCTTAGGCCGCTTCGATGCCTTTCAAGATTGGTTTCTTGGAACTTACCTCTTGCTGGCCATTCCCCTTTGTCTTCTTGCGGGGCATCGATTCCTCCTGCACCTCAAGCGGGGTTGAGTCGTCGAAGCTTGCCGAAGCCTTCAAGATGGAAGGGTCGGGCTGACGGGATGGCTTCGGACCCTCCCGCCTTCAGCCCCGCGGGCTCCCCTGAAGGGTCGCGCCGAAATGCCTTCATGGCATTGGGGTCGAACCACGACGGATTGATCCAAGGTTCGGAGTCCGTGACACCTGACACTCAAAAAAAACAAAAGACCACCCTTAGGGGTGGTCTCTTTGGGTTCTTCACGTTTCGCGGTGGGATGTGGCGCGTCAGTAAGGTGCTGAGCAGAGGCGGCTCTTGGTCGGTAAGATTTTGTTACCACACAGAATTTTACCCACAGGAGTCAACATGCTCAGCATCTCCCGATTATCACGATTTGTTCTGCTTCCGGAACTGCAATTAACGGCCTGGAAACAGTCGACTCTCTCAATGAGCACAGCA
>CANHQR010000080.1 GCA_947462815.1 Pseudobdellovibrionaceae bacterium
ACGAGATCAGACCCCACTCTTCGCTTGGTGGAAAGCCACCCAAAGCACCAGAAACATGGGAGGTAAACGACAGCTTGTCAGTGATTCATTAACATTGTAAGCGGTAGCAAAATTCCCGGCCGGTCACTCCAACATATTGATCATGAGACCTGGAGGACGCGGGCCAACGATCCCTCGAGGCCACATCGAATTGCTCGTTTTCGATTCTCCGATCCAGCCTAAAGCCCTCAATCGGAATCTTCTGCGCACCAACTTCGACTGTTCGATTCGTCGCGGATGCAGAACCACAAGTCAGAGCAAAAGCCGCGAGACAACTTGCGATGGATCTTTTTGAATCAGTTGGGCAAGCAGTCATATTTTTCTCCTGAGACTTCGTTCAAAAATGTGATGGTCGTCGAATCGCTTAAGGCTTCAAAAAAGAGGCCATAAGAAGGCGCAACAGCGCGACACCCAAAGCGAGCCTTTCCTCGGAAAAGGTATCTTCAAGGGTTCCGTAGCGCCCAAAAGGCCGTCGGCAACCTCATCGGCGCAAGAAATTCGCGATGGCGAATTATCGACGATGGCGAGAGCCCGGGCTAGCTCTCCAAAATCGCCGCGACACCCATGCCGCCGGCCGTGCACACCGAGATCAGCCCACGTTTCCCCGACCCCGCTTGTGACAAAGTCTTCGCCAGTGACGCGACTAAGCGTGCACCTGTGGCGGCGAAGGGATGTCCGAGTGCCAGCGAGCCGCCGTTAATATTCATCTTCGCGCGCTCGATCGAGCCCAAAGGCGTCGAGCGGCCGAGTACACGCTGGTTGTAATCGGGCGACTCCCATGCGCGAAGCGTGCACAGCACTTGGCCCGCGAACGCCTCGTGAATCTCGTAAAAGTCGAAGTCCTGAAGCTTGAGTCCACGTCGCTGAAGCAACCGACTCACGGCAATGGCCGGCGCGATGAGAAGGCCTTCACCTTCGACGAAATCAACCGCCGCCACTTCCATATCGACGAACTTCGCGAGCTTGGGCCAGCCGCGAAGCTTGGCCTCCTCCGCACTCGCGAGCAGCACCGCGGCCGAGCCATCGGTGAGCGGCGAAGAGTTCCCCGCGGTCAGCGTGCCTGCTTCACTTCGATCAAAGGCGGGCTTGAGCTTCGCGAGCTTCTCCAGCGTCGTATCGCCGCGCACGAGCCGATCGCGCTTGAGGCCGCGGAACTCAAACACCAAATCGTTGAAAAATCCTTCGTCGTAAGCGCGAGCTGCCCTCTGATGCGAAGCCAAAGCCAGCACATCTTGATCCGCGCGCGAAATCTTCCACTCCTTCACCATTTTTTCTGTGTGCTGCCCCATGGAGAGCTTCGTGCGCGGCTCCACCACAGCTGGCAACCGCGGCTTAAGGTCACCGGGCCTGAGGCTTGCCAAGATTGCCAAACGCTCACTCAACGAACGAGCTTGATTCAGCGCAATGAGTTTTGCGGCGAGAGACTCGGCGACCTCGATCGGTAAATCGGAATTGGTGTCGACACCTCCAGCGATACCCGATTCGATTTGGCCCGCTGCAATTTTCAAGGCAATCAGGCCCGTTGCTTCTAAAGACGTGCCGCAAGCCCGTTGCAGATTGAAAGCCGAGGTGTGGGGATGCAAGGGGGTGCCCATCACACATTCGCGCGCCAGATTCCAATTTGAGGACGAATTCATCACCGCACCCAAGGCGACATCCCCGATCCGTTGGCCCTCGAGTTTGAAGTGCCGAATGAGGTGGAGCAGTGATGCCGTCATTAAATCCTGGGACTTTACTCCCAAGTAATCCATCATCGACTTTACAAATGGAATGCGAGCACCACCGACCACATAGACTTCACGTGAAGACATCGACTTCCTCCCGCCCGCAGGCGAACTCAGCTGAATCATGAGGCTGCGCTCAAACCCTTCCTTCAGGCCTTTGCTTCAGGGCGGAATTCTGCGCGGACTTCAAGCTGAGGCTTTGCCAATTCCACACCCACCTCGCGCAAATTCACAAGCGCTTGTTCCAAGCAACGATCACCCACAGAGAACTGCGTGCCGTAGTCCTCGACACAATAGAAGACTTTGAGAAGAAGAAAATTCTCTGTGGTCTCCATCAAGAGCACAGCTGGAGGCGGCTCAGCCAAAACACCCGGCTGCCCCGTAAACGCGCGGAGCAAAGCCGACTTCACGATTGCCACAGGTGCCGTGTGTGGCACGCGAAAACTTTGTTGACGAAGTGGTGGTACAGCTCGACCGGCGTAATTGATGATCTGCGCCTGCGCCAGCCAGCGATTGGGAAGCGTGATCAGTTCATCTGTCGTGGCTCTAAGGAGGACCGAACGCCAACTCATCTCCTCCGCTCGGCCGACGATGCGATCGCCGCCACTTCGAACCTCGATCCAATCTCCCAGCTCAAAGGGCTTGTCGAATTGCAGCGACACTCCCGCAAACAAATTGCCAATGGTGTCTTGCAAGGCCAAGCCGAGAACGATGGAGAGCACCGCACTGGTGGCGAGAATAGGCGTCAGATCCAAACGGAAAATAGAGGTCAAATACCAAGCCGTCGCGATCAGAGAAAAAATTAACGTCAGCATGTTCACCAAAAGCAGCGGCACACCCGCCTTCATGCTGGTGAAAAACAAATACTCGTAGGCGATAATTCGCAGCGACTTCACCAAGACTGTCAGTCCCCACGCGATCGCCGCTAAGCCCACATAGGCCGTGGTGGTGGGCGACGACCAGCCCTCAGCCGAGGCCCACGCCAAACTCGAGTAGGCCGCATAAAGTGCGATCGCAATCCCGGCATGGAGACTCAAGTTTTTAAAATGCGTTTGAAAGATCTTGTGGCGTTCGCGCGAGACCTTGCGCAGGAAGAGTTTGTAGCCAATCCAAGTTACGATCACGATAAACAGAAGTACGATGGGAGCTTCGCTATCGAGTATTTCGCGAATACGATTAGTATCGAGAAGTGTGGAGCGGAGAAATCCGGAAGGCCCTGACGATGACAGCGACGTGCTCTGCATGCAACCTCCGCCCTCATCCTAGGCCTTCGAGCGAGTCGGATCAATGAGATCTGGCGATGTCCTGCTGGACGTCTCGAGCGCGGCGCACCGCAGAGCTTTTCTCGATGACCGCGCGCCACTGACTGAGGCTGATGCCCGAAGGCTCCCGTTGCCATCCCGCCTCACGGCGAAGGAGCACTTGCTCTTGATCCAAGAAGCGCGCGTTCGCCGTTCGCCCCGCGAGCCTTGGCTCTCGCGTACCGCTCACTTCGAGGGCCGCCCGCACCATCTCTGGACTGGTGTCGAGATTTTGTGTGCGAAGCTCAGCGATCAGGCGAACAGCCGCGGCTGTCGCTCGCGCTGTTGCCTGCGAGGTGCCCGTCATCTTCCCTTCTCGACCACCCGGAAGCGTCGAGAGGAGATCTTCACCTGCGGTCGCCAGCTGGACACTGGCACGTCCCCAGTTGCTGGTCGGCAATAACTCACGAGCGGCGTTCGTCGCGGTCACCGAGATCAAGTTCGGCAATCCATAGGAAGCCGGATAAAAGGGTGCCTGATCCGCATCGCTGCCTTCGTTGCCGCTCGCCGCGACGACCAGAATTCCAGCGGCGTTCGCGGCTCGGAGGGCTTCGAGCTCTTCGCGGCTGGGGCGCGCCCCGCCGCCGGAATAGTTGATCACATCCACCTTCAACGCAATGGCTCGATAGAACGCTCGAACCGAAAAGCGAAGCGCGTCGCCTCCGCTTAAGCCTTCGGCATAATAACGTAGTGGAATCAGCTTCAGATTTTGCACTTTAGCCTCGCGAACGATGAGGCCCGCGATGTGTGTGCCGTGCCCGTGAGGATCATCAGCTCCGGCCGTGCCACTCACGAAGTCCCAGGCCGACTCTTTTTCGATGTACGCGGCGAGCTCCGGATGTTGGTGATCAATTCCGGTATCGATCACCGCGACGCGGACCTGACCTTTTGGAGTCGCTCGATCTCGCGAGGGCTGAGGAGGCGATGCAGGCTGAGGCTGAATCTCCTCCTTGGATGGACGCAGAGGCTTTGGGCTGAACTCTTTCGCTGAGGGAATCGAATCCGGCCCTCGAAGACCACGAAGACTGGACCCGAAGCTCGGCGAACCTTTCTCCTTTGCAGCACGGGATGGAATCCAAGTTCCTCGTAAGGCTGAAGATGTATCGGCCTTCATCGGATGACGAGGCTGGACTTGAAACTCCTGCTCTAATCCAAATCCAAATCCAAATCCAAATCCAGAGCCAAAGCCAATGCCAGCTCCAGCCGCGAGGCCTAAGATCGAGACCAACAGGAAACCCGCGAGATTGAGCTTCTCATCATTCGGTTCTTTGAAATTCATCGACTTCATAACTCCTTCCTTGTTGTGGTGATAGGATCAGTTGGGCGGCGCAAAGAGGATCGGGGCTCCCGAATTTGCTCCAGCAAGCTCTCGAGAGCTTGAGCCGAGCCGCGAACATCGAGAGGCCCCTTGATGTTGTCGTATAAAATGCGCGCGGGGTTCGTTTCCGAACCCCGCTTCCACTCCAAGATCTTTTCTTGATTATTGGCCGGTACTCGCCGAATCCGCAGTTCTTGTCGATGGGCTCCGACCTCGCGAACGAAGGCTTTCACCTCGTCGCGCGGGAGATCGTAGTCGATCTCCCCGGTTTCCCGCTGTGTCGGCGTCCACTTCGACCAGTGGCGCAGATTCGACCAGCGATCGTACGCCAATTCAACTCGCTCCCGACCTGTTTGCTGCCAGCCGATGAGCTCGTCGCCTTTATAGGTGAATTGCATCGAGTCCCAGCTCTGCACTCGGCCTTCCACATTCAAGTCAAGCCGAAGCTCGGGCTGATTATCAATACGAAGTGCCCATCGAGAGCGCTCCTGGATTGTGGATCTTCGCAATTCAAGGCGTCCAAAGCGGCGATTCTCGATACGCAACAAATCGCCTTGCGCTGAAAAAACTTCGCGGGCCTCATCGGCCCGCGTTCGTTCAAACCCGCTCACAGTTTTTTGCAGTCCCGAGTCCGCCGCGCGCGGATCGAGACTTCGCCCATCTTGGGGATCACACCCCCTCAGGCGATAGCTTTGGTCGATGTAGATCTCGACTCGCACATCCAACTCACTGCACCAGCCGACGCCGAAGAGTCCAACGAAGTTGGACTGGCTGGAATAAGTGCGGGCGACACCAAAGTCGCTCGTCTCAAAGTGGAGGCTTTGCTGAAGTGGATCGATGCGAACGCTGCTGTGAACTTGGAGATCTTGAGCGCTGAGGTTGGTGGACCACATGCTGAGAAGGAGAAGAGATCGGGAGAGAGAGACTTTGGCTTTCATGCCTCTCTACGCTTAAGCAAGACCGTGCCCAGCTGAAATCGCATTACGAGAAGCTGACCGGAGTGCGACGCTCAAGCACTCGGCATGCTCTGATCAAAGTGCGCACAGTTTGTCTCGGCCGACACTTGGCTTGAAAGCTTGCAGATGTTGGCGAGACACTGGCCTGTCAAAAACTTCGGCAGCCCGCTCTTTGCTAAGCCGAGTTCGACTCTCGCATGAAGCACCTTGCAGATCGTCTCAATTTGAGTCGCGCGGAACACCCAAAATCCACCCCTCGGGATGGCATTCACATGAGTCAGGGAGGTTTCCATTGGCATAGGCCTCACGGAGGGCGAGGGCAACGACGAAGGCATCGGCATGATCGGTCGATTTTTCCACGAGTCGCTGATGCGAGGCCGACCATTTCAATTTCAAGCTCCTTTGCGAACGAAGCCAGCTGGAGAGAAACTCAGGACTTCGCCTTCGAAAGCCGAGCAGCGTCTGCCAGATGAAACTCGGATAAGCCTCGTAGAGCGGAACACCTGTCGCACGCTTTTCAATTTCCGGCGCGGTGAACCAATCAGGGTCTCTCCCCAAATCACGCCAGATCCGATAGGTCCCGGTCTGCACATTTCGCTGATAAGGCTTGGCCTGAAACACAGACATCGCGCCGACTTTTCGATCGACACGACGATGTCCTGAGTCACCTGGTGGTAGATCTTTTGCCAATTCTTCGAAAAACTTTTCAGCGGCATCTCGACCTAAGCGGTCTTGCCGAGCGGCCTTCGCCATGGCACTTCGCCAGGATTGCGGATGCGATTGAGGTAGACCCAAAACGACATCGACCGCAATGCTCAAGTTATTCCGAGAGCCGAGTACGGACTGAATCGATGAGGAGTTGAAATCTTCGAGCTCGCCAAACTCGATGTCACAGCCAATAAGCCAGCAGCACGGCAAGGGTTGAGCTTGATCAGCAGCGACAGACTTCCTCGGACCTCGCTGGGACTTTCGAGACTTCGGCCGAATTGCGCCGGTTTGATCGACGCCCAAGAACAGCATCGAAGAGATCGCTTGAACCTTCCCAAAAATCGAATCCGACATTGGTTGAGGCATCGACATCGACCTAGGGCTTCAACCAGCGCTGTCGATAGGCGCCCGTCGTGTCGTACATTTCAGCTTGTCGTTCGATATTAAAGACTCGGTCCCGCGGGTCTGTCCCCACACCAGCCAAATACATCCAGTTTCCCCAATTGTTAGGTCGATCCGAGTCAATCAGCGCATCTTCGAAGTACTGCGCCCCCCATGTCCAATTGATACGTAGGGTTTTCGCCAAGTAGCTGGCAACATTCTGTCGGCCGCGATTCGACATCCATCCCGTCTGCGCAAGCTCACGCATATTGGCATCGACAAAGTCTACACCAGTTCGCCCTTCCCGCCAGCGCGCAAAGGCGACACGATCCTCACTCCAGACAGGGTTTTGGGCCAAATTCTGGTTAAGATTTTGGGCCGAGCCAAACGGCCGAACACCATCGAGCTCAAACAGCTGAGGCCCACTGACTTTGGCCAGCCAGCGAAAGTACTCGCGCCACAGAAGCTCCTGCCAAAACCACTGCGTCGAATCGTTGGCGACACGATCTTGTTCAAAGTTGATGAGCTCTCGAGCGATCTGTCGAGGAGACAGACATCCCCAACTCAAATACGGCGAGAACTTTGACGAGTCATCTCGCTCCAGCATCCCATTTCGAGTTTCCTGATAAACTCGAAGTCCTTGCGGCGAGAGCGCGTGATTCGCATCACGCTGATCGAGCTCCCAGAAATAGTAACGCAATCGTGCACAAGCTGCCGTCTCCCCACCCCGCAAACCAAAGGCACGCGGACCATGAGCAGCGATCGCCTGCAACTCGCTCTCGCTCATCAACCCTTGATCCGCTTTCAGCGAGGTCACCGAAGTTCGAAGGTTTGCATCGAAACGGGCGTCCCTCAGGTCGGGCAGCTCGGACTTGAGCGAGTTGACAACTTCGGACCACGCGGCTTCGGTCATTCGTCGAAACATTGTGAACGAAGGTAGCCGATTCGCGCCCGGCGAAGCCTTCGACGCCGAATGCGCCAACAATTTGCATGGCTCCAAGGTCTCTGTGGGTAGAAGGTTATCATCGGCCAAGAGGGTGAGATGATTCCCAAAATGCGCCTCAGCGACCCTGAGAACCTCCCCGCGATCGCGATCGTTGTGAGGGCTCATCGCCACCAGCTCCTGAGCGGGCCAGGCTTGGAGCAGACGATCCCAAGCGCTCAGCGAACCATCGCGAAGCACGACAAATTCGATCGCCGCCTCGGCCAAACTCTTTCGCAGATCAAGCAAAGCCTCAGCGAGCCAAGCCTGTGCCGAGATTGACCTCCCCTTCGGCCACACAAAGACCGCGAGCAGAGGGCAGTTATTACGATGTCGTCGAATCCATTGCAGCGACGGATTACCTGTGATCCGCAAATCCTGAGTGAACCAATAAATTAGAGAGTGCGACGGGGTATCAGACATTTTCGGCCCAAGGTTTATGAGAGGTATTCATCTTGAGCCGTTGATGCCACGAACACCACCGAAATTAAAGACCGAAGCTCAATTTCAAAGTTTTCAACAGATCAGCAGAACTTCAAGCCGCTTTGATGACGACAGGTCCCGTGGACACCGTCCATTTGTTGCGTCCACCGTGTTTGGAGTCATACAATGCTTGATCGGCGCGCTTGATCCACTGATCCGCGGTTTCGCCAGCCACAAGTTGCGCGATGCCCATCGAAATCGTGAAACGAAGTTCTTTGTCTTCATGAATAAAGGCTTCGCGGCGAATGCGTGCAAAAACTTCCTCGGCACGTTTCACAGCGTGCTCCAGCGCATGATCTTGGAGAATGATCGCAAACTCCTCGCCACCAATGCGCGCGACAAAATCTGACTGACGTCCATAGGATTCCTGCAGCACACGGACACATTCCTTGAGAACAAAGTCACCGATATCATGACCGTAGGTATCGTTGATCTTTTTAAAGAAATCGATATCCAGCATGCAAAGCGTGACATTGCCGCCGCTCACAGCCTGCAGGCTGATCGATTGTTTAACACGCTCATCAAAGCTTTTACGATTGAACGCTCCCGTCAGGTGATCCGTGTGCACGGCACGATCGGCTTCGACAAGGCGCTTTTTCACCGTATCGAGATTCTTTTTGATCGAGGTCATGCGCTTCGAACGACGCTGATCCTTCTTCGTCTGGTATTCAACGTAGGAGTCGATGAACTCTCGCGACTTGGTTCGGAGTATATCGATCGACTCGCTCTCGACGGCCTCCTTGAGCTGGCGAAGATGTGAAAGAACATCTTTATCCGCGACGTGCTCAACTCGTGCTTCTTCCGCAAGATGATCGACGAAATCCCACAGAATACCTTTGAAATCCTCAAAAGTCTTGCGAACGTAGGTGTACTCATCGACACGATAGGTTGAAACAAACTGTCGCAGGCGGAACAAGAGCTTTTCCGGATCCACCTTGGCTGTGGGCTGCAAGAGCTCGCGTGCGAACTCATCAAAGGTTTCGCGCGTTTTACGTACAGGATGACCTTCGATCTCGACGAGGTGCTTGGAATAGACGTCGATGAGATAGAGTAATGTCGCACGCTCATCGCTGAGTTCGGGCTTCTTCTTCCGACGGCGCTCGCCGTCTTCACTCTCAAGTCCCAAGGAATCGATGAGTTTATCAATCCAGGTTTTCAAGGCTGGACCTCCCTAAGGCCACGGCGCACAAGTCGTCCTCTACTCTTCGGCAAAGACCGAGGCCACCTCGAGTCTGGCTTGCGCGCGAAGAGCTCCGGGCTCCAACGAAAAAGCCCCCGACTTCTGTCGAGGGCTTTTGATTTATATGAGACTTGGCTCCTTCGAGGAGTCTGAATCAGCCGGCGGGCTGTTCAGCTTTCGACTTCTGGCAGGGGCAATCAGCCTTCGACTCTGTCGCACCTGCCGCAGCTTTTTTCATCGGGCACTGACCCTCTTTGCATTCGGCCGCATGCGTGTGCTCTTGTTTCATCGCACAAGAGTCACCACAACCGCTGGCCGTTTTCGACGAGGAAGCACAGGCGCTCATACTCAACACGGCGAGAAGACCAATGCCCGCCAGCACCATGCGTAAGCTGTTTTTCCACACTGCCGGAAGTCTGAATTGAATCGAATCCATTTTATTCATGTGGTCCGTCCTGTCCGTTGAAGAATGTGCGATCGAGCCGATCGCCGAGCACTAAGAAGTGAATCAAATCACGAGGCAAATGTCAGCTGAGCAAAAAAGGAACGCTCAAGAACTGGACCCGCTGATCAGCGAGGCACAATGCGGTTGTTCACGCAGCGATTACCGCCGAGCAATTGATCGACACGTTCGCACTCCGCGGTTTTTCGACCTCCGACTTGGCAGCCATTGAACTGACACATCAGCGATCGGGTCTTCCAGGCGCCAATGATGTCACAGCCTCTTGCAGAATTCTGGTCGTCATTACGCAAAACCCCCCAGTAGCTTCCGCTCTGCGTGCCCCCGCGCGCATTTCGCACCCGACCAATCATCAAGGTGTCACGGCCTCTCAGCTCGCGGGCCAGCCGGCCCACCGCGCAGCGCGAGTTCACATGCGGATTGAGGAGCGATTGATTGGTTTCTCCGGGGCAGGCGTTAGGCTCGAGCTGAAAGAGTCCCGTGGCTTGACCGTTCACCGCCTGAGCCGTCGTTCCGGGATTGCAACTCGACTCAGCCGAGGCCATAGACATAAACATCCACACGCGAAAATGAGTACGTCGCGCCTCATTGAACTGACCGAAACCTGGGCAGTACAAGTTCAAGTCGGCCTCTTCGCGCTGGTAAACCTCACGATGATTTTCAATTTCATTCAGCAGTGTCCGACCCCAAGGCCCGAGCTCCACCTGATCGCCTTGCACGCGAATGAACTGGTGGCAGCCGCGTCCGAAAGCAGCCTCGGCCTCACGCCCTAAGCGCAGCGCTTCTTCACCCCGATATCGATCATCAGGCCGCCAACCGGCTTCGTCATTCGCTCGATCGGCGGCATCGCGAATCTCGCGAATCCTTCTCGATTCGGGCGAGTCCCCTCGCATCATCAAGCTATTCGTCAGTCCCTGCGAAATCATGGCGCAAAACTGCAGCCACATTGCAGCCGAAGACGGAGCTATCATGCCTGGCACTGCGGCAGCAGGCTGTGTTGTCGTCGGCTGCGTGTTGGCGACCGGAAGCTGCGCCGTCATTCCGCCACCGACGGTGGGCTGCCCGGATCCTGCGCTTCCTCCGCCGGAAATGTCGCCGATGCCGACCTCAGTGGGCGCGGTGTTGGCCGGCGCGATTGCGGCTCCGGCTCCAGGTGCCACAGCTCCCGCCGCCGCCGCCACAGGCGCAGCACCACCGGTCATTGCATGAGCAAAACCAAAAGGGCTGCTCAGCCAGACGGTGACAATGAGGACCTGCTGAAGGCGTCGAAGCATCAGATCACATATCGGAACGAGACAGTTAAAAGTTGAAGCGGACAGTTCAGATGTTCTACGATGATTGTCTCAAAATGAGACAACGCCATGGATGAAATGAAGATGAGTCGGCATTTACGCGAGGCCTACGCGCCTGAGGACCTGCCTCGCCTCGTGGAGTTCGTAAATGCCGCCTACCGAGGCGAATCGTCTAAAGCCGGTCGAGCTTGGACCACCGAGGCCGACTTGCTCGATGGGCAAAGGGTCGATCTGCAAGCCTTGCAGGAACTTCTGCCGAAAGATGGCCGGTCGACGATTCTGCTCTTCGAGCAAGGTCACGAGCTTCTGGCCTGCGTGAACCTGCGACGCTTGGACAATGACATGGCTTACCTCGGAATGCTGACCGTTTCACCTCATCATCAGAACAGCGGCCTTGGCCGCGAGCTTTTGGATCGTGCCGAAGCTTGGTGCCGTGATCAGTGGGGCACACGAGGCATGGAGATGACCGTCATTCAATTGCGGCAAGAACTGATCCAATGGTACCAACGCCGCGGCTATCACCCAAGTGGCGAGATGCGGCCTTTTCCATATGGAAACTCGCGTTTTGGACTCCCCCGTCGCTCGGATTTGAAGTTCATCGTTCTTCAGAAGATCTGGACGAGGAGTTAGTCCTTGATGAGTCGTCGCGGCTCAGTGCGCTTCGCTGAGCGAGCGCTGGTCAGTTCAACCTATTCAGTGCGTGCTGTTCAGTGCGCGTCGTGGGTCATTCGCGGCTCAGTGCGCGTCGCTGATGGCCCGTCGCTGATGAGTGCGCCTCGCTCAGCGCACGTCGCTCAGCACGCGGCGCTGATTGCAGGCGCGACAAAGCGCGCGCAAGTTGCGAGGGGTGCTTGGGCCCCCACGCGCGAAAGGCCGGATGTGGTCGATCTCGAGCGCGTAGCGGGAACCGCAGTTTTCGCAGGCGTGTTGAGCTCTCTGTTTCAATTCACGGCGGAGTTCTTGCGGGATGTAGCGCTGATGCGGGTTGGGTGGCGCCGTGGCTTTTCGCGCTGGCGCGGGTCGCAGCGCAGCGAGCTTTTCTCGTGCGAGCAGCGTGATCAGCTCAGCCGTCGTGA
>CANHQR010000081.1 GCA_947462815.1 Pseudobdellovibrionaceae bacterium
GCCGACAGCACTGGCTAACATGAAGGCCCAGGTCGCGGCATACACCGCGATGGGATTGTAGGCGAGGCTCATGAAGGTCGACTGAATGAATTCTTCCACGTCGCTGAGATCCTTAGTGTTCGAGAGCGCAGTTGGCGCCGTTCTGGGGCGCCGATGAGGGCGCCCTCGGGCTCACTTGCGTCGAATGCCGATGATGTTGACCGGAGTTTCGGGAACATCGTCGTGCGGGCCCTTACGTCCGCGAGGAACCGCGACGATTTGGTCCGCGACGTCCATGCCGCTGGTGACTTTCCCGAAAACGGCATAGCCGAATTCGCGCGGATTGGGGGCTTTATGGTTCAGAAACGCATTGTCTTTAACGTTGATGAAGAACTGCGCAGTCGCAGAGTCGACGATATTGGTCCGAGCCATCGCGAGTGTTCCGCGATCATTTTTCAAACCGTTGGTCGCTTCATTCTTAATGGGCTCGCCCGTGGATTTCTCCTTCATGTTGGCATCCATTCCGCCGCCTTGAATCATGAAGCCGGGAATAACGCGATGGAAGATCGTGCCGTCGTAGTGCTTTTTGTCAACATAAGACAAAAAGTTCGCCACGGTCTTCGGCGCGGCCTCGGAATTCAATTCCACTTCGATTTTCCCCATTGATGTTTCGATGACGACGTTCACGTTCTTGCCTCCTTTGGTAGCTTTTTGATTCGCGGCTTTCGGTGTCTGGGCTTCCGCATGTGCTCCCCAGGCCACACTGATCAAGCAGCTCAAGCTCGCGCCGAGCATCAGCTTCATGTTGGTCTGGCTGAAGCTTCGCTTCAGCGCTCTGCATGCCATTGCGAGGAGCCTCGACCGAAGAGCCATCGGGTTATGAGCCATCTTGGTGTCGACGGAGCAGTTGGATGGCGGGGCGATTGTTGAACTAAATTGGGACATTGGCTTCACCTCGTGAATTCATCCACATTGAACTTCCCACGTTGGATTTCACAGACACATTTTTACGAGCTTTCTCTCTGGTCAATTCGTACTTCCGATCCGTGCTCTTGATCCGGACTTTTAAGATTCTGATGGCACGACTCAACCCGCAAGTCTGAAACCTAGGAACAAAGGGGCATCACAACCCTTCGGCACCTGACACCACCTTTCGGTTCGCCTGGGCCAAACCCAGGCCTCCGAAGTCTTTGGCTCCTGTTTTCAAAGGTCAAGACGGTCGCGTCAGTGAACCTTGCCAGAATTTGAGGGCGAAGTGAATGGGGGAAGCGGCTTGACGGCGAATGTCAGTGGCCGAGGTGCCGGCGACTCATTCCGAGGGAAAATCGGCGCCGAGACCGGTGATAAGTGGGATTCCAGGAAGCCCTTAAAGCCCGGGCGAGAGATCACGAGCGAGGCAAAACCTCAGGTCGAATTCCGTCTTGAAATTTGACGGCGTCAGAGGGTTGACGGTAGAGCCCGAGGGCTCGGGTGTCGGCGAAGACAAAGGGATCAGCTGACGCGCCATCTTTGGCGACCGCCGATTTACTGCATGCTATGCTCAATTGTTCGGCATTTGATCCGGCACTTGGGGCATTCTGCGATTTCCTGAACAATTCGCTGATCATCTGTAATTCGACGCTGAACCTCATGTCGGACTTCAAGTTTTGAATCGCAGAGCACGCATCGTTCATGCTCCGTTGCGTAGCGCATCTGCTGGGGCTCAAGATCCTTCCGCTTTACGCTGCGAATAAGTGATGGCATCGATGGGTCCTCCGTAAGTGTGGGGGGCTTGCAAGCCAGCTTGAACGACGTGGCAATTGCGAAGCGTAACAGTCCCTGCAGTTAGACACTGGATTGTGCATCCGCCGTGCCGAGGATGTTCTGGTGCATGGATCGGCGTCGGCAACTTGTCGCTCAGCGTGGCGAGGCTGCGGGTGGGAGCCGGCGGGCGGCGGTCCGCGCTCGTTGCAGAAGCTCCAGATCCGCCTCGCGCGATTCGCCGTATTGGTGGGCGATGAATTCCTCGTAGGCACCCAGGACGATCGTCGAGCTGTCTTGTTGAGAGGGAAGTGTTCGCGAGGAAATCTGACTCTCTCGGGCTGAAGTTGCCGAGTTTAATTCACCTGAACTGGCGTTCACGAACTGCTTCGCGAGATGGGATTGCCAATCGCGGAGCCCGCAAGCGGGCGGGCGCCTATAGCCGCGAGCTGCAAGTTCATGTTCGAACCTTTCGAAGGCCTCCAGCCAAGGGTCCTTCCGAACCAACTTTCTTCGTCGCCAGCTGAGCCAGAGAGGAAGACTCACAAAGATCACCAAGGTCCCCGCGCTCAAAAGCGTACCCAGTTGCATGCGCCAGCCGCCGATTTGGATCTCTCGAGTGAGGAAGGCTCGCTGGCCCTCGGCATCGTACTCCAAGAGGAAGCGCGACCAATTCATCTGCGCATAATCAAAATACATTTGTGTGCGATAGTAGAAACCACTGAGCCCCTGGTTTTGAAGTGCGGCGAGCAGTTGTCGAGCAAGCGTGGAGTCGCCGGCGAAATTTCGATCGGGTAAGTCAAAGGCTTCGCCCCCAAATTGCAATCGGAGAGGAGCGATCCCGGCCGTCGGATCATAAGTGCGCCAACGTCCGAGCTGGCTTTCGCCTCGCTCTGCATGCCAAACTTCGACCCATGCATGAGCCTCCCGGCTGCGAACAGCATAGGTATCGCCTAAAGGATTGAGTCGGCCACCCTGAAATCCGATCGCCAGTCGAGCGGGAAACCCCATTGCGCGAATCATAAGCGCGGTGGCTCCCGCGTAGTGCTCGCAAAAACCAAGGCGTGTCTTCAGCAAAAAATCGCGCAGATTTCGCGCCGGCTCCGGCCCCAGATCTAAACTATAGCGAAAGCCCTTTGCCGCGTACCACGCATCAATGCGGGCCTGGGCCTCGGCTGCGTTCTGAGCTGGCCGAGGGTGGACTTGTTCAATTTCTTTGATGATGTCTCGCAGAACCGCGAGATCAACGGCTGTGACTCGAAGGGCTCGCTTGCGAAGTGCCGAAGGAAGTTCTTCTGCAGGTGCTGCGTCTTCGGGGATCGACCAAGCTTGATAGTCGAGTCGCTCGTAGCGAGGGAGCGACAAGCGTAAGGTCCCCCCTTGCGAGACGAAGGGTCGCAAGGAATTCATGGCGGTACCCGACTCAAAGCGAGCGATGCGAGGAATGGCGAACAGCGAACGCCCAGCCCAAGGCTCGAGAGTGACCTCGTAGCCAATGAGCGGTCGGTCTTCTGGCGGCGTTGGCAGCTCCATGGGAACATACTCATACTCTCCGCGCGGAGACCATTCTAAGCCTGCGCCCTCGTAGAGCACGGAGCCTCGCCAATACAGCGATTCAGGCGAAGGCCGAACACCGTTGAGAAAGCGCACTCGGAAGGACACTTCATCGGACTGCACGAGTTGCTGAATGCTCCCCGGTGAAACGTCTTCGCTATAGCCGACTTTTGACGGCGGCGGGCGGAAGCTTGGCAGGCGAAGTTGAAAGCGTGGAAAGAGCAGAAAGATGACCACGAGCGCGGGAAGAGAGAGAAGGAGCAGTTTCAAGACGGGCTTAAGAGTCGAAACAAAGCTGGCGAATGTCAGGCGAGTGGCTCCGCGATCGGGAGATTGAATGTAATAGATCAAAGCTGTGATGGCGGCCGCGTCGAGAAAAAGCAAGACGGTCGATGCAAGCGACTGGGAATTCAGCAAATGTGTCATCAGCAAAAAGAAGTTCGCGATGACGGCAAACATCGCGTCTCGCTCGCGCGTTGTTTCGAGAAGCTTCAGAGACATCAAAACGACAATCAGGCGCGCGGCGGACTCATGGCCGAGCAAAGTGCCGAAATCACGAAAGACCAGAATGCCGCTGACGAGGCCCACGGCCCATAGCAAGATTTTCGGCGGCAGCCGCCAGCCGCGGTAAAGTTGTCCGAGCTTCCAAGCATAAGCTCCGAGGGTGATCGAGATCAGCCAAAACGGTAAAAGCTCAAGATGCAAAGCCGAGTTCAATGCAAGGAGAGCGACCAACCAAACTTGGGAGGGGCGGTCCCAGATCTCTCGGTTGGTCATGAGTTTTCTCTCGATGCAGGAGCTTGCTCAGCGAGCAGCGACCACGCTCTTTGAGCGAAAAGCAGACCGCGATCCGGGCCAACTTGGCCGTCGGGGAGGGTGAGCTGAAAGCTGCGGCCAGACTTTGTGGCTTGATCCACCCAGGCTGAAAGTTGTTCGAGCCTCTCTTCGTGATTGAGACCCACGAGACTTTGGTAACTCAGTCGAACTCCCGATGTCCGCGCTTCATCGTAGTGCTTGGTGAGAAGCGGGCGCCCTCGCGCGTGAGCCTTCCAATCGACCCGCTGCAGGGATTCGCCGGATTGGTAGAGGGAATGATGAGAGTAGTCTTCAGCTCCTGGCTGACGTGAGGCTTGCAGTGAGGACTCTTGGCCAACATCCGACTCTTGCCAGCTTCGATCGCCTCGTCGCCGAGGGTAAACGACAACTAGAGTATCCACTCTTTGCCAAAGCCAAACGTAGAAAAGTCCGAAAGGTGCGGTCGTAAACAGGCGAACTCGTTCAATCTTGTAAATGCCCCGTGAGGGCGCGCGCACTCCGGCCTGCAAACGAGACTCCGTGCGCGCCTCCGCCTTGGCTCGAGGGTCACTCGCCTCGAGCATTGGAAATTCGCGAATCGAAAATTGGCAGCCCGATTTGGATGTTGCTGTGGAATTATGAACCTGAACTTTGAGAGTCATCAGCTCGCCAGAGAAGCCGGCCGCTGTTTCCAGTCGAGCGACGCGAAGACCTTTTAGGTTTTCGTGTGTTGCGATCATCGCGATGAACAACAGGGCCAACATGAAAAAGCCGAGGATGTTGACGAGGTTGTTTTGATAGGCGGCGCCAATCAAGATCACCAAAACACTGGCCACAAGAAAGTAAATACCGAATCGAGTCGGAACGATATAGAGGCGTTGGTGTTGAGCCATTCGCTCTTCGAGCCAGGCGCGCCAGCCTCGGATACTATCGGCCTTCAAAGTCTCCGAATGAAAGACGTCAAACGACGGCGATTTTGGCGAGGGCATCTTCAGCTCTCCGTCGACCGGTTTCGCCGCTTGGATCTTCGGTGGGATTGAGTCGATGACCCATGACCGCGACGCCGACAGCTTGCACATCTTCCGGCAGGGTCATCTGTCGGCCCTCGAGGTAGGCCCACGCGCGTGCCGCTTTCGCAAGGCTAATCGCTCCGCGAGGAGAGAGACCTTGTCCCGCTGGAGACTCGGCGCGCGTGTGGAGAGCCAGTCTCTGCACATAACTCAGTAAGGCATCGCTGATCGTAACGCGTTCAATAGAGGCTTGATGGTGCCGCAAACTCGCCGAGTCAAATACCGCTTCCAGCTTGGCAACTTGTTCAGTGCTCGATCGCGACTGCAGGCCTTCTCGAAGCAAGCGATGTTCGCTGGGAGGCGTGGGATAGCCCAATTCAACTCGCATCAAGAAGCGGTCAATCTGTGATTCCGGGAGCGCGTAAGTTCCAACTTGTGTTCGAGGATTCTGAGTGGCGATGACAAAGAAGGGATCTGGCAGCTTGTGCACTTGGCCTTCAATACTGACTTCGCCTTCTTCCATGGCCTGAAGGCATGCACTTTGCGTTTTCGGTGTGGCGCGATTGAGTTCATCCGCCAAAACGATGTGGCTGAAAATAGGACCCAAGACGGTGCGAAAGTCTCCGGTCTTCGTGTCGAAAATTCTTCCACCCAATAGATCGGCGGGCAGCATGTCGTTGGTAAACTGAACTCGAGTGACCGGCAGATCGAGCAGTTTCGCGAGAGTTTTAACAAGCGTGGTTTTGCCAACTCCGGGGACATCTTCAATGAGAAGGTGTCCTCGGGCGAGTAGGCAAGCGAGCGCCAGTTGGATCTCCCGCTCTTTGCCGAAGACGACTTGGGAGGCGCGCGATACAAAAACTTTGAGGATCGAGTTGATCGAGTTCTCTGAGTTTGGGCGCGGAGAGGCTTCGCTCATGGTCTTGTGCTCCATCAGATGTCGTGGCGAATTAGGCCGATAGACTCTTCGGATGACACAGCTCAAATTCAGAGCAAAACCGAGCCGGATTTCGTGGATCTCGACAGAAGTCAGATGTGGGCTGAGGACGTCGCTTTGGCGTTTTGATCGATCAGGTCCAGTAGCTCCGCAACAGCGCGTGCGCGGGGATCTAAACTCGAGATTCGCACGCTTTCGCCCAAGGTGTGCATGCCTTGTCCGACTGGACCTAGGCCATCAATCACAAAGAGAGATTCGCGCGACATGTGATTGACGTCGCCCGCACCCCCAGCCTTACGAGCTTCGATGGGTCGACCTTCGATCGCGGAGATTCGCGAGCAAAGCTGGTCGACCCAGGCTTGGTGTTCCTGGACTTGGCTCAAATCAAAGGGGGGGCAGTCGTCAACAACTTTGAATTCGACTTCTGTGAAGCGACCTTCACGGTTCGAGAATCGAGGCGTCTTGAGGATCTTCTCCACGCCTGCATGCAGGGCCTCACGTTCTTGAAAGTTAGTGAAGCGAGTATCGAGTTTTATCGTCATCCGACCGCAAACGATATTATGACGATCGCGTCCTCCGGCAAGATGCCCCACGTGTAAATTCACACCATCTCCGAATCGGGTTCGCAGCTCGTCGCGAAGTGCGATCAGCCTGGTGATCATGTCCGCGGCCTCGTGAGCCGCATTGATCTCTTCTCCGCGGCAACGGCCCGCATGAGCTTCGATCCCTCTCAACTCAATGTCGTACCACCGATTCCCGCGACGCGATGAAATGACGTGGCCTTCATCAAGCGCGGGTTCAAAGCCCAAGACGGCGACCGAGTCGCGGCCCAGATCAGCAAAGATCTTGTGCCAAGCGGCCGACCCTGCTTCTTCATCGGGTGAACTGACGACGCGAATACCAAATCGTCGTTTGGTCGAAGGCGCGAGGGCGTAGTCGAGTGCCTTCAGCATCACACAAAGTCCGCCCTTATTGTCTAATACTCCCGAGCCATACGCGAAGTCGCCCTCGAGCCGAAACCTTCCCGTATCCTTCACGTCGAGCACGGTGTCGACGTGTGAGACGAGTGTGATCCAGCGCGCTTCGTGACCGGGAAGCTCCGCGACCAACAAATCGTCAGTCTTGGCGGCGGGGTCCCGCCGCCAAGCGAATCGAAAGCCGAGCTTTTGTAACTCCATAGCGAATACGGCTTGTGCAGCTCGCACGGCATTTTGATCGGACACAGGTGAGGGAACATTGACGAGTCGCTCAAGAAACTTTCGCGTATCGACTCGCTCGCTGGCCGAATCGGATCCATGAACTTGATTCGTTTCACTGCTCATCACGAAACTCCACTTTGCGAAGTAAGAACCAACCGACACCAAAGAGGATCAGCACAGAGAGAATGGAAACACGCGGATTGTCGCTCAGGAGTGCGGTGATCGCCATCAGCAGTGGGCCCAGTAAGGCCGAGAATCTTCCTAGCATATTGAAAAAACCAAAAAACTCTCCGGCCTGATCGGCCGGTATCATTTGCCCGAAGGCCGCTCGCGATGTGGATTGTATGCCGCCTTGAACAAGGCCAATCGCCGCCGCCAAGAAGTAAAAGTGAAGCTCCGTCGTCATGAAGACGGCACCAATCGCTACGGCCACATACACGCCGATCGCGAGCTCCAGGCTGCGTCGGGTGCCAAAGCGAGGCGTGATGAAGCCAAAGCCGATCGCCGCCGGGAAGCCGATGAATTGAACGAGGAGGAGGGCGACAATGAGGGAGTCCGACTTAAAGCCCAAAGACATTCCGTAATCCACGGCCATTTTGATGATCGTGTTCACGCCGTCGATATAGAAGAAGTAAGCGACCAGAAACATCATGACATTACGAAGCTTGCGCAAATCGTGAAAAGTTCGAGCGAGCTGAGCAAAGCCCTCGCGAATAACTTGGCGTGCGCCTTGCGCCGCGGGACCGGCGGCCGGAGGCTCGGGCACGTGCAAAAGAAGCGGTAGCGTGAAGATCAGCCACCACGCACCCACCATCAGAAATGAGGTGCGCACGGCTTGTGCGGCGTCCACAAAGCCAAACCAAGAGGGTTTTAGCGTCATCAGCACGTTCAGTAAGAACAGCAAACCGCCACCCAAATAACCGAGGGCAAAGCCGAAGGCCGAAACGGTGTCGAGCTCTCGCTCGCGAGCCACTCCCATAATGAGTGCGTCGTAAAAGCTGATGCTACCTGAAAAGCCGACGGTGCCGAGAACATAGAGCAGGGTCGCCCAAGCCCACTCACCCTGCGACACCAGATAGAGCGAGGCCGTGGAGGTGGCACCAAGTGCGGCAAAGGCAAGCAAAAACTTTTTTCGTCCGCTGGCCCGATCGGCCATGGCGCCCAGAACAGGAGCGAGAGCCCCTAAAACTAAACTCGCGATCGAGTTGGCGACACCGAGGCGCGCCGTCGAAAGCGAGACGTTGGCTTCGCTTGACCAAAATTGCTTGAAGAAGATCGGAAAAAAACCGGCCATCACGGTTGTCGCGAAGGCCGAGTTGCCCCAGTCGTAAAGTGCCCACGCGAGAATGCGGCGATCGCGGATCAAATCCTTCAGTCGGCGCGGCGGTGTCGAGATTGCAGGGGCCATGCCCGAAGCCTAGGCGACGCCCGCCTCACTGTCCATGATCTCTGCCGTCATCCGTCAATCTTGCATCGTCCACGCAAAATCGGCGGGATTGTAGCCCTGTTGCTGAATTCGCGCTTCGATCTCGGCCAGAGTTGCCACATCTAAAGTTTTTGTTCGACTCAGAACCCATCCATAATCGCGACCCGGCGAACCCACGATCACCCAAGAGTAAAGTCCGTCTTGGTTCAACGGTCCCAGCTCCAAAATCCAATAGTCGCCACCAAAAACCTTCACGTATCGGCCAAAGATGCGGGCAAAACTAACCGTCAGTTTTGATGCGCCTTCGTTCTCGATCCAAGCTTGACCGATGGCTTTTTTGGTTTCCAGGATCTCGCCTTTTTCATTGCGCAGCACACAGGTGTTCTCCACCCGAATTGTCGAGTCCGCATTGAGAGCGTATTGGGCGGAGGTGTTGGTGCAGCCTCGCTGAAACGAATTCGGTATGGAGCGCAGTTCAAACCAAGTGCCGAGGTAGCTGTTCAGTTCGACTCGCTCCACCACCCGAGGCTCGGCCTGAGCCGAGAGGCTCACGCAGCTCAATAGCGGCAAGACAAGCAAACCGCCCGTGAGTTTGGAAAGAGCTTTGAGCGTGATTCTGACATTTTCGAGTGCGTTCCATCCCAACATCATGGCCCCCAGTTTTTTTGTGTTGGAGCATGACTTACCACGCTGGGACGGAATTGACTGAGCCGTTGAAGAAAAATCGAACAAGCCGCCCCAAAAGCAACGGCCCGAGCTGTCAGGAAGCTCAGGCCGGAGAAAATTTGCAGACGATGATTTTCAGACTATGGGTTGCAGAATAAGACTTGCGATCGTGGTTTGTACCGGGGCTGAGCTTTCTTTATGTCTCAGCTCGTCGGTCATTACGCCGCTTTCGCCTTTTGGCGCTGATAGCTTTCCCATTTCTTCTGGAAGTCGATCGGCTTATGGCCCTCTCGGGTGATCAAGCCGAATTTGAACCAATCGTAGTGTTCCGAGCAGAAACTCATCTTTTCCGCCTTCTTTTTGCAGCCGTCGGCTGTGCAATGCGTAGGGCCGCTCGCGACAGGTGCAGCGGTGGGAGCTCCGGGATTGGGTTCCTGATGTTTCAGTTTCTTCGACATGGATGAACTCCTTTAATGATTTCGATCGGGGCTTTCCTGTTGCGGTCCTCATGCAGTCCGCACAAAGACTTGTCGGGAATCTCGACGAGAGTCTTAAGCAAAAAGTCGAGTTCAGCGGCCTCGAGCTGTGATCCCGAGAGCTTAACGCGCCGCACCTATTTTCAAGTGTTCCCCGAAGCGGCCATGCTTCAGCGTGGAAACTCAGATGAAAGGGTTCAAGAATGGGCGGCATTTTCGAAGCCTTGGCTGTTCCCACTTTCTCGCGTCTCGAGGCAAGGGGGTCCCGAATGTTCAGAGGCTCAAATGAAGAATGAGAGTTCGGAGAGGGGAGCGAAGAACGACACTCTCAAGCGTTGCAGTTAAGGGTCGATAAAGTACTTCACGTTATTCGTACGACAGAACTCCGAGTCGTCAGCATTCAGGATCCGTAAGTTTCGAATATAAGTGGCAATGTCCTTTGGCGCGGTTAGCCCTTCCCACTTCTTTAAGTTGGTTTGCCCGTAGGGGTGTTCCGCGACCGTGATGCCGTTGGTCGACCCGTTCCAGAACAGCTTGGCGCCCGTCGGTGGATTGCCGTCGGTGGTCGCGTAATAAATGTTGAACGTGAACATCTGTCCCGCGCGCACACGTGGGTAGGGCGTCTGGAGAATGCAGCCTTGGCCCTGAAAAGTAACGCTGACGGAGTTGGTTTGGCAAAGTGTGCGACCATTGGGATCGCGTACTTGGACCCAGCGGGTGTAAGTGCCGGCTTGCTTGCCACCGTTGGGAAAGTCATTCACGAAAGTCGACGTGACGAGGTCGCCGGCTTCGTCGGTGACCGTGACATCAAACCCGGTTCCTGCGAGGCGCTTTGTTCCGAACCACACGACGCGCGAGCCCGTCGGCACAGTGCCGGTCGCGGTCACCGTTGTGCGCACCGTCGCGTTCACCGCCACGGAGGTCATATTTGTTGAGAGCGAGCAGCTCACCGCCGTGCCGCTGGTGCTCTGACTACCGCTATCGGTCGGCAAGCGAAAGGCCGTATCGCCAGGCGTGAGCGAGGCGTTTTCGGTTTCATTCGCAGTGGGAAGCGGCGGTGGGGCGCAATTCTGGAAGGCGAGTCCTAAGAGGGAGAGAGCGGCAAAAACGCTGCCTAAGCCCACCCAACGAGATCTTGGCCAAGCCGGCCCAGACTTCCCAGCGAACATTGGAATCACCCCCAACTGTTCTCAGTCTGTCTCAAACTCATGCGAATTTCATTAACTTCGAGGCCTTTGTCTCAGGATGAGACGAAGGGAAGCTGATGTCGCCCGAAACGGCCCTTTTGAGGGAATTTTGAGTGGTCCTTAGCGAGGCAACGACGAAGAACCACCCCAGCAGCGAAGGCCTGCGGGGCTCAGCTCGTCCGTTGCGCAAAACAGCTGCGAACGGCCCAAGATCAATCTCGATTTCATGCCAGTTGGAGGATCATCATCGCTCCACCCCTTTTGCCCCCAGCATTGAACACTCGCATCGTCCAATACCGCACAGCTTCGATTTTCGCCGACCGACACGTCGACGACACGGCCCGCTTCTTCAAGTCCCCCTGGAGGCTGGCGTTCATTGTCGAGATCTCCCCAACAAATCAAACCGAACTTATCAATGGCGCAGGCGTGATTTGCACCGAGGGCCAAGCGTTTCACATCGATCAATTGACTGGGTGGGGCGACCTTTCCATACGCGCTGCCCCAACAAACCAAGGAGCCTTGATCGATCACGCAGGCGCGACTTTCCTCAACCGTGAGATGTTGAGGGTCCACCAATTGCACAGGAACCTTGCGGATTTCCTCGTTCCAACCATAGCAGGTCAACGAGGGCGTTGAGCCCGCGGCACTCTCGGCGACACCATAAATGCAGAGCACGTCCGAGTACTGAGCCGTCGCGACGGCCCAGACTTCGCGATAAGCGGGAACATCACTTCGTCCCGAGCAGTTGATCGAGCGCGAGTTCCACAAACATCGCGACCAGCCGGAATGTAGCACGCGGACTCGATCGGCGCGCCGGAGACTGCGGGTTTCGCCCGCGGACAGTGAGCCACAGC
>CANHQR010000082.1 GCA_947462815.1 Pseudobdellovibrionaceae bacterium
CCTCTGGTCGGTTTCACGCTGTTATGGGAGACAGATCGTGATGAAACACTCTCCTCTTCAGTTCGCCAGCGAACAATAAGGAAAGTTCGCGCCAAAACCTCCGTGCGTTAGGACTCGAATTGTGAATCGCGTCTTGGGCCTCATGCTGAAATTCTTTGTGACTCTAGCGATCCCCGGCGCGATCCTCGGGCTGTCTTTATCATTCGAGTCTGTGCGGGCGTCGGAGACTTGTTCGGCTATCGATCACACCGCGCGCCTCGGGGCACCTCGCGATCAAGGAGACTCAGGGTGGTGTTATGCTCATGTCGCCGCAGATCTCCTCACGGCTCATACCGGCCAACGAATCTCTGCTGTGGATCTCGCCATTCAGTATTCGACAGCTTCGCGACGCGAGTTAAGGCAATCACCGGCTTCACCTCTTCGCGATTTTTTGCTGAGCCCTGAACAAGAGCGGCGCTTTTGGGAAGGTCGCGATCAAGAGTTTCAAAGCTTTCGACCTCGGCAATACTTGTCGGGCCAGGGCCTCGTGAGCCTCGGAGGCTCTGAAGACTCGGCGATCGCCATCGGCCAGTGGCGCGGACTTTGTCGCGAATCGGATCTCCCAGAGCGGGAGGTCGGGGACACGGGTCTCCGCGCGTTTCGCGAGTTGCGCCAGCGGCTTCGTCGCAACGAAGTTCGCACACTCTTGGAACTCGGGAGTCGTCGAATCGGAGAGTGCGAACTTTCGCCCGGTGATCCAACAGCGTCACGCACGGCGAATCTCAATGAGTTCGCGCAAATCATGACAGGTGGTCTGCGCGAACAAGTGATTCAATACGCTGATCGAAAGTGCGGCGAGCGCCTTCGGATCGAGCCACCTGTGCTCCCGCAAGCCACTGTGCTCGCCGAGAGTGCTGAAGAACTTGAGAAGCGGCTACGTCTCGGCCAACTTCGTGCTGGACAAGTGCGTGCGGAATTGCAGGCGCGTATCGACGCTGGTCTCTCCGCAGGGCGACCCGTCGCGATCAGCTACTCCGCGTATGATGTGATGACACCCGACGACGATGCTCGCCATGCCGACCACGCGTCGGTGATTTCAGCTCGGCGAATGCGCGCGGGCCGCTGCGAGTACTTTGTGCGCAACTCTTGGGGACAAGACTGCTCGGCTTATCGCCCTCAATTTCGATCGCGCTGCGAAAGCGCTCGCGGCGGTGTATGGGTGTCGCTCGATCAACTTCCATCACTTTATGGCGTGATCGACCTTCCGGGCGCTGCTCCGTCGGCTCGCTCGCCCTCACCCTGAAGCCGACGACCTTCGGCGGATTGACTCAGTCGCGATCGAGGGGCAAGCTCTCGCCTCATGGCACAACACCCGGTGAAACTCGAAGACATTCGACGCGCGCAAAGCACACTCAAAGGCCGTATTCAGTCCACCGAGACGCGCGTATGCCCGTGGGATCCGAATTTGTATTTCAAGTTTGAAAACGAGCAACTCACTGGAAGCTTCAAGATTCGCGGCGCTCTCAATTGTATGTTGAATCTCAGCGAGGCCGAGCGCGCTCACGGTGTCGTCGCCTCGAGCGCTGGAAATCACGCACAAGGCGTGGCCCTCAGTGCCCAAATCACCGGTGTGAAGGCGCATATTGTGATGCCGATCACCGCCCCACTGGTGAAGGTCAACGCCACGAAGTCCTACGGCGCCAACGTGATCTTGCACGGCGAGTTTTACGACGAGGCCTACGCCCACGCTCTCGAACTCGAAAAGCAACACGGCTACACCTTCGTACACCCCTATCTCGATCCGCGCGTGATTGCGGGCCAAGGTACCATTGGACTTGAACTTCTCGACGCGGTCGCGGACCTAGAAGCTGTCGTGATTCCGATCGGTGGCGGTGGCCTATTGAGCGGCATTGCAACGGCGGTGAAGAGCCTTAAGCCGAGCCTCAAAGTCTACGGCGTCGTATCGGAAACCTCGCCGGCGATGATGCAGCTGTTCCACTCCAAAGGTGCGGCCGAGATCAGTCCTGTTCCGGCGCGCGTTCGACGTGCGACGATCGCCGAAGGCATCGCGGTCAAAAACGCGAGCCCCGATATGCACAAGCACTATATCTCGCGCTTGGTCGACGACATCGTGAGTGTCAGTGACGATGAAATTGCGACGGCCATCGTGGCGCTCATGGAAAAGTCAAAAGCCGTTGTCGAAGGCTCGGGTGCTGCGGGTGTTGCCGCCATCATGGCCGGAAAGCTTCCGCAAATTCAAGGTCGCAAGACGGCTGTGATTTTGTGCGGTGGAAACATCGACCTCAATGTCATCGCCCGAGTGATTGAACGCGGCTTGCGCTCGGCCTCTCGCCTCGCGCGTGTCAGCGTCATTGCCGACGATCTGCCCGGCAATCTTTTGCGCTTGACCGAGGTCATGGCGAAAAATCGGGCGAATGTGTTGGAAGTACTCCACGATCGCGTTTCGCCGGAGCTTGGGCTTCGCGAAACACGCATCGACTTGCTGGTCGAGACGCTCAATGCGGAGCAAATCGGCGAAATCAAGTCGCAGCTGGCGGCGCTGGGCTTCAAAGTTCGCTAAGTCCTGCTGGTAAATTCAGCGGGTCGTCGACTTCGCGGCGCTTCCCGATGCGAAGGCCTTGACCCCAACCTCATTTTTTTGATCACTGTGGCGCCGCCTTCGAGGGTGGCCACTCGGCTTGGCCGTTCAGCCTGAACGAGGCGTCGGCAAGCAAATGCTGAGGGATAGTGCGAAGTGACCTTGTTTGATTCGCTTGACCTGAGGGGAAACTCACACGTGAACACGACTCTCACCACCACCTCATCAACGCCTGCTGGCGAAAGTGTTGTGGAGCAAATCCAAGACACCGTCGTGGTGACGATCGATGGTCCGGCGGCCAGCGGGAAGAGCTCGGTGTCGCGCGAACTCGCTCGACGTTTCGGTTGGGTGTGGGTCTCCACGGGTGCTTTCTACCGAGGTGTGGCCTGGGCCGCTCATCATTCAGGTGTCAACCTTGACGACGAAGAGGCCGTGGCGGCCTTTGCGTTGTCCACAGCTTGGCGAGTTCGCTTGGACCTCGATCAAACCCGCTTTGAGCTGCATGGCGAGGACTCAACGGACGAGATTATGAAGGAAGCGGTTGGATTGCTCGCTTCTAAAATCAGCTCCTACCCCAAGGTTCGGCAGGCCTTGCTGGATGCCCAGCGCCGCTGCGCTCTCGGCGTCAAAGGCCTGATCGCCGAAGGTCGCGACTGCGGGAGCGTCGTCTTCCCGCAAGCCGTGGTGAAAATCTTTTTGACCGCTCGGGCTGAGGCGCGGGCCGCTCGTCGGGCCACCGAAGAGGGTCGCGATCCAGGTGACGTGGTCGAGCAGCAAAAGCGTCGGGATCAGCAGGACGCCAGTCGCAAAGCGGCGCCGATGGTGCAGCCGGAGGGCTCTTTGGCCATCGACACCAGCGGTCTGACCCTAAACGAGGTCGTCGATCAAATCGAGATGCTGATTCTCAGCAAAATCTCCTATTCCTGAAGGCTTAGAAGCAGCGGGTCAACTTTCGCGTTGACTCGGCCAGGGCCGCCCCTGATAACCGATGCTCATCCCAAAAAGGGAGATTGAAAACGGGCCCGTGCCGACACACGAGCCAGAGCCTGTTTTCTCAGGAGGAAAAAAATAAACCATATGTTGTCTAAGTTTTTTGAACGCATCCTGTTCGCCGCCGACAAGCAAGCCTCGGGCGGAGGCAAAGCCAAATCCGGACTCACCAAAGCTCAAGCCGAAGCGGCGCGAGTGAAAGCCTTGTTTGACGAGTTCGAGTCGCCGAAAGCCAAAGCTCCCGGTGCGGAGTTTGAAAATCTCTTCGAAGCGTCGCTCAAAGAGCGCGACGTGAAAGTCGGCGATGTGGTGAAGGGCACGGTGGTTGAAGTGCAGACGGACTATGTTCTCGTCGACATCAACTACAAATCCGAAGGTCTGATCCCGATCAACGAATTCCGCGTGATCGACGGCCAAGTGGATGTGAAGCCCGGCCAAGAAGTCGAAGTCTATGTGGATCGCATCGAAAACGAAAACGGCATGGTTGTTCTTTCGAAGGACAAGGCCGATATGATGCGCGCATGGAACGACATCTCGCGTGCGGCGGAAAATGAAGAGCTGATCGAAGGTACGATTGTCGCGAAGGTGAAGGGCGGCTTGTCCGTCGACATCGGCGTGAAGGCCTTCTTGCCGGGTTCGCAGATCGATCTGCGTCCGGTGCGCAACATGGACGTGTACATCGGCAAGAAGTACAAGTTCAAAGTCATCAAGTTCAACAAAAAGCGCGGCAACATCGTGTTGTCACGTCGAGCTCTCCTCGAAGAAGAGCGCGAAAGCCTGCGTACGCAGACTCTCGACGCGATGAAAGAAGGCTCGATCGTCACGGGCAGCGTGAAGAACCTCACCGACTACGGTGCCTTCATCGACCTCGGTGGCATGGACGGACTGTTGCACATCACCGACATGTCTTGGGGCCGCGTGAAGCATCCTTCGGAGCTTCTGCAAATCGGCGACGAGATCAAAGTCGTTGTCCTCAAGTACGATCCGGAAAAAGAGCGCGTGTCGCTCGGCATGAAGCAGATGCAGGCTGATCCTTGGGAATCGGCTTCAGGCGCCTTCCCGGTCGGCGCTAAAGTGAAGGGCAAAATCGTCAGCCTCGCGGACTACGGCGCCTTCGTCGAGCTCGCAGAGGGTGTGGAGGGTCTCATTCACGTTTCCGAAATGTCTTGGACAAAGCGCGTGAAGCATCCTTCGCAAATCGTGAATGTCGGCGACGAAGTCGACGTTCAAGTTCTCGAAGTGGATCCGACCGCTCGTCGTATTTCGCTCGGGATGAAACAGCTGATGCCGAACCCCTGGGTGGAACTCAAGGCGAGCTACTCGCCCGGTACCATCATCGAGGGCGAAGTTCGTTCGATCACGGACTTCGGTATCTTCGTTGGCGTGGAAGAGGGCATCGACGGCTTGGTTCACATCTCGGATTTCTCGTGGACGAAGCGCGTGAATCATCCTTCGGAAATGTTCACCAAGGGCCAGCAGGTTCGCGCCGTGGTTTTGGGTGTGGATGTCGAGCAGGAACGCTTCTCGCTGGGTATCAAGCAGCTTGAGGCCGATCCATGGTCGACGGTCGACATGAAGTACAAAGTCGGCACTCAGCATGACGTGAAAGTGACGAAACTTGCTGAGTTCGGCGTATTCGTTGAACTCGAGCAGGACATCGAAGGTTTGATACACATCTCCGAATTGTCGGTGGATCGAGTGAACAAGCCCGAAGAGTTCTGCAAAGCGGGCGACGTCTTGAAGGCCGAAATCATTTCGGTGGATCGCGACGCGCGCAAAATCGGCCTTTCGGCGAAGCTCGTGAAGCTGCGTGAATCGAAGGCTGACGTCGATGATTACGTGAAGAAGGCAACGGCGACGTCGAAGACTTCCTTGGGTGATCTGTTCGGCGAACAGCTCAAAGGCTTGAAGCGCGAGGAGTAATTCGCTGATCGTTTTGGTTAAGATTCGACGCTCGAAGCGTTGGGTCATCGAGAGCCGGCCCCTTGTGGCCGGCTCTTTCTTTTTTGGTGCGCGAAGTTGGCGGTTGCCTGCCGGGCCCAGCGGTCGCAGGCTCAAGTCATGCCAGCCCAGGGAAAATCGAAACGTAAGGCCCAAAAGAAGAGAACGGCGTCGCCTCAGTTGAAGCACAAGAGCTCAGCCTCAGCCCGCCCCTCAGCCCGCCCCTCAGCCCGCCCCTCAACGGCCCGGTCGAACTCGGTGAAAGTTGCGGCTCAGTTCCCTAAGCGTCACGATGTGCTGTTTAAGCCGGAGCGCAAAGCTTATGTTCGCCGTGTGCAAAGCAAGGATGCCCTCGAGGCCTGCGTCTTTTGCGGGGCGCTGGAGGCGGGGCCGAGTTTCGATAGCTTGTTGGTCTATCGCGATCACCACGCCATGGTCGTTCTCAACAAGTTCCCTTACAATAACGGCCATGTGCTGATCTTGCCCACTCGCCACGTCGGAGACCTGCTCCAACTCTCTGAAGCTGAATCGCGCTCGATTCAAGCTCTCTTGATCAAGTCCGTGGCCGCTTTGAAAGACATGTACTCGCCGTCTGGCTTTAATATCGGCATCAATCTCGGGGCGGCTGCCGGCGCCGGCATTCCCCAGCACTTGCATTGGCATGTCGTACCGCGGTGGTCGGGGGACACGAATTTCTTTCCACTTTTAGGCGGTACGAAAGTGGTGGTTGAAACCCTTGAGCTGACCTATCAGCGGCTGTTACCCTATTTCTCGGCATAAGTGGGGTACACATGGCCAAATCGCCCAATCATTCGATCGCCGGGGACGCCTTGGCGTCGATGAACCTGGATTTTGAGTTTGAACTCGATCACTTGGGTATCGCTGTGCGTTCGCTTCAAGAGGGCTTCCAGTTCTACTCTGCGCTCGGCTTTCGCGATTTGCCAACAGAAGAAGTACCGTCGGAGAAGGTCCGCGTGGGCTTTCTGGATCTCGGCAATCAAGCTTCTATCGAACTGTTGGAGGCCACGGCGCCCGATAGCCCGATTCAGAGCTTTATTGATAAGCGCGGCCCAGGAATTCATCACATCTGTTTGCGTGTGAAGAACATCGACGAGATCGTCGCGCGCCTGAAGTCAAAAGGCGTGCGGCTTGTGAATGAAACTCCGCGCGTGGGTGCGCACAATTGTCGTGTGGTGTTCGTGCATCCCGCGGCCACAGGTGGCGTGTTGTTAGAGCTCTCGGAGCCTGGCCTCCACGCCAAGAAGGATTAGTTCGCATGGGCCAACGAGGAAATGTGCAATTCAATATGCCTGTGCAGATGACCCCCGTGGTGAAGTGGGTGATCATCAGCTGCGTGGCGATCTGGTTGGTGCTGCAGGTCGTTGTGGAGAAGTATCTGCTCAAGGATCTTCTCATTACGGGCACGCTGGCCCTTATTCCGCACGCCGTTTTCGATAGCTTTCACTTTTGGCAGCTTCTGACCTATCAGTTCGTCCACTCCTTCAATCCCTTTCACATTCTGTTCAACATGCTCCTGTTGTGGTGGCTGGGCTCTGAACTGGAAAGCCGATGGGGTTCGAAGCTCTTTTTGAGCTATTATTTGGCCTCTGGGATTGGCGCAGGATTGATCTATCTTTTGGTGCTTTGGGTTTGGAGCCTCGCGACCGGTTCGATCTCAGCGGCATGGACCACTCCGGTGGTGGGGGCCTCAGGGGCTGTATTCGGCCTGATGTTGGCTTATGGGATCTTGTTTGGTGAACGCATCGTTTATTTCCTCATGGTGTTTCCGATGCGGGCCAAGTGGTTTGTCATGATTTTGGGGGCGGTGGAAGTGGCCACCATCCTCAATTCGGGAATTGGCGGCAGCGGCGAGGCAAATCTGGCGCATTTGGGCGGTTTGGCCTCGGGATTTTTGTTTTTACGGGCCTATACCTGGTGGAAGCAGAGAAACTGGCGTAAGCGAGGTGGCGGAGGTCGACGTGGACCTGGGCTGAAGCTCGTGGTAAACAACGACAAGCCGGACGGAGATGGTCCAAAGTATTGGAGCTGAAGGCGCGACGCGAGTTGAGGTGACTGACTCGGGGCTTTCGTGAGCCAAGTGGGATCGACCCGTCGGGGCTCGAAAAATTGAGTTGAGCAATTTGGCCTAAAAAATCGGACCAGAAAAATCGGATCGGACCAGAAAAATCGGACCAGAAAAATCGGAGAAGACATGAGCACTCAAGCTTCAAAAATGTTTGGTAACCGCACGGGAAAAACGGGATCTCCGTCGAAGTCTTTGGCGGGTGAAGTGGAGCGTTTGAAGTCCGACAAGCGCCTCGTGGAGTGGAACATGCGCCGCAAAGTCTTGACGGCTGATGATGTCAAAAAACAAACCGAGACTTTGCCAGATCTCTCGGCTCAATCCGAAAAGCTTGCGGTCGAGCACGAGTTAGGTAACTGAGCTAACGCCTGCCGCGAACTGAATCACCTGCGAGAACGTTCAACAGAAAACGCCTCGCCCAAAAAAGCGCCGCAAAGAAAACGCGGCAAAAAGCGCCGCAAAGAAACGCCGCAAAGAAACGCCGAAGTCCGCTTCGGCGTTTTTTATTATTACGTGCTCAAGGCTCAGTTGCGCGTCGCGGAGACTTCCGCGGAGGAGGCGGATCGATGGCCATTTTGCGATGTCGACGTGCGCTGCACTTCGCCTCGACCTGCGGCCTCGATCGCCAAGCGCGCCAGCGGTGAATTGTCGGCCATCCAAGTTTCTGAAATCACCTTCCACTCATCGCCGCGCTTGAGGAGATGGAGTGTCTTTTCTCCCAAGTCTGAAAGCTTCTCGCTGGAGTAAGCTTGAACGAAGCGAAGGACGGCTCGGCCGCGATGTTCCAGCACCATAGGCTCTGAAATGCGAATCTCGATCTTCCCGTTTTCGCTCGAAAGGCGCTGTTTAAATTCACGCCACTCACTTTTGTTCATACCTAAACTCTTAAAAGTCTCATCGTAATAACTCATATAGGTGTCGAGTTTTTGCGAGTTCGCTGAGTTCTCCCAGCCATCGCGCCAAGTGTCCAACCAGCGACGAAGCTCATCGGCGCGCTGGCGTTGATCTCTTGCTGCGCGCACCTCAACTTTGTCGCTGATGATGATCGGCGTGCGATTGAGGCGGATATAGGGATCAAGGGTCTTCACAATTTCATTTCGGACGACGACACATCCTCGACTGCCCCGAGTGAGGGGGACATTGTCGGGTACGGCGTGTAGCCAAATGCCATCGCCGGTTTTGCGATCGAGTTTGTCGAAAAGATTCGGATAATCCGTGGTGTAGGCGCGACTTCCGTACTGTGAAAAATCAAGACCCGCACCCTCGAGGCGATCGAGCAAGAAGTAGATGCCTTCTGGTGTTTTATGATCGCCGCGCTGTTGCTTGTCGCCGTCATTCTTTCCCATATCAGCGGGGAAGGAAGCGATGCGCTCAAAGCTTCCGTTGCGAGTTCGCCAAATTTCTAAAGTTCGTGCCGATTTATCGGCGACGAAGGCGTGACGACCGAAGTAGCTTTCTTCGTCCGCGAGATCGGGGATATGGATCAAGTGCGAGGGAATTTGAGCCGTGGATTCCGCGGACGTGGAGTCGATGTCTCGAGAAGGCACTTGTCCCGATGTCGCAGACTTTGACACTTCGGCCGGGTTTCGGGTCGTTGTTGCCGCTGTCAGATTTGATGTGGTCGGTTTTGCTATTGTCGCATGTGCTAAAGCGGGTGCTGATAGAAGGCTCAGAGCTGCGAGCGCCGAGGTGATCGCGACCCCAGTCTGCGACGCGATCGCGGACGGGGAAGTGCGCAGCAAGGTGGAGTTTAGTTCGTCTTGCATCTGTCTTAGTTTGAGACAGATTGACCGAGCCGACAAGTCCTCATCTCCTCGACTCAAGTCGGCTCGACTCTTGTCCGATCTAGTGTAGGTCGGGCAGAGGAGGCGAGAATGGCCGATGCCAATGCAGGTTCAAGCGGTGGCGCGAGCGGCGGAGCGGCTGCGGGCGCGAGCGAGAAGAAATTTGATTTAAAGAAGATCGCGGCCGCCGGTTTCATTGTGATGAACCTGGTCGTGACAGGTGGTGGTGCCTACCTGGCCTATGCCGCGACTTTGGGTTGGCAGCGTCCCGCTGTGCGTGAGCCTGCGGCGCTCAAGGAACTCGAAACGATCCGCGACTCTGAAGGTGTTCGCGAAAGCATTCTCTACACCATGCCGAGCTTTACGGTAAACCTGGAAGGTCAGCCGAAACGTATGCTGCGCGTAGAGATGACCTTAGAAATGCTCGATGAATCGGGTTTCGAGGAAGTGGTTCGCTTAAGCCCCAAAGCGCGCGATCAAATCATGCGGATTCTCAATGCGAAGACCTATAACGACCTCGAGACGATCCAGGGAAAGCTGTTCTTGAAGGATGAAATCGCCGTGGCTCTGAATACGCAGCTCAACGAGGCAGTCGTTAAAGATGTCTACTTCTCAGACTTCCTGGTTCAGTAAGCCTCGCGCGGTTGGGCGCTTTCTAAATGACGAAAATCAACAGCTCTTGATCGATGATTCCCGATCGATCGACCCTCTTCGAACAGGTCGAGTCCTGTTCGATCCTTTGGCCTCCAGTTTGACGCTGGGCTGAGTCCAGACCCACAATAGAGGCATGGCAAAGACAGCTTTATTTTTTGGACGCTCCGCAGTCCGGTTCGCCGGGTTGTTTGTAACAATCGCTTACCTTCTCGTGAACGCTGAGAGTCTCTGCGTCGCTCAGGCTCAGACGACGGCCTCACAAGAGGTCAAAGTGGACTTCCCGGTTGAAAAGGAAGTTTTGTCGAATGGCCTGACTGTTCTCTACCATGTCGATCGTTCCATTCCTCTCGTCAGCTATCATTCGTGGTTTCGAGTGGGATCCAAGCATGAGCAGCCGGGCCTAACGGGAATTGCGCATCTCTTTGAGCACATGATGTTCAAGGGCGCAAAAAAGTATTCCGGAGATGATTTCGATTTGATTCTGCAGTCCAATGGCGCGACTAACAACGCCTTCACCACAAATGATTATACGGGATATTACATCAATGCTCCGAGTTCAAAACTCGAGCTGCTCATGGATATCGAAAGCGATCGGATGTCGACTTTAAAGATCGACAAAGCCGCTCTCGACTCTGAGCGTGAGGTGGTGCGCGAGGAGCGACGCTACCGTGTCGATGACAATCCCATCGGCCTCTTGTGGGAGGGTATTTTCGGCACGGTGTTCAAACTTTCGCCTTATCGCTGGCCCGTGATTGGGTCGATGGAAGATTTGGGCAACGTCACTCCTGAGATTGCGCAGAGTTTTCATCGCACATTCTATGCGCCCAACAATGCGGTGATTGTGGTGGCGGGCGACTTTGAGATCGCCAAGGCTAAGTCGTGGATTCGCAAGTACTACGGCTCTCTGCCACGGCAAGAGGTCCCAGCATTTCAAAAAGTCGTCGAAGCTCCTCAGACTTCCTCGCGGTCACAATTCATTCGTCGCGATGTGCAGGCCTGGACCGTATCGGTGAACTGGCTCGTTCCTGAAGCGGGAACAGACGACGCGTACGCCTTGGATCTTTTGGCCTCAGTGATGGGACAGGGAACTTCCTCAAGACTGTATCGACGCCTTGTTTACAAGGAACAGTGGGCGACTTCGGCCGGCGCTCGCAACTCATCCTTGCAGGATTCGGGATTGTTTCAAATTTTCGTAACACAAAAGCCGGGAGCTGATTTTGATCGCGTTCAACGGGCGATCTACGGAGAAATGTGGAGACCGCGGAACCTTTTGGTGTCGAACACAGAGTTAGAGACAGCTCGGAATCAGCTTCTGAAGGGCCATGTCGATTCACTGAAGACGTTGCATGGCCGCGCGGAGGCGATCGCAACCAACGAAATCTTGTTTGGTGATTACACGCGGACCTTTTCGGATTTGCAGCGATACATGAAGATCACAGCGGCCGACCTCAAGCGTGTGGCAGCTCAGTATCTTACGCCGGAGCGATCGAGCTTAGTCGTGATTCGCTCGCAGGCCGGGGGCTCAACTCCCGCTGGTCGATCCTCTGGAAATGATGGTCAAGGAGGTGGGCGATGAATCAACTCAAGGTGCACCAAGTGAAAGCTCTGATGTTGGTGGCGGGGTTGTTTTGCCTCGCAGCCTGTTCGGGAACGGGTGGCGGAAAAGTCGCGGCGGTGGGAGTTTCCGGAAGTGAAGTGAAGGTTCAAGCGGGAACAGTCGGAGGCCTAAGGTCTTATCAGGAGCTCAA
>CANHQR010000083.1 GCA_947462815.1 Pseudobdellovibrionaceae bacterium
GAGCTCCAAAGTCGGTACTCGGCTGTCGGCAGCGACGGTTCGAGAGGATCTGCAGGCGTTATTCAAGACGGGTTTTTTCTACGATGTCCGTGTCGAGCAGGAAAGTGTTGAGGGCGGCATCAAGCTGATTTTGCAAGTCGTGGAGAAGCCGGCGATTGCGGAAGTGGTATTCCGCGGGCCTTCGGAAGTCGGCGCCGACGATGTGCGTACGGCCGCTGGAATTAAGGCTTTTGAAATCCTCAACATGCAGAAGATTCGCGAGGCCGTCGAGAAAGTTCAGAAGCTTTACGAAGACAAAGGTTTCTTTCTCGCCCGCGTGAACTCCAAGATTGAGTCCGCGGGAGTTGACGCTCGAGGCGATGAATCCGTGCGGCTGATTTTTGATATTGAAGAGAACGAGAAAGTGAAAGTGAAGCGCATCTCTATTCTTGGCAACAAAGCCCTGACCGATGGGCGCATCAAGTCGGCCTTGGCGACTCAAGAGGGCGGATTTTTCTCCTTCGTTTCATCATCGGGAAGCTACAAGCAGGACGCCTTCGATCGGGATGTTCAGGTGATCAACTACCTGTACTTCAGCGAAGGCTATGTGCAGGTAAAAGTGGATCGGCCGCAGGTCTACGTAACGCCTGACAAGAAGGGTATCTACATCACGATTCGTGTTGAAGAGGGCGAGCGCTTTAAAGTGGGAGCTGTCGACTTTGCCGGCGATATTTTGTTCCCACGTTCCGAGCTTGATGAGTCCATCGAGATCGATGGCAAGGATTGGTACGAGCACGAGGCTCTTCTCAAGGATATCCGCACGCTCCAAGCCAAGTACGGCGACTTGGGCTATGCCTATGCCAACGTGATTCCGCGAACTCGATATCGCGAGAAGGATCGCGAGATCGATCTGACGTTCGAGATCGACAAGGGCAACAAAGTCTATTTTGGTCGTATCAACGTGGTGGGCAACACGAAGACGCGTGACAAAGTGGTCCGTCGCGAGCTGCTGATTCGCGAGGGCGAGCTCTACAATGAAACTCGTCGCCGAGAGTCCTTGGATAACGTCAAGCGCTTGGGCTTCTTTGATGAAGTGAACTTCAATGCCTCAACGCCAACGGAAAATCAGGATCTCATGAACCTCGACATCGTGGTCAAGGAGCGCAATACGGGATCGATTCAGATCGGCGCGGGTTACTCGACCTACTCGCAGTTTATCTTTAACGGCTCGGTGAACCAGATCAATCTCTTCGGCCGCGGCCAGAAGTTGGGGATCTCCATCGATTTGTCGCGCAACCAATCCTTGTTCAACCTCAACTTTACAGAGCCCTACTTCTACGACACGGATTGGTCAGTGGGTGTCGACGCCTACCAGTCGAAACGCTCGACCACGGAATATGAGGAAACCAAAAAGGGTGGCGCGCTTCGCGTTGGCTATCCGATCACGCGTTTCCTGCGTAGCTTCTTGCGGTACAAATTGGATCAAACAGAAATTGGTTTGGATTCGCGCTTTGGCGATCCGGATCTTTTCCCCGTGCCCACCGATGCGAATCCCAATCCGCAGGGTAACCCCAATGGGTTGACCTCCTCGGCCACCGTGACTTTGGAATATGACGAGCGCAACGACCGCTTTTCGCCCACCAAGGGTTTGTATGGCTCATTGTCACTGGAGTACGCAGGATTGGGTGGAGATATGCGCTACACCAAGGGCTTTGCGATTGGACGGCTTTACGAAAAGCTGTTTTGGGAAGTGGTGTTCCGCAACAATTTAACTTACGGCTTCATTCGCTCGAATCAGCCGGATAAAGAGCCTCCGTTCAACGAACTCTTCCTGCTCGGTGGGGCGAATAGCTTGCGGGGCTTCGATTGGTTCTCCATCGGTCGCAAGAAGCGATCGCGCAAGATCTATAATGATTCGATCACGGCTGGTTTCTCGCCCGAGCAAGCGGAGCTACGCGCGCTTCGCCCCTTCGGCGGTACTCAGCAATTCTATTACAACGCGGAGTTGGAATTCCCTTTGATTCAAGAGGCGGGCATCAAAGGTGTCTTCTTCTATGACATCGGTAACGCGGACGACATTCTGAGCTTGTCGGAATATCGAAGTAACGTGGGCTTCGGATTCAGGTGGTTCTCGCCGATCGGACCGCTGCGATTTGAGTGGGGTTTCCCGCTCGAGCGCAAGCCAGAACTTGATGAACGCGCGGTGACCTTCCAGTTCGCGATCGGCTCGCCGTTCTAAGGATTTTGGGAGACTGGAATTGGATCGAAAAGTTTTTGAAACGGAAAGAGTTCACTAACGAAGTTGCACCCAGGGGGTGCGTCATTAAAGGAGTGGTGAGTATGCGTTGGAACAAGGGCGTGTTGGCGGCTTTGATGGCGATGGCCGTGACGTGGACAGGTGCGGCGTCAGCCGATGGCAAGATCGCGGTATTGGATATCGAAAAGGCGATTCAGGCGACATCTGCTGGAAAGAAGATGAAGACTGAGCTTCAAGCCGAATTTGAAAAGAAGAAGAGCGAGTTTCAAAAGCGCGAAGCCGATTTGAAGAAAATGTTTGAGGATCTGGAGAAGAAGAAAGTCGCTCTTTCGGATGAAGTTCGCGGCAAAAAGACCCAAGAGCTTCAGGCCGAGCAGTTTAAGTTCCAGCGCGACGTCGCGGAAAGCCAATCGGCCATCCAAAAGCGCGAAAAGGATATGCTGGAGCCGATCGCCAAAAAAATGGAAGAGATCATCGATCAGGTCGGTAAAAAAGGCGGCTACTCGGCGGTCCTCGATAAGCGTGCCACTTTGTGGACATCGAATGCTGTCGATATTACGGACGATGTGGTGAAGGCGTACGAGAGCGCGAAGAAGTGAGTGCAGTTGGCCGGCGCGGAGCTTCCCATTCAACCACAAGACGGGTTGTGAGTTCCGCGCTCCGCCATCGCCCGTTGCGGCAGATGGCTTGAATCTCGTGTCCGGGAGAATTGAACCGACAGCGGTCCAAGATGTTGAGAGTGCAGGCCGCAAGGTCAGGTAGGGAGTGAGTTCATGAATTCGTCCAGCAGTTCGAGCAAAGAAAAATCTTCTGTGGTCTACGATGCCGTGGCGATTTCGCGTCTGCTGCCGCATCGCTTTCCCTTTCTGTTGGTCGATCGTGTGATCAGCCTCGAGCGTGGACCTGATGCCAAGAACCACGTCGGCACAAAGTGCCGTGCGCTCAAAAATTTGACTTTGAATGAACCTTATTTCCCGGGCCACTTTCCGCATCGACCTGTGATGCCGGGTGTGTTGCAGATTGAGGCTATGGCACAGGCCTCCTGCTTGGCGGTCGTGGACCCCAAGGGGCACGAAGTGGATGTGGCGATTGCGGGCGTCAACGACGCGCGGTTTCGGCGACCGGTGGTTCCCGGTGATCAGCTCATCATCGATGTCGAGATCACTCGTGATCGTGGACAGTTGATGGTGATCAAGTGTCAGTGCAGCGTAGATGGCGAGTTGGCCTCAGAGGCCGAGCTCATCGCCAAAGTCTTTCCGAAACAATCTCAGTAACTTTTAGCAAAACAACGGCGGCACCTATGGCGCACATTCATCCTAGTAGTGTGGTCTCAAAAGAAGCGGAATTGGCCGACGATGTCGTGGTCGGACCATTTTGTGTCATCACCGGCAAGGTACGTCTCGGGGCGGGATGCGTTCTTGAGTCGCATGTCTCCATCGGCAACGAATGGGGAATCATTGAAGTTGGCGAGCGCAACCGCTTTGCCGCGGGTGCCGCTGTCGGTGGCCCGCCTCAGGATCTTTCTTATAAAGGTGAGCCCACGCGCGTGGTGATGGGGCATGACAATGTCGTTCGTGAAGCCGTGACGATAAATTGCGGCACCGCCAAAGGCGGCGGTATCACTCGGGTCGGCAATCACTGTCTGATTATGGCGTACTCGCACATTGCTCACGACTGTCAGATCGGCAATCACGTGGTGATCGCCAACGTCGCGCAGCTGGCTGGACACGTGGTTTTTGAGGACCATGTGAAAGTCGGGGGGATTTGCGCGTTCAATCAATACGTCAAGGTCGGGCAGTACGCGTTTATCGCGGGCGACTCGGCGGTCAATAAAGATATTTTGCCGTTCACCATCGCCCAAGGAAAGTACGCGGTCATGCGGGCAGCCAACAAGATTGGTATGGAGAGATCTGGTTTCGATAAGGATGCCGTTGAGTCCATCGCACGCGCCACACGGATCATCACAAAAGGTGGCGGGACGGTGGATGAGGCGATTGCTCGGATCCGCCAGGAGTGCCCACCTTGTGCGGCTCTCGATGATTTCATTAAATTTGCGACCGAATCCAGTCGCGGCTTGGCGCTTTAATTGGGGTTCTAAGGCGTGCCGGAGCCGCAGTTATAGGGGTTCAAAACGGAGGGCTCATGGCTTCGGAAAAAAATCTATCGCACAACACAAACGGCAAGAAATTACTCAAGACGGCTGTGGTTGGCGTCGGCTATTTGGGCCGCTTTCATGCGCAGAAGCATGCGGCTCTCGCGCGCTCTGGGGAAGTTGAGTTTCTGGGTGTGTACGATGCCTCGGCGGAGCGGGCTCAAGTCGTGGCGGCCGAGCTGGGATGTCGAAGCTTTGCCTCGATTCAAGATGTGATCTCGGCGGGTGTGCAAGCCGTCACCATTGCCGCTTCAACTCAGGCCCACTACGAACTCACCAAAGCTTTCTTGAGTGCGGGCGTGCATGTGAACGTCGAAAAGCCGATGACGGCGACTTTGGCGCAAGCTGAAGAGGTTGTCGCGCTCTCTAAATTGCGGGGGCTGGTTCTGCAAGTTGGTCATGTTGAGCGCTTCAACCCAGCACTCATGGCGGCGAAAGAGAAGCTGCTCAAGCCGCTTTTCATCGAATGTCATCGTCTCGCTCCCTTTAAGCCACGCGGTGTGGATGTCGACGTGATTTTGGATCTCATGATTCATGATCTCGATGTGATTCTCTCTCTCACGCGATCCAAAGTGAAATCTGTCTCGGCTGTTGGCACTCCGGTATTGACCAAACTTGTCGATATCGCGAACGCACGAATCGAGTTTGAGTCGGGCGCGATCGCGAACGTGACGGCCAGTCGGGTGTCGCAGTCGGCAACTCGCAAGTTCCGCGTCTTCCAGCGTCAGCAGTATCTTTCCATCGATTTTGGTTCCGGAGATGTCAATTTGACGACGAAAACCGAGGGTGAGTGGCCTGCGGACTTGAGCGGTGTGCAGGATGCGAAAGAACTCCCCCTCGAGTTCGAACATTGGAGTCTTGAAAAAGGCGATGCTCTTCTCAATGAGACGACGGCCTTTGTGCGGGCATGTCGCGGCGATGCTCCTGTTGCGGTCAGTGGCGAAGATGGTCTTGAAGCGCTTCGCCTTGCGACGCGGATTCAAGAGGCCGTCGCTCATCGTCTGGGAGTCGTCGAGCTGTGAAGCCGTTGGCGTCATCGAAACAATCTCGCGTGATGATTGTCGCTGGAGAGGCCTCTTCAAGCCTCTATGCTCAACGACTGCTCGAACTCTGGCGGGAGCGAGGGCGTGAGGTCGAAGCTTTTGGCATCGGCTCGCGAGCTATGGAGGCTCTGGGTTTTCGTTGTTTGGGGCGAAGTGAAGAGATGGCGGTGGTCGGGCTATATGAAGTCTTCCGCCATTTTCCGCTCATTCGACGAACATATCACGCGCTGCTCGCGGAGTGCGATCGCCAACAGCCGGATTTTGTATTGCTGCTCGACTATCCTGATTTCAATTTGCGATTGGCTGCTGATCTCAAAAAGCGCGGTATTAAAGTCGTGTACTACATCTCCCCGCAAGTTTGGGCATGGCGACAAAGCCGTGTGAAACGAATTCGGCAAGTGGTCGATCGGATGCTGGTACTGTTTCCCTTTGAGGTGGACTTCTATCGAAGTCACAATGTGGATGCCCGCTTTGTGGGGCATCCCTTGCTCGATGAATTGGGTCAATTTCCCTGGCCGGACGACAAGCTTCGCTTGGAGCGACAGCGCTGCGGCTTGTGGTCGCAAAATGAAGCTTCTCTTAAAGTCCTCGGTCTGATGCCAGGCTCACGAGAAAGTGAACTTCGTCATCATCTCAGCGAACAGATTCAGGCCGCTGAGCTTTTTGTGGCGGCGCATCCGAATGCCCGCGTGGCACTTTTGTGCGCTCCGACCATTGAAAGGGAGCGTTTGGCCCAAGAGATTTCATGCTCGCGAGTTCCTATACAAATTCTCAAGCAAGAGCCATTTGCAATGATTGCACTCTGCGATCTTGTCCTGGTGGCTTCGGGCACGGCCACATTGATGGTGGGGCTCATGCGCAAGCCGATGGTGATCATGTATCGTATGAACGCCATGACCGCGTGGTTAGCAAAGCGTCTGGTGAGATCGACGAAGTATTTTGGTATGTCGAATTTGATTTTGAATGGACCGGCATCGGTCGAGCTATTTCAAGGCGATGCCAATCCCGAACGCATGGCCAATGAGTTGAGTCGACTTGTGTCTCCTCAGGAATATCAAAAGCAAGTCGAGCAACTGGCTGAGATTCAGCAAAAGCTGGGTTCCAAGGGTGCGACTCAGCGTGTGGCGGATGAGTTGGAGGAGTTCTTCCTCTCGACGTAAGCGCCAAGTTGCACTTGCAGGGGTCGGCTTGACTGGAGTTGTGGATGGATTGGGGTTACGCGTATCTGTTGGTTATGAAGTGGCGAGCCGATGCTTATCGCAGCGGCTGGACCGGCTTTCAGACAACGCGCGTTTCGAACTGTAAAGTCATTTCGATAGGAAATCTCACCACAGGAGGAACGGGTAAAACTCCTGTCACCTTAAGTCTCGCGCGTCGTTGGGCTGATCGAGCCAGCGTGGGAATTGCGAGCCGGGGTTATGGTCGGCGATCGCGAGGCATGCATGATGTAGTCCTGACGGTCGACCAGCCCGAGCGTCATTTCGGTGATGAGCCTTGTATGTACGTTCGAGAGCTTGGGTTGCCGGTCACGGTCGCGAACTCTCGTGTTGAGGCGGTCGAGAGACTGGTCGCGCGCGGTGTGAGCTTGGTTCTCGCCGATGATGCCTTTCAACATTTGGCATTGGCTCGTGACGTGGACCTGGTTTTGCTCGACGCGACGGCTTCGGATTCGCATTGGCGAGGTCTGCCAAGCGGTCGAATGCGTGAGCCTTGGTCGGCCTTGTCCCGTGCTAACTTTGTATTGATCACCAAAGTGGATCAAGCAGGAGAGGAGCGCGCCGAGCTTCTCAAGCGGCGAGCCGCGGACTGGGTTCCTGCAGAGCGGATACAGATTTGGGAGCAAGAGCTTGTCCTGTCCAAGTCTGCTGACGAGGTGGTGTTGGTGAGTGGCATCGCTCGTCCGGAGTTGTTTGAGAAGATGATGCGAGCCCAGGGGCTCACGATTCGGCGGCACTTCCAGTTCAAAGATCATCACTCTTACAGTTCAACCCAGATCGAGGAGATTCGGAAATTTTCTCTCGCTTCTCGAGTTCAACGAGTGGTGACGACCACCAAAGACTACTACAAGCTTCTGCCAGCATTGGGCGATCTAGGGCTTGTCGCCGCACAAATTCAGGCGGTCCCACGGCTTTCGACTTCTCTTCAGGATTTGGATCGATATGTCTTCGGTGCTTAAGCGACTTTTGGGAAGATTGGGTCGTGTTCTTGCGGCGGCTTTGCGCGCCTGTCCGGAGTGGCTTCGAATCCAATTGGGGCGCGCTCTGGGGTGGGTTTGGTTTGATGTCTTGCGCGTTCGTCGGCGGGTGGCGATTGAGAATGTTCAGCTGGCCTATCCCGAGCTGAGCCGAGTCGAGGCGACGAGCCTGGCGCGAAAGTCAATCGAACATATGGGTCGGGGCCTCATTGAGTTTGCACTCTTTCCCGGCTTCACGGCGGCAGAGGCCGAGACACGATTTGTGTTTGAGGGCGAAGGCCACATGCGATCTGCCTTAGCGCAAGGTCGAGGTGTGTTGATGCTGTCGTTGCACCTTGGAAACGGTGATTTCACTGTGGCGGCGCTTTCTCGACGCGGCTACAAGATCAACCTGATCTCGAAGTTGTTTCGTGCTCAATGGTTGAATGACTTGTGGTTTGGCATGCGCGCCGCTCATGGCACACGTTTCATCGCGCCCGAGAAGTCGAGCTTTGAGATTCTCAAGTCTCTACGCCGAGGCGAAATCGTCGCCTTTGTTTTGGATCAGTATATGGGCCCGCCCATCGGCTGTCGGACTCGGTTTTTTGGCCGAGAAACGGGGACGGCTATGGGGCTGGCGATCATGGCCGAGCGTACCGGCGCTCCCGTCGTACCCTCCTACACCTATCGACTCGACGACGGTCGGCATGTCTGTTGTTTCGAGGCGCCTATTCCATGGAATCCAGATGTCGCACGTGCCGCCCAAGACCAAGGGCCTGATGGCGATGCCGTCGCTGCCATGACTCAGGTTTACACCAGTAAGATAGAGGAAATCATTCGTCGGCATCCTGAGCAGTGGATGTGGATACATCGTCGATGGAAAAAATTCGCCTGAAAATTCGCCCGAAAATTTTTTCGATATCGGAGCCACACATTCAGGGTCAGGCTTCGCCGTTGCTGCCGTCGGCTCGGAAGCCGTTGCTTCAGAGTTTGGCGTCCGCCTTCGTTATGCTGACGCTGCTCTCAGCTTGCGCCTCGCGATTTTTGCAAATCGAAGGCTCGGAAAAAATTTTGAAGAACGAAGAGTTCGAAGCGGCGATTCAAGTCAAAGAAGTCGCGACACCGACGCCCTTGCCCGAGGGAGTCACCCCCACGCCGACGCCCAGGCCTACAGCGACTCCAAAGCCGAAACCAACTCCACGGATCAAAGGAAAAGTTGCGGGATCCGGTGCCGTGCCCACCGCACAGGTTCCGACGCGACGACAGCCCGAATTCGAAGACGATGAAGGCTTCGACGGCCGTCGTCCCAAAGTTGATCCTTATAGAGCTGGCGAGGAGGTGAAGCTCAATATCTCGTATTTTGCGGTAGATGCCGGTGAACTTGTTTTGAAGACCATGCCGATGGTCGAAGTGAATGGCAAATCCGCCTACCGATTTCGCGCGATCGCCAAGACCATCTCGGTGTTCGAGATGTTTTACAAGGTGGACGATTACGCGGAAGTCTTCATGGATTACGAGACGCTCGAGCCATTGAGCTATGTTTTATCCGTCAAAGAGTCGAAGCTGCTTCGCGATGCTCGCGCCGTACATGACAAGCAAAAAGGTCGCGTGTTTTTTTGGGACAAAAAGATCAAGCCGGATAAGTCGGTCGAGGAGAAGAAACAGGACTGGGAATTGCCACCTTACGCCCAGAATATCTTTTCGGCGCTTTGGTACATTCGCAGCTTCCAACTCTCCGTGGGCAAGAAGTTTAAAATGCACCTCACGCATGAAAACGAAAATCTTATTGTGGAGTTCGCAGTTCTCCGCAAAGAAAAAATCAGTACGAAAGCCGGCCCTCTGGAGACTTTCGTTGTTCGTCCGACAGCCACCAAAAACGGCGAGCCGAAGAATATCGGCGATTCCCAGTTTTGGCTAACGGCCGACGATCGTAAGTTTCTCGTGCGAATCGAGTCCAAGATCAAGATCGGGACGATCGTCGGGTCCCTCGAATCCATCAAGCCCTGAGCCATTGTCTGGATTCCGAGGCCCTCGCTCGGGTCCGTCAGCAGAGCTCGTGCCGCTTCGATATACTGATCCTATGTCGAAGGTATCGAAGTCACCTCCGGATAATTTTGAAGCATTGTCGAAGATCTCTTTTGTGGAAAGCACTGAGTTTGCCACCCACTGTCGACATTTTTCCGGCTATAAGCCATGCGGCCGTAGCGAAATTTGCAGTGTCGATTGCAAGGGTTTCGAAACCGTGGGAGCGCGCGTGCTGCTCGTGCATTTGGGGGCGCTGGGTGCCGTCGTTCGCTCGACAAGCTTGTTACCTGCAATTCGCCGGAAGTATCCTCGCGCCCATATCACTTGGGTCACGGATCGCCCAGGCGACGTTTTGCTCCGCCACCACCCTTTGATCGATCGAATACTCACCACTGAAAGTCGTGAGTTGATCCAGCTACGGGCTCTTCGTTTCGATATCGGACTGGTGATCGATAAAAGTGTAGCGGCCGCTGGTGTTTTGGCGATGACGGAGGTCGATCAGTTATTCGGATTTCGAGTGGATGCGACGACCGCCGCAATCTTGCCGGCGACACCTGCGGCGGATGAGCTGTGGCGCATTGGACTGAGTGACCACTTCAAATTTCACGTCAATCGGAAGCCCGAGACCCAACTGATGGTCGAAGCTCTCGAACTGGGTCCTTGGCGGCGCGATCCTTATCATCTGCAGCTGACAGACGCTGAAATGTCTGAGGCCGCACGGAGAAAGATAGCTTGGGGTCCCCATTTGGTGGGAATCAATACGGGGTGTGCCGCGACCATACCCTTTAAGAAGTTGAGCGTGGAAGGACACGTGAAGTTGATTGGAGAGATTCTTCGGCGTGATCCCCTGGCGCGAATCGTACTTTTGGGCGGCAAGGAAGATTCTGAGAGAAATCGACAGATTGCCGCTTTAGCCAATGTGATCGAGTCGCCCACGGAGTCGGGTCTCCGCGATGGCATGATTTCGATGATGGCCTGTGATGTCGTCGTCAGCGGTGACTCTTTGGGAATGCACATGGCACTCGCGTTAAACAAAACTGTCATTGCATGGTTTGGCCCGACCTGTGCTCATGAGATTGATCTTTATGATCGAGGTGCGAGCGTGATCACCCAGGCGCCATGCTCGCCTTGCTGGAAGAGGAGTTGTGACCGCCCCGTGATGTGTTACGACCTCGTGGACTTTTCCAAATTGGCTTCGCTGACCGTGGAAAAGAGTCGCCGAGTTGACCAATTGCATCCCTAACCGATCCAAACCAAGAAGTCGGAAGTGGGCTCATGTGTGGCAGAGGCTCAGCCCGGAGTGCCGCCCGGACTGTACTCATTGCGTCAGCGGCCATCAATTTCCCACTCGCGAAGAGCTTTCAATTACGGCAAATAGGTTTAGTCTGAGCTTCAACACAGAACGAGGCCAGTTCCATGAGACTCATCGTGCAAACCGCCTTTCTCGGCGATGCCATTCTCTCGATCCCGCTGCTGCGCGCGCTGCGAGATGAAGGGCCCTTGCATCTTGTCGTTCGGCAAGGCCTGGGCGACTTTTTTCGTCGCACCAAACTGGTCGATGAAGTTTTCGAGGTCGAAAAAGGATCGGCCGCCAGTTACTCAGCCTTGTCGAGTCACCTGCGGACCCATCGTTATCAAGAGGTCTTGGCCGTGCATGAGTCCTTTCGAACAGCTTGGTTTGTTCGATCGCTCCAAGCCGACAAA
>CANHQR010000084.1 GCA_947462815.1 Pseudobdellovibrionaceae bacterium
CCATGAGCTGGTCTGGCCTGGTCGAATGTTTTGTGATGGCCTTGCCATTTTGGCGCTCAAGTCTGATGGCAGATTTGGGCTTCGGGGTACCGGCGCTGATTTGGGTTGCCCCTTGGTTGAAGGCGCAACTCTTGACTCCGGTGGCGGTTAACTCGGATGCGGTGAATTGAGGAGAGTGAGATGCCGAATAAGTCGGATCAGTGGCCACAAAACGCCAAAGGGAAATTCTACGTCGACAAAACCTGCATCGCTTGCGACGCCTGCGTGATTGCGGCTCCTGGCAATTTCAAGATGCACGAGGAAGAGGGTCATGCCTTCCTCAACAAGCAACCTGAGACGCTTCAAGAAGAAGAGCAGTGCCGTGAGGCTATGCAGGGTTGCCCCGTCGAAGCCATCGGCAGTGACGGCGACTAAAGCCTGTCTCCACCGTCTTCTATTCGGATGTTTAAATCGCGGCGAGGTCTCTCGCCGTTTTGGCTTCGGTCACTCATCGATCAGATGTTGGAGCACCTGCGGATGGTGTGCGGCCGAGGGCGCTTTCGCATCTTTGCCGACATGTTGAACGACCAACGTCCTCGTCGGGAAGGGAATCTCGATTTTTTCGAGTCGGAAGACTTCTTCGATTTGCCGGTAGAGTTCGCTCGGTAAGTCCAAGGCCAAGTCTGTGGCCGTCCAAGCATAAACCATAAAGTCGAGTGAGGATGCGCCAAAGCCTTGCATCAAGATGCGAGGCGGAGGGTTCTTAAGGACGCGAGGATGTTGATCCAGCACACGAGCGATCGTTGACTCGACCAGGTCCAAATTTGAGCCATAGGCGACACCGACACTCAATTCAATTCGACGAATCGGATAGTGACTGTAGTTGGTGATCTGCGACTTCACCAAGGTTTCGTTGGGAATACGCACGATCAAATTGTCGAAGGTGCGGATTTTGGTCGACAGCAGATCAATGGCGACGACCTCGCCGCGCAGCCCACCGACGTCGACACTTTGTCCCACGACAAAGGGCCGCTCAAAAATCAAAAAGAATCCCGAAATGAGATTGGACGCAGAAGTTTGCGCCGCAAATCCCACTGCGACTGTCAGGACTCCCGCAGCTCCCAGCAAAACTTTGAGATCAAAGCCGAGTTGGTCCAGAGCTAGGGCGAAACCCAAGGTGGTGAAGGTGAAAGACGCAAGGCGCTCGACGAGCAAACGTTGATTGGACTCGAGCTGAGAGAGGCGGCCGATGGATCTTCGAGCACGGCGAGCGATGAAAAGCATCACGCTCAGGAGAATGAGTGCCGTGAGGAGGTCACTGATCCTTTCCCAAGTCAGGAGGTTGGCTGTCGCCTTCGCCCATTCCTCGTAAAGTTCGCGGAACTTTCCCGTCAATGCGTCCATTAGCGCTCCCGAAACATGTTGTGATTCATGATTCCTCGGAGCGCCTTAATGGCAGGCTCGGAGGACTGGCTTCGTGGGTGTGCGACAAGTTGATTCGACCCGCACTCTTTGGGCGGCTGTCGCTCGGGTCGTTTCAGCCATTGCCCAAGAGCCGTCCACTCTAAGCTCAAGCGATCCGTCCAAAAGCCTGTCTTTGTGGCGTGAAACAGTGAAAGTTGCGGGCATGGAATCGGGAAACTCTCCAAGATCCGCAGCGGTCCGGAGTTTCGCACTTCCGCCGCCACGATCACGTGCCCGAGGCCCGAATTCAACTCGCCTATGCGATCGGTGAGGTGGGAGGGAAATCTCTCTAAGTTCTCTCGATCACTAGGGCAGGCCCACGCGAGTTCGCCCTCGCGCGGTGCAGGCCCATGCCAGGTGTCTTGCACATCTTCGAGTGGGACCTCGAACAGCGGCCGTAGGGCTCCTGTGTTGCTTGTGCCGTCGATGCGCAGGCTCAGGGGAATTTTGACTAAAATGTTGAGCTTCTCCTCAGGAGCCAGGCTGATCGGTGAGATCAAGCTCGCAACATAGGTGCGTTCGAGGAGGCTCGGCTGAAAGATTAAATCAAAACCCTCGGCGCTTGCGGAAATGGGGCGGGTTCGAAGCGTCGATCTCGAGGTGAGAACAGAACGATGGAGATCCGTCGCGTGCAGGAGGCTGGAAACACCACTGACTCTCCGTGCCTTGGGCCAATAACCGTGGGGGGTGTTTTGAAGCCGGCCCTGGCTCTCGGAGTCTCCCCAGGGAAGGTAGTCGTACGCGAAATGCCAGGCTCGGCCACTTCGCTCCACGTGAAGATTCAAACTGCCGATTTGCCAAAGATCAGCGCGGCCGGCGACGAAGACTTGTCGGCCCCACCACGACGAGATTTCATGACTGACTTCCATGACATAAATCTAACACGTGCGCGGGCCTCCAAGCACGCTCAGGGCCTTTCCGGGTGCATCGCGGCGCTTGTCTCGATGCGGCTGTGGGAGCATGATAAACGCATGTCCACAACGGGTTCGCGAACAACTCGCAAGAAGATGAGCCGACGGAGCGCTGAACAGGTCGAAGCGGGATCGCCCTCGCGGGCGACGACGCGCAAGAAAGCCCGCCGCAAGGGTGCTGCCGCACGTCGGATCGACCCTCAAGACCTCATCAGCGGTGGACATGAGTTCCTCAATCGGGACTTGAGTTGGCTTGAGTTCAACTCACGGGTTCTTCATGAGGCCGAGGATGCGCGGACACCGCTTCTTGAGCGCGTGCGATTTTTGGGGATTTATACGTCCAATCTCGATGAGTTTTTCATGAAGAGGGTGGCGGGTTTACGCGCGCAAGTGGCCTCGGGGAGTCAGCGAACTTCCGCCGGTCAAACGCCCGTACAGCTCTTGGCCAGTGTGCGAAAGCTCGTGATGGCTCAGCAGACTCGTCAGGCTCAAGCTTGGAGACAAGACATCAAGCCGGAGTTGAAGCGCCAGGGTATTGAGATCAGTGACTATAAGTCCTTGTCAGGCACTGAGCGTCTCTTTGCCGCGCGGTACTTCCGACAGAATATTTTCCCTGTGCTCACGCCGTTGGCTGTTGATCCCGGTTTGCCCTTCCCGTTCATTTCCAACATGTCCATTTCACTGGGTATCACGCTTCGAGCTCCGGATCGCGATGAGAAACTTTTTGCGCGCATCAAGGTACCGAAGATCTTCCCCCACTGGATTCAAATCCCGCGCGAGGAATCGGCTCAAGCGCCTATCAAATACGTTTCGCTTCTCGATGTGATCGAAGCGAATCTGCGCGACTTGTTTCCCGACATGGAGATTCTCGATGTCATGCCATTTCGCGTGACTCGAAACGTGGAAGTGGAGCGAGACGAAGAAGATGCTGAGGATTTGCTGGAAATGGTGGCCGAGGAGCTGAAACAAAGGCGTTTCGGCGAAGTGGTTCGCCTGGAGCATGGTCCGGAGCCCGATGCCTGGATGCTCCGCTTTTTGATGGATGAACTCGAGCTCACCGAGAACGAAGTCTATGAGCTGCCTTCGATTCTCGACTTCTCCGATCTCAAGCCCATCATCGATGCGCCTCGACCTGATCTGAAATTCGAACCGTGGACGCCACTTGTGCCACCGCGTTTGATGGACGAGCAAGTCTCGATCTTCGAAGTGATTCGTCAGGGGGATCTATTCGTACATCATCCTTATGAGAGCTTTGGTTCCTCCGTCGAGCGCTTCATTCGCGAGGCGGTGGAAGATCATGAGGTTTTGGCGATTAAGATGACCTTGTACCGCACGGGAGATGATTCGCCGTTCATTCCGCTGTTGATCCGCGCCGCGGAGCAAGGCAAGCAAGTTGTCGTCTTGATCGAGCTCAAAGCGCGATTCGATGAGGAGCGCAATATTCACTGGGCGCAGGAGCTAGAAAATGCCGGCGTGCACGTGGTCTATGGGGTGGTGGGCCTGAAGACGCACGCGAAAGTGGCCCTGGTCGTGCGGCGTGAGTCCGACGGTGTTCGCAGCTACGCTCATTTGGGTACAGGCAACTATCATAAGCAGACCGCGAAACTTTATACGGATGTGGGTTTGCTGACAGCCCGCGACGAGTTCGTGGATGATGTGGTGGAACTCTTTCACTTTTTGACGGGCCGAAGTCTCAAGCGCAGTTACCGCAAACTGCTGGTGGCGCCTCACGACATGAAACAAGGTTTGATCGATCGTATTCGTCGTGAAGTCGCGCATGCGCGCGCCGGACGTCCGGCGCGAATCATCGTCAAGTGCAACAGCTTAGAGGAACGAGACTTGGTCCGCGAGCTCTATGCCGCTTCAGCAGCGGGAGTTGAGGTGGATCTGATCATCCGTGGCTTTTGTTGTTTAAGACCCAAGGTCAAAGGAATGAGCGAACGCATTCGCGTGATCTCCGTCATCGGACGGTTCCTCGAGCACTCCAGAATTCTCTATTTTGCGAATGGCTCGGCGAAACCTGTTGGCGGCGAGTTCTTGATTGGCTCGGCCGATCTCATGTATCGGAACCTGTTGGGCCGAATCGAAACGATGACGCCCATTGAGGATTCGGAAGCGAAGCTTCGTCTTTGGGAGTTGATCGAGGTGATGTTGGCCGATCGTCGCTCGAGCTGGGATATGCAGGGCGATGGAAGTTATGTTCAATATCAGCCGCGCACCACGGCCGAGCAGGTGGGCACCCACCAACGGCTGATGCAAATGACTCGCGATCGCCACCGCGAGGAGCTTGCTCAACTTGCGGAGTCCTCCGGTCCCGAGCATCCTGCGACCGATATGAGTCGCCGAATGAGTCGAATCAATGAGTCGGGGGACGGTGAGAGAAAATGAACTTGATTTATGTTCGTCACGCGATCGCGATGGAGCGCGAGGAATTTTCGCGCTACTGCCTCGAGCGAGGGCTGGATGCGGACGATGAACTTCGGCCGCTCACGGCTGAAGGCAAGCGCAAAATGCTGGACAATGCTCGTGGCCTGCGGCGCCTGTTGGAGCGCGTGTTGGATCAATACGGTTCGCGACCAATCCTCGTCACCTCGCCGCTGGTTCGAGCCCGACAAACAGCCGAAATTTTAGAGCGTGTGTTCTATCCCGAATTGCACCAACCGGACCGTGGTACAAAGAAGAAGTCGCGCAAAAAGCACCAGCGATTTGGGCGTCGTCAGGGGCCTGGGTCGCAAATCTTGACGACGGAAACACTGTCGCCCGGCCATCCGCCTGAGGACTTCCGCAATTGGCTTTACGATCGCGTGAGGGGCGGTGAGTTGGGACGATTGCCTCCGGGAACCGTGGTCGTTGCCGTTGGTCACGAACCCGAACTCTCGCAGGCTGTCCACTGGTGGCTCACAGGTCAGGTGAAGGCGCGCACGCCTTTTAAAAAAGGTGGAGCGCTCAATCTCGAACTCGGGCAGGCTTTGTTTCCGAGCGAGGCTCGACTAATGTGGTCGATGCCGCCCGCCGTTTTGCGAGTTCTCGCGAAATGAAAACGGGCGACTCGGAGGTCGCCCGCTACCGAAGCTGAGTGCTCGTTGGAGCGGATCAGCCCTCAGTCTTCTTGGCTTTTTTTGCAGCCTTCTTCTTGTCCATCTTCTTCTCGGCTTTTTCCATCTTGCCCGAGTCCATTTTGGACTCTTCCATTTTCGCCGAACCCGCTGCCGGAGCAGCTGTTGTCGCAGCTTCCGCAGCATGGTCGTGACCAGCGTGATCATCCGACGCAAATGCGGTCGAGCTGAGTGTCAGTGCGGCCGTCGCCACCATCATCATACGCAACGCTGAATTGAAAGCGTTTTTCATTTGAAGCTCCTTCGTCGATTCTTAAGCCGACGAAACTTTCGTTCTCGCGATCCATTCGCGAGGCCTCATTAGTGTTGAATATAATGACCGAATGTAAAGTCTTAGCGTAGCGAGTTAAGAAGTCCGTCGCGAAGACCGACGTGGGGAATCAACAAGGTCTCGAGCGCGACACAGTCCATAATGGCCAGAGTCACCAATGCCGCTGGGACCACGACGTCCGCCCGGTCCGGACGGAGGCGGAGGAACTGGACTCGTTCTTTGAAGCTCATACTTTCGAGATGCTCAGTGAGCTCAAACAGCTCATCACGAGACATCGAGTAAATCGAAGTTTTCGACAAAAGAGCGACGCGAAGTTTGCCAAGGCACTCAAAGTTACCGCCGGTTCCAATCGCAAAGTCGACCACCTTGCCTTTGAGGTTCTCTCTGAGAAACTGGCGAACCGGAGCGAACTGTTGGCGAATCGCATCCGCGAGATGCTTTTCTTTGAGTTTCCGCGACTCCAGCATTTCGAGCAGGCGAACCGTGCCGAGCTTAAAGGACTGCGTGGCCAAGACTTTAGCGCCCTCGCCAATGCTGATCTCCACGCTCCCGCCACCAATATCGATCATCACCGAACGCCGGTTCTTAAGAATCACTTTTTGTGAGATCGCCTGAAAGATCAGCAAGCCCTCTTCGAGGCCATCGATGACTTCCACGCGAACGCCCGAATGCTTCTCAATCTCTTGAATGATGAGAGTTGAATTCTTGGCCTCACGAAGCGCGCTTGTGGCGACGGCACGGACGCGCTTGACGCCATGTTCACGAAGAAAACCGCGAAACTTCACAAAGGTCTCGATGGTTCGCTGCAAAGTCTTTCTACTGATCTCGCCCTGGCCCGAGAATACATCGTGTCCGAGGCGCACACCTTCGCGGTACTTTTTGAGAATATGAATCTGGCCGCGTCGATCCACCTCGCCCACCACCAGGCGAATCGCATTGGATCCCACATCGATCGCGGCCAAACGTTGGCCCGAAGAGGTCGAGGTCGGTGCGGATGAACCCGGGGGCTGGAATTTTAATTTGGCCCCGGCGTCCTGAAATGCATCCATAGCTCATTCTGGCGCCAAACCCGGCCTGGGTGCAAGGACCCAGATGCAGATGAGACAGGGCTTTCAGGAGTCTCAGGCGCTCGCCGAAGCTCTCGAGCATGCTGATCAATTCTTAACCGCAGGCCGACGTGAAGCTGACACACAGTCAGAGAGACTCAGGTCAAAATGAGGAGGCAAAGGTGATTCAAGATTCTGCGTGAACAAAGCCGATCGTGAACGGCTTTCGAAAGGAGTCTCAAAATGATCATGGCCGATCTGCATGTGCACTCCACTTTTAGCGATGGCAAGCTCAGCGTGGCGGAGCTTGTCGACTTCTACGGTGAGCGCGAGTTTGGCTGCATCGCGATCACAGATCATATTTGCGAAGAGCGCGGTCTCTGGGGAAAAGCGGCTGGTCTACTTCGGTACACCTTGTCCGCAGAGAATTTTGACCAGTATCTGGAGACGCTCCGAGCCGAAGGTGAAAGAGCATGGGATCAATATCGAATGATGCTCATCCCGGGTTATGAATTGAGCAAAAACTCTTGGTCGAACCATCGGTCCGCGCATATTTTGGGTCTCGGCGTGAGCCGTTGGCTCTCAGCCGAGTCCGACATTCTGGCGTTGACTCGAGGCCTGCGCGAGCAAGGTGCATTGAGTATTGCCGCCCATCCGGTGCACACCGGAAATTGGGAGCCACAAACCTTGCATTTGTGGGATCGTCGAGAGGAACTTCGGCATGAGTTCGATGCTTGGGAGGTCGCCAGTGGTGCCAAGTGGTTCGAGCAAGTGGCCAGTTCGGGTTTGCCGATGGTGGCCTCCAGTGATCTGCATCAACCGCGACAGATTCATGCTTGGAAGACGCTTTTGAACCTTCGTCGAGGCGAGAGTAATCCTGAGGCCTATCTCGAAGCCATTCGGCTCCAACGTATCGAATTCCAATTCTGGTCGGAGCCTGAAACCGCGAGTCACCCCACTCGAATTCGTTCGGCACAGCGGCGTCCCGAGGCCTCAGCGACCGGAGGCGCCGTCACGGCTTGGGCCTAGAGCTGGGTCGAGGCGGTGGATGAGCTCACTTGGGTTCGCTTTCGCGACCCTTGACACAATCCTGACCGAGGGCGCCTCGCAAAACGCTTCAATTCAATGGCCAACTGCGCGATTTTGACCGAGTTCACTATTTTGCGGAGGTCACCCATGTCATCGCGTCTCAGTCGATCACCTTTGAGTTTTGTTAAGAGCATTCTGGCTTCAGCCGCTGCTCACACCGGCTTTGCAACTCTCGCGTTGGTGTTGGGCGTTGCGGTTTCTCGATCCGCTGATGCGGCCAATATGCGTGGCGATACCTTGCTCATGACGGGTTCGGGCTCGACCTTTATCAATCCTCTCTTCTCCAAGTGGTTTTCCGAATACAACAAGTTGAATCCGAAGGTTGAGATCAACTACCAGTCGAAGGGCTCCGGCCAAGGCATCACCGATCTGACCAAGCGAACCGTCGACTTTGCAGCGAGTGACGTGGTGATGACGGCTGAGGAGATAAAAAAGGCGGGTTCCGATGTGCTTCACCTTCCCGTTGCCATTGGGGCCGTTGTACTGGCCTACAATTTGCCTACCCTCAAAGTGGCACTCAAGTTGGATCCCGCCGCAATCTCAGGCATCGCGCGTGGCCAGATTAAAAAGTGGAATGATCCGAAACTTGCGGCTCTCAATCCGGGTGTGGATCTACCGGATCAGCCCATCTTCTTTATCTACCGAAGTGATGGTTCGGGAACGACAGGCGTGTTTACAGACTATCTGTCGCGAGTCGATGCAGACTTCGCCAAAGAAGTGGGTGCAGGTAAAGCCGTTCGATGGCCAACCGGTCTTGGCGGAAAAGGTAACGAAGGCGTCACGGCCAACTTGAAGAACACCGTGGGCGCGATCGGCTACATTGAAAACACCTATGCCCTGGCTGAAAAGATGGCGACGGTTCAGCTCAAGAACAAAGAGGGGCAGTTCGTCGCGGCAAGCCTTGAGTCTATGACCGAGGCTGCCGCGCAAACTTTGAAAGTCACAAAGGGTACGGATTTGCGGATCTCCCTGATCAACGCGAGCGGAAAAAAGTCATACCCAATGACATCCTTCACCTTCCTGCTGGCTTACCCGAAGACTCCTGCACCGGCAGGAGCTGAGCTGGTGAAGTTCATGAACTGGGCGATGTCGCAAGGGCAAAAACTCACGACGCCTCTGAACTATGCGCCGCTCCCGCCCAGCTTGATCAAGTTGATTCAAGCTGAAGCGAAAAAGATGGCTCCCTAAATCAAAACGCTCTCGACGACTTGGTCAGGGAGCTCGATTGTTAGGATCTTCCGTGAGCTTTTCGCGAAGCTTGCCGAAGATTTCATCGAACATGACCTCCGTGAGGCGCCCGGTAAATGTATTCTGTTGGCTCGGGTGATAGCTGCCGATCACGAAAGTTTCCGATGTCGGCCTCGAGCCGATTTGGGTGGTGAGGTAGGAGGCCCCGTGCGCAAAAGCGGGGACCTTCCTTCGCTCATTTGTCTGCCGAGGAACCGACGATCTTTGCGTGCGTGCGGCAATGGCGTCCCATGCGATTTTGCCCAGACAGAGAATGGCCCGAGCCTGGGAGTGCTCCAGCGTCGCGTCCAAGTACCGAGAGCAATTTTGAATCTCTTCGCGCGCCGGTTTGTTATCTGGAGGAGCGCAATGTGCGACCGCCGTGATGATCGTGTCGATGAGCCTATTGTCGTCCTTTTGTTCCCAAGCCTCAGTCTCCGCAAATCCGAATCGATGGAGAGCTCGATACAACCAGCGCCCACTCTGGTCTCCGGTGAACATGCGGCCTGTGCGGTGGGCTCCGTGTGCCGCGGGTGCAAGTCCGACCACGAGCAAGGAAGCCGGTGCATCGCCAAAGTTGGGCACGGGACGCCCCCAATAAATCTGATCCTCAAAGGACTTGCGTTTGGTCTTCGCGACATCTTGCCCGTAAGCGATGAGTCGGGAGCATTGACGACAGTCGACAAGCTGCTGCTGAAGCTGATGCCAACGTCTCTCAGGTTGCGAGAGATTCGAGCTCATTCTGAATCCGACTGACGGCTGAGAATCAAGCGCTGAACTTCGGCTTCAATTTTAGATTTAATTGCTTCGATGGAATCCGGGACATTCATTTGAACGTGTAACTGCAGTTCCCCGAGTGGGTAGATCGCCACGGCCACGCCTTGCTCGCAGTAGTCGAGGCAGCCTGAGGCATTCACACGTACGCGTAGAGCTTGAGCCTTCGGATCATTTTTGACCCGCTGACCGAGCCAAGTCTTCAGCTGAGCTCGAAGAGCCTCAGAATTCATATTGCCGCACGAAGGTCGAGTCGAAGCCTCGCGTTTGTTGGTGCAAACGAATATGTGAAGATCATATCCCGCCGTGGTTCCGGTGTCGGTTCCCGATAATTCCGATTTCGACATTCGATCGTCTCCTCAAATCTTTTGCGACGTTTTGGTCGGACAACTTCCTGGAGTAGAGTTTTGGCCCAAGTCACAAGCGCCGTTCGCGCCGGATCTTGCCGTAAAAGTCACGCGGTTGCAGTTGCAGAATGGAGCCACTTCATCAAGTCGTGGAACCAAAACGGCGCTGCGAAAAATGTTTTTGCCAACGGAACGCTAACTTCTTTGAGCGAGGGACTTGGAATAGCATTTGAGCCAATCGTTACGAATGAAAAATATTCGTGACTTCGGCCCGGAATTTGCGAGCATAAAAAGAAGTTCGATCGAAGATCGAGTCCGGATTCTCCGAGCGGCACAAGCGCTTCAAATGAGCTCTCTCTGTGAGAGCGAGCCGAAGTGGTTCTGTTTCGCCAGTTTACGGTGAGTCCAATCTAATGAAAGGAGGTCGCAAATGATTCAGAAACTGCTCCAACAAGAGCTTCAGACGGCGCAGCACATGTCCATCCTAACGAACCGAGAGGAACAATCTGTCGATTTCATCGATTCGGATTTGTTCACGGCGCGTTTCATCGATGGCGGAAATCGTGCTCAGGTTTTGGAAACTCGGTTTGTTGCAACTCAGTCGCCTGTTGCAACTCAGTCATTGACGAGCGGCCTCCGCTTCGTCTGCTGAGATCAATAGGCACATTCAAATGACATCAAGAAAGTTCATGGGCTGAGCCTGGACTTGAACGTTCTTGTTTGCGCTCGAGGCGAGCTTTTTGGCTCGCGCTCGTCGCGGGTTTCGCTTCAGCAGAATTTCACAGGTTCAGATTTCAATCGAAGGTTTCTAAATGTCCGAGAAGGACAAGGAGGTAGGCGATGACTTCGCCTCAAAACAAATTGTCGGCCGCTCGATCGCAGTCGACTCAACAGTATGAACGGATTTCTGAGCCAAGCCACTTCGTCTTGGTGAAGGGTTCAGCAGAAAGTTTACAGCGCGAATCTCATGCAGAGTCGCGAGAAAGGGAGGAGCCGATGTGGG
>CANHQR010000085.1 GCA_947462815.1 Pseudobdellovibrionaceae bacterium
GAAATCCTTCACGATCTCGGCATCGGGTTCGGTGCCCGTGAGTGTCCAGAAGAAGTTGTAAGCCACAGATTTGTCGGCCTTCGGAGCGATGATCTCGCGGCCATTGCGAATCCGATCAAAGCTGCTCACCAGCGTGGTCATCTTCGCGGTCAAACGTACCGCTTTGCGCTTTTGCGCCTCTGGCGACATATCCTGAGCTTCCGAATCGTAGTGAGCCAACAGCGAAGTCGCTGTTCGCAGCCACGCCATCGGGTGCACATCTTTCGTTGGGATAGTCTTCAAGACGTTGATGAAGTTCGCGTCGAGAGCCATGTTGGCTCCCAATTCTTTCTTGAAACTCGCCAACTCATCCGCTGTCGGTAAACGATCATTCCAGAGCAAGAACACGACCTGCTCGAAGCTCGCCTTCGCCGCGAGATCTTCGATCGTGTAGCCGCGATAGCAAAGTGTCGTGTCGACGATCGAAGAGATTCCCGTCGAACAAGCGACGACACCCTCTAAACCGCGATCAATTGCTCCATCGTAGATTTCGACTCCAGTAGTTGCTGCTGCCATTTGGACCCCCTCAGACGGTTGACCGATCGGTCCAACCCACAAAGTCACCTCGAACAATCACTCTATTGTAACCGCGTTCACGGACTTCGGAAAAGCTCGGAAGCGCTGTTCAGTAAATCGAAATGTCGTTTTTGTCTCGAAGTTTCGCCGACTAGAGTCCAGGCTCTCGAGCACCTCGTCACCCCGCTCAAGAGCGGCGCGGCGCCAAGCGAATCAACCGGTCTTTGACCTCAATCACCATCACGGTCACGTCTTGCGGCAGGTCCGCTTCGCCTCGGTGTCGCTCGACCTGGTAGAGGAGTTCATTGCGCCAGTCATGAACGCCGCTCCGCGGAGCCGCCAGCATCGCTTTAAAGACACGCTCTTCGCCCAGAGCTTCACCCCTCGGCGACTTCGCGGCCGCGACCCCTGGCGTCGCCAAAAAGAGTCGGTCTCGAGCTTCAAGTTGCAGGCTGTGCCGAGGTCGAGGATGGGTCGCCGTCGCCGCCGAGAGCGCGTCGTCTTCGCTGACCAGACGCTCAAACTTTCCCGTCGCGGCCCGAAGAATCCCGCCAAACACTCGACCCACATTCGTGTAGTGCATTTCGAGGGTGCGTCGATCCACCACCGCATAGAAAATCGACGCGGAATCCTTATCGCTCAAACTCGGCGCCATCTCCTGGCCCAGGGTGAGAAGAACTTGCTCAGGAGCCGTGCCGCGTTTGGCCTCCAAGGAGCTGGTCATTTTAAGAAGTACCGAGAGCAACAAGGAGGACATGCCGTAACCGCTCGAGGCCGCCATGACCAAGCCAAAGCGCATGCGATCCTCATGCTCAAAGATATCAAAGTAATCCCCACCCGAGATCGGACTGGGGACAAACTTCGAAGAGAACTCAAAACCCGGAATATTCGGAAACTCCGTAGGGATCAGCACCTTCTGAATCGCGGCCGCCATCTTGAGATCTTCGGCCACCTGGCCAATCAATTTCTCGAGCTGAATGTTGACGGCGACCAACTGCTCGCGAAACACACGCAAGTCGGCCTCGCGCGCGCGCACTTCCTCTTCCAACTCCTGCACCCGAGCTCGCAGTTTGGCATTTTCGGCGTTGGCTTGATCCGGCATATCCCCAGTTCACGGGACACGGCTCAGGGCGTCAACAATCTCCTCCCCGAGCCGCGACTGCTGCGACGCGTTCTCGACCAGAGGCCTTGCGAGTCCGGTATCCGACCAGCTAACTCAGACGTGGTGAACGAATTTCACGAGCCCGCCAGTAGTGGCGACCCAAGTCAGCTGGAAGTCGGACAACATGCGGCGCGAGCTCTGGCTTGGCGCACGAGTGGTAGCTTTTGGCCACCCGTCAAGGAACTGGCCTCCCTGTCCTTGCGGTTTCGATCTCGGCTTCAAACGCGTCTCGATTTGAGTGGCGGCGATGAAGCTTTGCGCTCAGCCCAAGACAAGCTTCTCAAGCGCCTGCAGTTCATGAAGTGGGAGTATCAGTCTTTTAAGATGGCTTTTAAGATGGCCTCGAGTCAGAACACTGCGCCAAACCTCGGCCCGACCCATTCAGCCCATTCAGATGAGATCGATTGTCTCTTTGAGTTCTTCTACTCCCGCGCTGGATTTCGTCTTGGACAAGGTCTCGACGCCCACTTGCTCGACTCCTCGCTCAGCGACCGCGAAGTCGCGCCCCCCGTTGCCGCCATGCTCTTGCAAATTCTCGCGGAGACCTGCGGCCCAAGCATCGAAGTTTTGAATCTGCAGTCCGGCCGCTACTTGCGCTGTCAGGATCAGCTCTTTGATTTGTTCGATCAGGGTCGTCGTTTGTCGCGCAACGAACGCCTCGAACTCGCTCAAGACTCCTTGGGTCGCACTTCGACATCCGAGACGACCACAAGCGCTCATGCCCACCACTCCGTTGCTTCAACGGCTTCAACGACATCAACGACATCAACGATGTCAACGATATCAACGTTATCAGCGGCTTCAGCGGCACCCACAGCTTCAGAGACATCAACCGTACCTCTCCGAGATTTATCACGAGGCGAGAAGCGAAGCGAAACGCCCATCGATCTTCGCGAATTGAGCGCGCTCACTCCGGATCGCGCCTACGTCCTGATGCTGACACGCCTCCGTCAACTCTCGACAAAAATGTCTCCACCCGTGATCGAGTGTGAGTTGATGCTGCTGGATGAGTTGATTCGCTACGCGCCCTCACAAGTTGCCCTTCTCGCCGAACGAGGCGTGCTGCGCTCGCGTTTGCAGCAATGGCAGGGCGCTCTCGATGACCTCAATCGTTTTTTTGCATTTCACCGCCGCGAAGATGTCCCTCTTGCACTTTCGGAACTGCACGATCGTTTGCGAAGAGAGCTGTCGCAGGGAATTCCGCCGCGCTCATGATGTGTTGGGGGCAACTTCGACGTCGGGCTCCCTCAGCCAATGAATTCGGGGCAGTTTGTCTCAGCCTCCGGCTTGACCCGTCTCAGGCCGATCAAAATCAGTCGGGAATTATGTCCTAGGACATCTCTGTCGAGGTTCATTTGAGCCTAGTTTAGAAACTCAAGAGGAGCTCGACATGAACACTTCCAACCGACAAAATCCCGAAGTTTCCCGACGCAATCCCCAGGTCAAAGAGTTCTTTGATCCGGCGACGTGGACGCTCACTTACGTTGTTTACGATCCCGAATCCCAGGACGCCATCGTCATCGATCCTGTTTGGGATTATGATCCCGCATCCTCGCGACTTTCGACCTCTTCCCTGGAGGCGGTGATCGGCTTCATCGAACTTCGCAATCTGAAAGTTCACTACATTCTCGAAACCCACGCTCATGCCGATCACATTTCGGGTGCCCAGGTGCTGAAGACGAAGCTAATGAATGCCAAAGTCGGTATCGGCGCGCGGATCACATCGGTACAAACTGTATTCAAGGACCTCTTCAATCTGCATGAAAGCTTTCGGACGGATGGCGGTCAGTTTGATGTTTTGTTGGAAGAGGGAAAGACCCTTCACGCCGGTCGCTTGCAGATTGAGACCCTCTTCACGCCCGGACACACGCCCGCCTGCGCGAGCTACCTCATTGGGGATGCTGTTTTTACCGGTGATGCCTTGTTTATGCCAGACTATGGAACCGGTCGTTGCGACTTTCCCGCGGGCAGTGCCAGCGATCTCTATGACTCCATTCAAAAACTCTTCAAGCTACCCGACGCCACACGTGTGTTTGTCGGGCACGATTACTTGCCGGGAGGTCGGAAGCTCGCTTTCGAATCGAGTATCGGCGCCGAAAAACGATCCAATATTCAAATTCATGCGGAAACGAGTCGCGATGAGTTCGTTCAGTTTCGAACCCATCGAGACAAAACCCTCGCTGCTCCTCGCTTGCTTCTGCCCAGCGTTCAGGTGAACATTGCGGCCGGACATTTACCCGAGGCGGAGGAAAACGGCGCCCGATACCTGAAAATTCCTATCCGCAAATGATGGCCGACCCAGGAGGCGCAAACAATGACGTGCATTGAGCGCATCGCGGATTGACCCCAGACTCAACTCCCTGACGAACAGGAGCCGAAAACATGAAATCACTTCGATCGCCACTGAATTTGACTGTCCTTGCCGCGCTCTCATTTCTGATGCTCTCTTCGGCCGCTGCGAACACGAGCCCATCGAACGCGAACAGCGACAAGGTATCGAACACGACGCTCTCTCCGGCTGCGGCCAAAGCCCCCGTTTATTTCCCAACGGACCTGCAGATTCTCGATGTGCGCACGCCCGAAGAGTTTGCGGAAAATTCACTTGAATCGTCGGTGAATGTCGACGTCACGGCTTCGACTTTTAAAGCTGAGATCCAAAAGCTGGATAAGTCGAAGACCTATAAACTCTACTGCCGCAGTGGCAAACGCTCATCGCTCGCCGAGAAGTTCATGCGCGAAGCGGGTTTCAAAAATGTGGGGAATTTGGGATCTCTGGGAGAGGCCGCCGGTCAGCTCAAGTTACCCTGCCGCAAAACGCCCTGCCCGAAATAAAGCGCCGGTCAAAGATCGCAGTGCTGTTTTCGAACAGCCTCTGTCAACCGCGGATGCTGATGTTGAGGATTGCAGACGAACTCGAGCGCCGGCAAATTCCAAGGCACACGATCCAAAACAGCGAGCCATGAGCTCACCGCGACATCCGACAAGGTTCCCGTGCCAACCTCTTGCGTACGTCGCGCAAAGGCCAGCGGCAAATCTGCGTATCGCTCAAACACCGCGAACTCCACCGACTCGGAACTCAAACGTTCCTCCCGAGCCAAATGCGTCTCCACACTGATCTTGGCCATGGACTCCAAGTCAACACTGGCTTGACCCTTCCCCAATTTGTAGGCCACGCCAAAGCCCAGCTGCACGGCATCCAACTCCGCGCGCTGCTCTTCGTCCAACGGTAACAAGCGCGGAGTCCAAATCGTTCGCACACCTTGCGGCTCAGGCGCATCGGCCTTTTCCGACAATCGCAAATTGGGGAGAAACACATCCCGGACCAGATCGAGCTTTCGACCCGAGCCCTGGTAGGCCTCTTCATTGAACTGAAATCGCGTCCAAGCTTGGCGAAGACGCGCGCGCTCAACCTCGTCGCTCAATCGATCCACACGTAAAACGGCCGTTGCCGTCGCCGTCTTGGGCTGATCCCCAGGACGAGCTTGGCCTTCTTGATCCGCCCGAATCAAGTCCGCTCGCTGGTAAGCGAGCATCGCCTCCTCCGTGATGCTGTCCACCACAACCAGGGCCACGCTCGGCAAGACTCGATACGTGTTGCGAGCCGCGTCCACCAACACCGTGTTGTAACCAGGCCAAGCCAACTTCCACGCGCTCGGCGCCCGCACGAGCTGTGTCAGCAGGCTGAGGATTGGCACAGCCACGAGGAGAACGCCCAAGCCACGCATTGAAGACTGAACCCGCGTTCCGCGAAGTGGCTCCGTCAAGCTCGCCCAAAGAAGAGCTAGAGGCGCACCGGCCCAGAGTGCCAATCTCGCCTCGCCTCCGCCACCGACTAACAGTTCTCCTGCCACAAGAAGATCTTCGGCCATCAGCATCTTGAAAGGAATCAGCACAGGAAATGCCGCTCGAGTTGCACCACTCGGGTCCGCAACCCATCCGACCAGCGCAGGTCCCACAAAACCCATCAGCCCGTAGAGCGTGAAGTTTCGTCGCTCGGCCTCGGCTTGCGACCGCGTGAAGTCCCGGGCGATGAGCAGTGCCCACGGCCAAATAACCCAAGTTTGGCTCATCGCGAATCCGACAAAACCCGCACCCCATGAACTTCGCTTCGACTTGGCCGCGAATTCCCAGACACACCATGCGAACAAGGCGCAGATCAATCCCGCTTGAAAATCCGTCGGATTGACGAGGCTCCACCACATCGCAGGCGAAAGCCCCAAGAACGCCAACCAAAAGGCGTCGCGCCAGCTCAACCAGCGCAAAGCGCGCATCGACACCAGACCTATCAGCGTGAGCAGCGCGATCAAGCCGACCCACGCATGCACCTGGGCGACACGAGCGTAGCGCTTGCCATGCACGGGCAGAATATCGCCCAGACTCGAGAGCATTTGGCTGAAGGTCGAAAGGCTCGCCGGTAGCGTCGGAAGATCACTCACACCACGCGCGTGAGCCAAACGAGCCAAGTCTGCACCCAGAGGTCCCTGCGGCGTCACGGGAGCGAGCCACCATAGCGCCGCAGCACAGGCCGCAAACACCAGGAGAAGAAGGGCCATCCCCTCCACCGCGCGACGTGCACCTCGCCCACTTTTCTGCGAGGAAAAAATTGAACTGCGATCGACTGGAGTTGGGATCGGCGATGACTTCGTATTCGCATCCATGCTCAAAAGCTTAGCGAGCGGGGCGTCCAGGGTAAATGTCGAATCGAGCGATCTTGCCTTCGACCTGTCCATGAGGTCGAGGTTCGTCGACCAAATGCGGGGCTCGGAGAGGTCGCTTCACGAGTACGCGCCGAGATGCCACGGCTTGGGCCGCCGCCAACAACTCGCGATTCGACACCGGGGGAACATGGAGGCTCTCCTCGGGCGAGGGGCGATGGAGCTGGCGAAGCCGCGACAAGTCCCGCTTGGTCTCGGCCTTGCCATGCAAGGCTTCGTCCTCAAACATGGGATCCAGATAGACCAGATCGATCGAGTCCAAGGCCTCATCACGACTTTTCGACTCTTGCGCACGCACAAAATCCGTCGGCTGTCCGATCAAGCGCAAATTCTCACCCAGTCTCTCCAGCGCCAAGGGTCGACGACCCTCGATCTCTTGCACGCGGCGGAGCGCATCGGCCAAGAGCGCATGCAACAGCGGATCGCGCTCAAACATCGTCACTCGAAAGCCCGCCACAGCCAAAAGGGCCGCGTCTTGACCCAGTCCCGCGGTCGCATCGATCACACGCAGACCTCCGCGCTCACTCTCTTTGACGCCTGTGGCGCGAATTAAAGTTTCGCCGCCCACGCCTCGACGCACTCGATGTAGAAAGGCGTTGGACATGAAATCGACAACGGTGGGTTGGGATTCGCCGCCTTCTGAGTCGGATTCTGGTGCGATGGGAAACAATCCCAGGGCCTCGCGTTCGCCCCACGGAGTGGGCCACAAACACTTTCTGAGCTCAAACCGGCGAGTGGAATCGGCTGTGATCATAGGATCATTGTCCACAATTCGCGGCCCCGTTGACGTCCCAAACTTCGCCCCAATTTTCGTTCACGAAAAAATTCGCGCCAGCGTCGCGCTCCCCCAGAGGCGAAGCAAATCGCTGCACCAAAAGCTCAGCGCCATCGCCCAGGCCAACCGCAAGCCCCGATGGGCCAGACCGTGCAACTCGCCACCCGATGGGGATCGCACGGCGCGAACCACCCCGAGCAAGGGGCCCAAGCCCATGCTCGTCACCAACACGGGCAAGGATCTCTCGGGCGAAGGATCTGCAAAGACCAAGAGGGCCGCGAGTGAACCCATCAACGCCGTTGCGCAAAACCAAGTGAACTTTTTGGAGGCTTCAAAACCCGTGCGTGCGGGCCATGTGCCTAAGCCCGCCTGCGAATCAATCATGATGCGCTCAAAGTTTCGCAGATGCAGAATCAACAGCGCCATACTGCCGAATGGCAGTCCCATGACCCACGCGCTCCACGGAATGCGGCCGGTGAGGGCCCAGCTGAGTCCGCCCGTCAACCAAGGCCCAAAGAAGAACCAAGCCGCCAGCTCGCCGAAGCCACGATATTTGAGCCCCCAGCGGCTGACTCCAAACTCCAACACCACAGCCAAAACCATGAGGAGTAAGAGTACGGCCTTCCAGGTGATCTGATCAAAGTTCGCGATCAGTAAAGCTCCGCCACAAATGGCCGCCAATCCGGCCGAAGCCCACGCGACGCGAAGAATCTCAAAGCCGCGAAAATCTCCACGCGCCAAGACTCGATCCGCGCCCCGTTCAGGAACGCGATCCCAGCCCCGCATGTGATCGTGGTAGTCGCCGAACAAGTTCATCGCCGCGTGCAAGGCGATCACGCCAATGACAGCGGCGAGAGCACGCGAGAGATTCATCGGTTCCGAGGACGATGCCGCGAGCCATCCCAGCATCGTCAGCACAGGAGCTAAGGAAAGCACCCAACTTTCAGGGCGTAGCGCCCGTAAAGTGCGACGCCACCAGGGGTCGCGCTGTAGGTCGGCGAGCGGTACCACTTCAAAGGTCCACTCCGCCGTCTCTGCGCGGAGGGCTCCCGCTTTCAAAGTCGTGACCGGCATCGCGATCGCATGTCGCTCCAGCAACTCACGCGCATCGCCTCGGAGATAAGCGCGCAGGCGCGCAGGCTCTTGATCTTTTCGGAGAGTTACAAAGCGCGGACTCGTCTGCTGCGGTCGAACCGCCTCGGTCTCGGTTTTCAAGATCAAGCCTTTCGCCAATAGAGAAGCTCCGAGAGCTTGCCGAGATCTTGAGTCAACGCTTGCTCATTCGATGCGAGATGCGTGCGTAGCCGTTCGAGGTTGTGCGCGTAAAGCTCGATTTGCTTCACGTTCATGGCATCAAAGCTCACGAGCCGCTGATCAAAGTGAGCCTCGCCCACGGCACGCTTGAACTCGCCCAAAGATTGAGCCTCACGGGCACGCGATTTCTGCGTTTCGCTCAAACCTTCGAACACAAAAACCGTAAACGAATTCATGTAGCCGCTTTTCAGATCGCCGAGTACGGCCTTTCCCTCATGATTGCGCACATCGAAGTCGAGTAGATCGTCGGAGCGCTGGAACAACAATCCTAAAATGATGCCGCAATTCTCTAACACCTCATGGAGATGCGGATCATCGCGCTTGAGCGCGTGAAAGGGCGAGCGCAGGCACCACTTGAACAATGAGCCTGTTTTCAGGTTGTGCACGCGATCCAACTGCGCGGCCGTCACGGCATGATCGCCGACGAGCGAATCTTGAATCCACTCGCCTTCGAGCAAATCTGAAATCATCTCCGCTGTGTATTGAATCAAGCGCACATTGCCGTAGCCGGAAAGATTCACCATCACGCGTGCGAGCAGGTAGTCCCCCGCCAGTACGGCGTACTCAGGCGTGTACTTGGTCCACGCGGCGGGCTTGCCGCGACGAAGCACGGAGCGATCGATCAAGTCATCGTGCAAAAGCGACGCGTTGTGGATGAACTCGATCGTCTGTGCGAGAAGTTGCGTGCAACGATCGTCGGCACCCAAACGGGTCGCCACACGGGCGACGAGCTTGGACCGAAAGCCTTTTCCATCGCGAAACAAATCATCGAACAACTGATTCAATTTCGGCAAATACGCAGGAAAATCCTGCGGGCTGTAGATCTTCAGGGAGGGCAATTTAGGCTCGTGCATCTGACCCTCATGTTGCACCGCGCGTTGGCCGTGTCAAACACTCAAAACCCGCGTTATGTTGCGATCATGAAAGCCCTTCATCGCTACGCCTTCACGGTGCGTTTTGACGACGCGGATCCCGCTGGAATTTCGTATTTCTCGAACGTCTTCCGCTTCCAGCACGCCGCCTATGAAGATTGGGTTGTGGCCAGCGGCCTCGACTATGCGGCCTGGTTTTTGGGAGCTCGCGGCTATGGCGTGCCCTTGCGCAGTGTGAGTGCGGAGTACGCAGGTCCCCTTCGCCCCGGCCAGAGCTATCAGCTCGAACTTTTTTTGGAGCGCACCGGTCGTAGTTCCTTCACCTTGGTCGGTCATATCGTGACATCCCCCGGCGCGACACCTCTCGCCGTCATCCGCAGCACGCATGTCTTCATCGACACTCAGTCAGGACAGTCGATCGAAATCCCCGACTTCGCCCGACCTTTGTTGGCTTGACCCAACCCGATGAGGTCGATGGCCACGGCCACGAAGTTGAGCGCTCAGCTTGCGTCTTTTAGACTCATTTGACCTAAGGAGGCTCAGATGAGTTTGCAACGCGACCAGATTTTGAAAATCAAAACTCGAAGTGCCGATCAGTTTCTTGGCGAGCTTGTCGGTCTCACCGCCGCGACACCCGAGGGTCGGGCGTAGCCTCTTGTTCGTGTTCACACCTTGGACGCCATCCACATCGGTAGCCACGTGCGCCTCGAACGAGTCGGCCAACAGGAATGGCTGACGCTGGTTATGGAATCGCGACATGAGTCTCCGTCGGTCGCCTTCATCGCCTTGTCGTCCATTCTGTCCGTGAGCCTCGCGGAGCCGGATCGACATGTTGATTTCCTGCTCAATGGGCAAGTCCTGAGCGTCGGCGCCAGCCAAGCGCCCACCAAACTCGAATTGGGACGCCGCCTGAGCTTGATCACGCTGGGTCAGACCAAGTTGGCTAGGGTTTGGAACGGACAAGAAGGCGACGACAAAATCCGGGCTGCAGGCGCTATGCTCGTCGACGTTCTGCCGGCTGTGCTCAAGTCCATCGCCAGCGATGATACGGGACAGAAAGCCTTGGCCTCGATCACCATTATTCATCTGATCGCTATGGCAGCAACGGAAGATCTCAAGGCTCAGCTTGTAGGGACAGAGCTACACCTTCACTTTTCATCGCAACTCCCCTTACGAAGCTTGGCCGACAGCCTGAAAGCTTGCGTGGAGTCTGCGCTTTGAGAGTTAGGGATCGACGCCGAAGGTTGCGAAACCGACGACCTTTCAGTTCGCGACGATGGGGCAACCTGCTTCTAAATTGACGGCTGTGATCAAACTCCCAGAAGTAAAGATCATGTGCGACACAGATCGATCGACCATCAACGTGCTTACCGGCGCAGAAGAAAGCTCCGTCTTCATTCCCAAAGCCGACACTACAATCAAAGTCAGCCATAACATGTTCGCGAAGAAAATGTATAAGGCCGACTCTTCGGGAGCCAAAGTCGAGCTTGTGAAAATCACACCCTGAAGGTCGACCACAGAGGGGCAGTTGAGTGTTTGTATTGCTGTACAGCGGAAAGCGCACGCCGTAGATTGCGCGCCGGTCAGTGCGTGCTATTCAGCGCACGCATTTCAGTGCGCGCCGTGAGTCATTCGCGGCTCAGCACACGTCGCTCAGCACGCGTCGCTGATTGCAGGCGCGACAAAGCACGCGCAAGTTGCGAGGGGTGCTCGGGCCCCCGCGCGCGAAGGGCCGGATATGGTCGATC
>CANHQR010000086.1 GCA_947462815.1 Pseudobdellovibrionaceae bacterium
CTCTCGAACCGTCGCTGCCGACAGCCGAGTACCGACTTTGGAGCTCAGCTTCGCCAGCACGGCATCACTCTCGATTTTCTTATTGCCGAGAATCTGAATCGATTTGATCTCAGCTCCGGTCGCCATCGCCACGCCAGCGGAAACAGCCGGTGCGGCCGCTTGGTCGCGATTGGATTGGACACGACGGTTAGCCGCGCGAGAAGCACTCCGGCGCTCGCGGCGCGAGGATGACGTTGGGCTGGACTCTGCCCGTGCAGGGCCTGAGCGAGGCCGCACAGCCTCGCCCGCCGCCGGGCTGTTCAAAGGCGAACGAGCCGTGTTCGGCGCTGCGGTTTGCGCCGTCGCGACGCCCGCTTGCTGAATGACACCGAAGAGGACCGCACCCAACAACATGGAACTCCGCAGAGTTCCCTTCAGAAAGCTCGAGAACATCGGGTTCGAGCGAATTTGGCAAAGCGTAGGGAATGCGAAGGATGGGGAATTCACAGGATGAGGTTTCAACGCCGCTCGCCTCTCGTGCCGATGTGCCGCCCGCTTTGCGCTCTGCTCGTGCGCTCGGCTTCTACACTCAGCTTTTTTTCTCAGCCGATCTTACTCGCCGACTAATACGTAAAACATGAGTCTTTTCAAAGCTTTGAAATAGCCAGTCAAAAGCCTAGTTGCCCGCCCTGCCGTTGTCAAAACAACGCCACAGCCCGCTGGCGGCGCAGCATCCACTCCATCGCGCTGGAGCTGACCTGAAAGCGGCGCTCGGCCACCCAGCACCCCGTACAGCCCGGTCTCACAACGTTCACCCCATCACCCCGATCAAGCGCCGAGACGACTGTCAAAACATCCACAACAGCTGCCTAAACCTTAGACAGTCAAAGTGCCCAAAATCGTCTCCGGCCTGGCGCAGAGCTTGTAATGCTAGGAGTTCAGACGAACACGCGGGGTAACTTTCAATGCGATCCATGCCGAGCCAACAGATTCAAAGAGCCGTGCGCTCATCGAGAGAACTGCGTTGGATCGCATGGGCTTTGGGTGTGAGCCTAGCGCAAACCCTCTGGTTTTCTCCGACAGAGGCGAACGAGACACGTCGATCTCGCCCCGCTTCCACCGAAGCGGCTCCCGGTGCGCAGACAGGAAACTCAGACTACGATGCCTTCGTGCGCAACTATTCCCAACACCCGACCAATCGCTGCTTGGATGAGACGATGCGCGGGGGAATTCGCGTCGGTCGCAACTACTGCTATCGAGCCGTAAAGCTGGGCCTGCAGCGAACTCGACTGGTGAGCGGCTATCTGCCTGGCGAAAGCGCCTCCGGCGGTTTGCAAACTTTGAAGAACGAGGGCTGGACGAATTTGATGGATCGATATCGCGGCGTCGCCAACTCTCGCAATGCTCCCATGGGCGCCGTTCTGGTCTATCGCGGCCCGTGGCGAGAGGTGTCTCGCGATGATCCAGCTGTTCGTCGCGGCCGCCCGTGCTCGGGTCGTCGCACCAACTGGCGCGAAGGCTGTTGGTTTCAAGAAAACGGCAAAACATGGATTTTTTCAAAACGCGATGCCAATGGCCGATATTGTTCCGGTTTAGGCACACAACATGGCCACATTGAGGTGCGCACGACTCGCGGCTACTCACACTTCGTCGAGTCACGAAGCGCCATCGATCGGTCTCATCCCGGATGCCGTATTCTGATCGGGATCATGGTGAAGCCCGGACTTGAATCCGGCCCTCACTCTGGCCAGACTGTCAGCTGTCGCGCAACGGGAGCACGCACCGGACGACAAGCCGCTCGCCAACAGCGCCGAACCGGAGGTCGAGGATGAAGCGCCATATTCGGATCTCAAGTGCAAAACTCTCGACGCCTGTGCGAATTTCGATGCGAATCACGATCCGCACGCTTCTCCTGGGCAGCCTGTGGCTCGCACCCATGGCGAGCGCTCAAGCTGAGCAGGTGACTCGTCGGGGTCAAGCCCCCGTGGCGGCACCGAGCACCGCAACGCAGACCGAATCGCCTGAGCGACTCGGCGTGCGCACGCTCCCCGCTCCACAGTCAACGCCCTCGCAGGCTCTAGCTCAGCTTCAAGATTTGCTCCGACGCGCAAACTCCCCAACTCCCCTGCGCGTCGATGAGTCGGAAAGCCTGATTGCGGCCAGCCACGCCGTGTTTCAGGATGTGATGCGCGACGAGCTGCAAGCCCACAAAGATCTTCGCGCCGAAACCGCCAAGCAGTTGGCCGAGTTCACAGCGCGAATGATTCCCCGCGATCCCAACGGGACGGTGGTCGACAATCTGCTCTTGGTCATGGAGAACAAGCGGGCGTCGGCAGCGATCGAACGCGAAATTCGCACCTTACCGACAGCCCTACGCGATCCGCTCGAGCGCGAGCTGAGACTCGCCCGCGAAGCTCAAAATCTCGACGGCAACTGATCTTCCATTTGCCTCCACCAGACTCGCGACCCTTAGTCGATCTGACCATCACGCATCCGCACTTGCCGCGGAAATCGCGCGGCGAATTGCAGGTCATGAGTCACGACAATGAGGGTCAGCCGGTGTGACTCGCGAAGGGAAAACAAGAGTTCCTGAATCATACCCGCATTTTTGGTATCGAGATTCCCCGTCGGTTCATCCGCAAAGAGAATTTCGGGCTCACGCACGATGGCTCGAGCCATCGACACGCGCTGCTGCTCACCGCCGGAAAGCTCACTCGGCCGATGTGCGAGGCGGTTTTCCAGACCCAGCTGACGAAGTACTTTCTCAGCCTGAGCGAGCGCTTCTTGCTGCCCACTTCCAGCAATCCGCAAAGGCATTGCGACATTCTCAAGTGCCGTGAACTCGCCGAGCAAGTGATGAAACTGAAACACAAAGCCCATACTGCGATTGCGATGTGCGGCGAGTGCGTCATCATCGAGTCGCGTGAGATCCTGGCCACGATGAAAGACCTTGCCGAGCGTTGGACGATCCAAGGTGCCGAGGATGTGCAGCAAAGTGCTCTTCCCCGCGCCGCTGGCGCCGACAATCGATAAGGCTTCGCCAGCCGCAACTTGCAAATCCACACCGCGCAGAACCTCCAAACGCGAAGCCCCCATCGGATAGGATTTCGTCACGCCCCGCGCCTGCAGTAAAGTTTCAGTGTCCGCTGTTCGGTCCATTTCGCCTCGGCTCATGTTGGTCAGGTTCTCGCTTCATACTGGATGAGTCATTTATTAAGGTTCATGGTTTGGTCATTGGTCATGGGCTATCGCCCGCGACTTTTCACGTCTCAATCGTAGCGTAGGCCTTCAACAGGATCGAGTCGAGCCGCTCGCCGCGCTGGCCAAAGCGATGCCAGCCAACAAATCAGCACCGCCGACGCCCACACCAAAATGGCTTCACCGATCGAGAAATGAACGCCAATGAAGTTCAACTTGTAAACATCGGCCGGGAGAAGAGCAAAGCGCTTTTGAATCTCAAGAAAGGCAAGGCCCATCAACGCGCCCACGATGAGGCCGATCGCCGCACCGGCGGCACCAAAGAGCAAACCCTGCCACCGAAACATCTGCTCCACATCACGCTGACTGAGCCCGATGGCTCGAAGCGTGGCGATGTCATGGGTTCGCCGAAGAACGCCCACAAAGATATTGCTGGCGACATTGAATGCTGCTGCGATGACCATCACCAAAATCACGAAGAAAATGGCGACGCGCTCATACTGAATGGCCTTGAAGATATTGCGATTGCCCTCGGCCCAATCCATCACGCTCCAGTTTCGCCCCAAGGTGGAGGCCAATTCTCCCGCACGAGCCTGAGCCTCATCTGCACGCGCGTCACGCCCAAGGTGCACACGCCAACCGCCGAGCTGCATTTGTTCTCGAATTGGCATTTGGACACCCGACCAGCGCAGAGCGTGCTCAATCGGCAACATGATGTTGCGCTCGTCGAACTCAGCTTTTCCCAAGTCTAACCAACCGACCACCTTGAGGCGCAACACTTTCGAAGCAAAGCCGGAGGTTTCGTTTTCGATCGGCCGAGGCAACACCACGCGAAACTCTTGATCCAGATCCAAAGCATAGCGTCGAGCCAGAGCCTGACCCACCATCACCGGGACAGGCTGGCCGTCGGCCACATCGGCGTCTTCCGAATTCAAAAATCGCCCTTTGATCTTCCGACCTTCAATCCGCAAAACATCGCGGACGGTCGTTGCCTCCACGCCTTGCAAAATGACGCCCGACAATTTCCCGTCTCCGACGATGATCCCTTCGAGCGTCAAAAAGGGAGTCAACTTCACTTCATTTCGCCAAGCTTCAGGGAAAGTGGAGCGCAGTTTCTGCTCGAAACGCTCGCGAGAGATCGGTGAGTCATCTCGCTTGACGATCACCAAATGGCCGAACAGGTCGACCACCGCGCCTCGCAAAGTGGCCTCGTAACCACTGACGACAGCCATCGCCACACTGAGGCTCGCCACGCCGACAACGAGTCCCAAAAAGGACAAGACCGTCGGCAATCCCCAAGCTCGCCAAGTTTCTCGACGCCAAAGGCGACTCCAGGCCGAGCGTCGCTTTCCAGGCTTCGAGCCCTGCTCCGCATCTTCGGCGTGAGATGCATCTTGCAGCAAAAATCGAAGTGCCATCTGAGCGAGAAATCGCTGTCGCTCCCAAGGCGTCGACGCTCCTTTTTTGACCGGAGCGTCCATTAGACCTCTTCTTGGACAGCGCCGCCCTGAGCGCGCTGGTCCGTGGGATTTTTCAGATAGGCATAAATGAAATCTTCAATGCTGCCATCCATGACAGTCTGGACCTGCGAGGTCTCATGCAAGGTCCGATGATCCTTCACCATCTGATAGGGATGGAACACGTAGCTGCGAATCTGCGAGCCCCACTCCACAGCCTTCTTTTGCGCATTCGCTTCATCTTTGGCCTTATTGCGCGCTTCCACTTCCCGTTCATAGAGTGCCGCTTTCAACATTTTGATCGCACGATCTCGGTTGGCATGTTGCGATCTCTCGTTTTGGCAAGAGACCACGATGCCCGTCGGCATATGCGTCATACGAACCGCCGAATCGGTTTTGTTGACGTGCTGACCGCCAGCTCCCGAGGCGCGGTAAGTGTCGACTTTCACGTCGCTCATATTCAGATCGATTTTGATATCATCATCCACTTCAGCCCAACAAAACACCGAGGCAAAGCTCGTGTGTCGGCGAGCATTTGAATCGTAGGGGGAAATTCGTACCAAGCGATGCACACCGTTTTCGGCCTTCAAGTTTCCGTAGGCATACGGGCCCTCAACATGTAGCGTGGCCGACTTGATGCCCGCGGCTTCACCATCGCTTCTTTCGATTTCCGAAACGCGATAACCCTGACGCTCACCGTAGCGCATGTACATGCGGTACAACATCTCCGCCCAATCTTGAGCCTCGGTGCCGCCAGCGCCTGCGTTAATGGTCAAGTAAGTCGAGTTCGCGTCGAGTTCGCCCGAAAGCATCTTCTTGATTTCAAGCTCATCAACGAGTTTTTCCAGTTGCGTCGCTTCGTTCACGGCTTCGACGAATGTGGACTCATCGCCCGCCTCTTCCGCCATCTCGAGGAGCACCAATGCATCGTCGGTGCGGCTCACGAGAGTCTTCCACGCGGTGATGTCTTTATCGAGTGAACTTCGCTCTTTGTTGAGCTTTTGCATTTTCACCGGATCGCCCCAAACCGCGGGGTTTTCCGATTGAAGAATCACTTCTTCGAGACGCTTTTCCTTTTTGGGGATGTCAAAGATACCCCCGAAGCTCGTGCCCTTTGGCTTGCACACCCTTGAGGCGATTGCGAACTTCCGATGCTTGTGTCTGCAGACTCATGATGTCCCCCTCGCGGATCTTTGCTTCACCAACATATACATTCTGAACTCTCTGAAATCGAGAACCAAATGAAATGCAAAATATTTGAGTCTTGACTTAATTACGATTAGCATTGGTTCAATCATGCAGATTCTTGTGATCGACTCTGACTATCGCCTCCCGAGACAACTGAAAACCTTGCTGAGAAACTACTTTCGCGATGTCGTCATCCTGCACGTCGAACGCGTCGAGGACTTGCGCGCTCAAGTCTCCGAGCAATGGAAAAGCAGTCAAACGTCCGCTTTATCGGCGACCAGCTCAGAAGCAAGCCCAACTGCGCATAGCGACATCACTTCTGGGTCAAGATCGACACCGTGGCCCGCACAAAGCTTCGCTCTCGACCTGAAGCCCCATGATCTCAACTTGATCGACATTCATTTCTTGAGCGAAGATTCGACCGGTCAATCCATTATGGGTTACGATCAACAACGGTTTCGCCAGAGACCCGACTTTTGGAGGTCACTTGTCGCTTTCGAAGACCGTCGAGAGTTCGCGGAGGGTTTAAAGCGCGCACAGCGAGAAGGTCACGGCCAAGGCCAAGTCAGGCTTCTAGATTCTGATGGGCGTCTTCATACGGCAATCTGGCGGAGTCGGTTTTCGGGTTCAGACAATGACACCGAGAAGCTAATGAATCGCAAGCTCTCAATTGAATTCCAGTCTGAGCCATCGGCGGACACATCTCCTGAGGTCGTTAACCATCCCATACTCGATCTTGTTTTTGTGGCGAGTGACCAACTGCCTATCGTCAGTTTATCTTCAGATTTTGCCATCCTCAGATCTGCCTTGGGGCCCTTTGGACCGGATGGCGAGGCGCCTCCAATCATCGCATCCTCCCATGATTTGAGTGAACTCGAGCGTCAAGCTTTTCTGCAGGCCCAAATCGCGGATGTGATTTTCAAGCCCATCGATGAAGCGCTGCTTTTACAAAAGATTTCTCGACTCATTCCGAACGCTCCACGACAAGATCAAAGTGAATTTCTTTTTAGCCTTAAGGGTGATTTTGCATTCGATTTAGGAGAAGAACTCATGGTGAATGGGTTCAACGATCTTGGCGTTCGGCTTACTCATAAGAAACCTTTACGAACGGGTCGAAGGATTCGAGTTCGCACCCCCATTCTCAACCCCATCGGCACATCTTCCACAAGAAGCGACGTTATTTGGCTCCACGTCTGTTCCAGCGGTGCTCGAGCCGACGGAGAGAATGTGAGAACAGATACGACTTTTTTTGGTTTACCATCCGACAGCAGGGCCACGTTGCGTTCTAAACTTGAGGCTTCGTTAGGCCCTGCGTTTCACAAACCTCGGGTTCAACCAGATCCGAAGCCGAAGCAAGCTCGCCCAACTTTCATCGTACACGGGGACGAACCGAAGCTGGAGCCTCATCGTGTCTTTATCAATTTAGACCTCGACGAAGAATCGCAAGATCGGCTTCAGCAAATGACCGAAGTTTCGTACCCTAAACATCGCGTAATGAGCTTCGACACCCCTTCTATGGCTCTGCAAATTTTCCGCCAACAAACCCAGACCAGTACCTCGCCGGCCACACCGACAAACCTAGATCGCGAAGTTCGCCCAGCTTTCTTCCCCAATCATCCGCTTGAGATTCGACTCACTTTCGAGAAAGACACTGAGGATTACCGCCTCACCGAAGTCATATCAACATCGGTCGATAAAGCGATGCTTTTTGGCTTCCCAGCGAAAGAGGTCATGGATACCCAAAACTTTTTTGACAAGCAGTGCGATGAAACTGAGCGTTGGCGGGACTTCCTTCGCTTCGTGGTCGGCGGACAAAAGGCGAGCCGAATCTTCCGCATGATTTCAAAGTTCGAAACATTCTACGAAATTCGAGTCGAGGCCCAGCTTCGATCTGGAGACCTCGCCGAAACTTCACTGGAACTCAAGTTAGTGGACGTTACCTCCCAAACACAAAGCCTTCCGGAGCTTCAGTCAGTTGATACATCGCTGGTGGATGCTGTCGTTATCGACGCCGCTTATTTCCGCAACGAAATCTCACCCTTGATCCAAGCTCTACGCCAAAGCCTTAAATCCAATGACGTCCGCTTCATAGTTACCGGACGACCTTCACACGGACTCACAATCGACGACTTCGCAAATTGTTCAGACGTCTCCGCTTTCGTGCCGAAGCCCTTGGATCGACGAGCGCTCGAATCGGCACTCAATCACAACACAAACTTGTCCGAACCGATTGAACATAGAAAATCTTGGGTCGACTATCTCCGAAAGATCCGGGTCGATACAATTGGCGAATATGGCTTGGAGTTCACAAGCCCATCCCCAATTGCAATCGGCGCGTGGGCGCATTTCGCGAACCCTTTGCTTCAAGACGAGGGCGGGCGCGGCATTTTAGGACGGTGTTTTGCGTCTGACCCGATCGAGGCACGTCTATATAGACATCGTTTTCTTTTCTACGCCGTACGCGATGAGGCCCTTCGGAAACTCCGAGTATTTTTGAAGATGCCTCAAGCCGGTCGAGTACACCGATAGCGGCGGAGAAGCAAACGCCGATCCAGACTAAAAATTCGCGAATCCGCACCGATCTGTTGAGACCATTCCCATTTGTTCACCTGAATTCATTCCAGCAATCATCTTGGATTTTGAACATCCGGCGAGCCTCTTTGAGATCTCGCTCGTGGTCATAACCCAGAAGGTGAAGAATCCCGTGTAAGAGCATGTAGTAGAGCTCGTGCTGGACGGAATGACCATGCTGACGAGCCTGTCGAATCATCACTGGAAAACAGATCACAAGTTCTCCTAAAGACGTGCTCTCTGCCGGTGCAAACGCGAGAATATCGGTTGCATAATCGCGACCACGAAACTCTCGGTTGAGGCGACGAATCTTTTGGACACTTAAAAAGACGACTTGTAAACTGATCGGGCCATCGAGCCGTTTGGCGGCTCGCATTCTGAGGCTGCGATGATTTCGAATCTCACGACAGGCACGACGGATCAAGAGCCGAATAGTGGGCTTTGAAAGAGTCGCAGACTTTCCAACCGAAGCTCTCCGAGATGATCCGATATAGGTCTCGAAATCTCCAAACAGTTCCACTTGGAGCTTGGCGAAACTCAAATTACCTTGCTGGGTTCGGCCCAGCGATTGCCGAGATCTCCTCGCCATCACGCATGTCCCCGCGTTGAGACTTGCGGAGCTTCTGCAGCTCCGCCTCCGGCCGCTTTGGGATAGTCGATCCGCTGATGATAGATGCCGATCAAAACGCGGATGAACGCCTCCTCGATGATCGACAAATCTTTCAGGGTGAGATTGCACTCATCCAGCTGTCCATCCATGAACTTGCGTTGAATGATGTTCTTCACGATGTTTTGCAAACGCATGGGTGTGGGCTCGTCCAGTGAACGCGATGCCGCTTCGATCGAGTCCGCCAACATAATGAGAGCCGCCTCGCGAAACTGCGGCTTAGGACCTGGGTAGCGGAAGTCCTCCTCGTGAACCTCGTCCAAGTCCTCGTCTTGATTCTCGACCGCGCGATTGTAAAAGAAGGAAATGAGGGTCGTACCATGGTGCTGCACGATGCCGTCGATGATTGGCTTACCGAGCTGATGCTGAAGACCCAGCTCCACCCCGTCTTTAACATGCGCCACTAAAATGGTCCGCGACATGTGAGGACTGAGATGATCGTGAGGATTGTGTCCGGACTTTTGATTCTCGATGAAATACTGCGCGTGTGCCGTTTTGCCGATGTCGTGGTAGTAGCTCATGACCTTGGCCAACAACGGATTCGCACTGATCTCTTCAGCTGCACTCTCCACCATAGATCCCACCACCAAAGAGTGATGGTAGGTGCCAGGGGCTTTGACGATCATCTCTTTAAGTAAGGGATGATTGAGGTTTGCCAATTCCAAAAGCTTCACGTCGGTTGTCACGTTGAACACCGACTCGAGGACCGGGACCACGGCCATCGCTAGGAGACTCGATAGAATGCCGCCGAGGAATCCCGCGGGCACCGCCCAGAGGAGGCGACGTAAGAAATCTTCCTCACCCCGCGAAACCACTGTGAACACTAAGAGCACCGTCAAGGCCGCAACAGCTCCGGTGCGAAGTCCCGCCCAATAAATGTCGTTTCGCTTTTTGCACGCGAACACTCCGCGGGCGGCCGCCAAGCCCGAGACCACACTCACCAGAACCATGGAGAACTTGGCGTCCACCATCAAACCCACGACGACGGCCAAAAACATGGAGAAGATCCACACAACTTCACCGCTCAGGACCAAAAGTCCCACCAACATGGGACCCGCGGCGACGGGAGCGGCATACAAAAAGGCTTCCTCGGGAATCATGGAACCAAATTGAGCCGTGAACGCCGAGTTGGTGAGGAATAAAAACACCTTCACCACACCCGCGACCATCAGGGTGATGGACGCCATCACCGCCATATCTTTGCCGTCGACATCAATACGATTCAGGGTGAAACGCCGCAAATACGAAAAGAACACCAAGATCATGACAACAAAAAGAAGACTTGTGACCAGAGCCACAGATTTTCGGTGCCGATCAGAAGTCTGCATTTCAATTTGGTTGAGAAGGGTTTTGTGAATCGGCTGCACCGCCGTTCCTTCAGGAATGATGACCTGCCGACGCTTGACCGAAATCACGACGGGCAGCACATCGGCTCGGGCCTTTTCGCGCCGCTGCTGGGTTTCTTGCCGATTGGGGGTAACCGTGGGAATGAGCAGCGCTCGAGCGAACTCCGCCAAGAGACGGCCGTCGCTGCCCACAAATCCACGCGCTCGCAAAAGGCTCTCAATTCCTTGATCGATCTCACCTGCGATCTCGCGAATCTCGCGAACCGACACTTCAACCTCGCGTCCTTTCCCCGACCGAGACACCTCGCGAAGCACCACCTCTTTGGATCCGGGTACCACCACCTGTGTCTTACTCTCGACCAGCTTGAGACTCGACCAACGATCCATCTGCTCCGTGAGAGCACCTTCAATTCGGGCCGAGAAACGCTTTTCGATCAGCCACTCATAAACAGGTTCGCTCACTTGCCGGCCGATGGCCTTTTCGAAATCGGGGCGCTTGTCCATCAGGACTTTGACCTGATCCCAACGCTCAAACTCGTCTTTAGAGAACTTCACCGGCCGCAGCTCCTCGCGCGCGCGGCGAAATGCGGAGTAAAGACGGCCATACAAGTCGTCGTAGGCACCGCGATCATAATCGAGGACGGGGGC
>CANHQR010000087.1 GCA_947462815.1 Pseudobdellovibrionaceae bacterium
CCCCTACGAACCACAGCTGTCCGCTGCTCGGAAGTGGCGCCTAGTGGAAAGCAATGTGGACATGGTCGAGGCATCTCCTCGAGGCCAGAGCAAATTCAGCGCCTCGCCTCGTGAAACCCCAAAGCACAATCAACTGGCCCAGTTTACAAGTTTTAACGACCCTCGCGGAGCGCAGCCAAGTCATACATCTTGACGATTTGCTCGCGCGCCTGTGTCGCCAAGCGCGTGCGAAGTTCACTCGCGTCCATCCCTTCGATCTGCTCCGGGACACTGATGGGGTCCCCGTAAACCAACTGAACTTTGACACTCGAAAGCCCGCACAACCCGACGAAATGATCCGCAAAAGTCATGTCTCCGTACCAGGCGACCTTGTCGCAATTCACTTCGTCAAAGGGCGCGCCGTCGATCCGCACATACCGAATCGCCACCGGCAGAATTCGTTTGCGCGCTTCGACCGCGCTCATCAGCAAAGATTTTTTAAACGGTAGAATCTCATGGCCGTTCGTGGAGGTCCCTTCGGGGAAGATCATGACGTTAAAGCCGGCAGCCAGCGTGTCCCGCATGGTAGAGAGGTCCTGAGCGACTTGGCCGCGATGTCGCCGCTCCACAAAGATCGATCCCCCGAGCTCAGTCATGGTGCCGATGAAAAACTGTTCGCCCATGTCCTTGCTGGTGACGAAGACCATCGGATGCTTGGAGCTCATCACCAACACATCCACATAACTCATATGATTGGCGACCAAGAGAAAATTCTCCCTTTCGAGATCGACTTTCTCCAGGCCAATTTCCTCGATCTCGAAATTCAAGAGACTCATGCCTCGTCGACACCAGCGCGACACATTGTGAATGTGATAGCGAAGCCGCTCTTGTGGATCGCGAATCAGCGCATGACCGGAATATCCCTGTCCCGTGTAAGCGCCGATGTAACTGACCATACCCGCCATTTGGGTCGCCGTGCGAAGGGAGGAAGGCAGCTTCACGCTTCACCCTCGATATTCAAAAATTTCTTCTTGTAGGCTGGATTCATGGATTGCAGATCCAACAGCGTGAGAAAATCGATGCAATTGAAATCGTTATCGATGGCAGGTTCGCCCAAAACAACGCTGCCCGCTTTGATGTAGGAGGCGAGCAACGTCGGGATTTGCTTTTCAACGGTCGATTCGTCGTACTCGTAGGGGTTTTGCTCGATGTATTCGAGAGCCTGGCGCAGTGTTTTAATCTTAAATTTCTTCGTCGGCTCGACACCATAGTCGCGATTGATGGCGCCAATCTGGTCCAAGTAATGCGTGACCAAGCCGATCTGTAACGGCTCGACAGTCTTTATGCTCGAGCAACCGAACAAGTAGCGCGTCTCCGTAAGGCGCATGTATTCCGCGAGGCCTCGCCACAACAAAGAAATGATGGCGCCTGTTCGATACTCTTTCTGAATCGCCGCCCGGCCCATTTCCAGTTTATTGCCCGGGAGAGCGAGGATGCGATCCATGTTAAACTCGCTCGTCGAATAAAAGACGTTCGAAAAGGTCGATGAGTTGAAGCGGTAGGTGCCGACGACTTCACCGGTGCGGTTGTCGCGAATGATCAGATGGTCGCAAACGAAATCCAAGCCATCCACGTCCACACCAAAAGTTCGCGACTTTTTCATGTACTCTTTGTGAAACACGGTAAAGCGCAAGCGTAAGGCATCTTCGAGCTCGCGCGGAGTCTCGGCCGTCTTAACGGTAAAGTGACCTTTATCAATGCTGAATCGCACCTTCGGCTTAAACTCTCGAACTTTGTACTTCTGGAGTTTGAGTTCAGCATTGAAGACCTCGAGCGCTTTGCGAACTTCGCTGAGTCGACGAATGACTTTTTCGGAGACGCGAGTCTTCTCAGCGGTGCGGACCACGCGTTCGGCGACAGTCGAAGCCACGGACTTGGTCACGCCCTTGATTTTACGGCGACGAGCCCCGGTTTCGCGCTTGGGTTTGATCACGATCGCGTCGGCATCGTCCGCAGGACTTGTCTTGCCGATTCGCTTTTGAATTGCGTTCTTCACTGCTCGTCGAATGCGACCTTTTGCCATGATGCGACCTCCGCCCCCTTATCCATTTCCCGAGGCCTCAACGCCGTCAAGGCACTTCGCGCCGACCGAGCTGACCCTAAAGAAAATAAAAAAGGCCGGGCTCTATAGCCCGGCCCATCGACCAATCTCGCTATCCACCGATCTTGTCAAAAGCGATCGTGAGATCAGAATCCGTACGTCAAACCAAAGTGCACAACCATCGCATTCGCGGCATACGAACCATTACGAGCGTCGACTTTGGCGTTGGTCGTTGGGTTGGTTTCTCCGGAAGCCGCCGAACCACCATCGCCCGAGACCGTCGTGTACTCGAACGCACCGTCGACTCGCAGATTTTCGTTGTAGCTTTGTCCCGTACCGACGGTCAGCGTGTGGGCCGGTCCCGGCGGTGTGAAAGAGGCGCGCGCCAAAGATCCATCGGTGACCGTCGACGTGTAGCCGTAACCGAAACGAAGCGGCCAATCTCCGGCCATCTCAGCCGCCAAGCGGAGATTGTGTTGATCCTTCCACTCCGTCGCCAGATTGGTGTTCAAAGTCGGCGTCCCGGAAGACGTCAGCTTGATCTCATTGATCTTCGAATACTTGGTGAGCGCATACTCACCGAAGAAGGTCCAACCCTCGTTCAATTTCTGGCGAAGCCCCAAGGCCAAGGCCATCGGGAATGAAGTCTCTGCTGTCGCATCCGTGTCCGTTACAGACTGAGCGGAAACAACCGCACCCGTGCTGTTGAGGAACACCGTGGAGCTCATGCGTCCTGATGCCGAGAAGTTCACTTCGCTGCGGAAATTCAGACCGATTTGTGTGTCTTCGCTGTGGTCGTAAGTCGCGCCGACGCGGAAAGCCGCCGACTGCGTGTTCTTCAGACCCGTCAGCTTCGCGTTGGCTGTCGCTGCTGCGTTTGCGCGCCTGACGAAGGAGAAATCGGCCTCCGCCACAACCATGCGCCAAGCCGCACCCAAGCGCCATTTGTCGTTCAGGCGATAGCCTGCGCCCGCCGACAGTTCAAAAATTCTGAGATCTGTTTTCACTTCCGGCTTGTAGGCGCCGTTCGCCACCCACTCGATATCGGTGAACTTTGCATTCGCACCACCACTCACAAAGCCGCCAACTCCGAAACCCCAGGTTTCATCGACTGTGGCGGAGTAAATAAGCGCAAAGGGCGTGGTCAATGTCGCCACACCAGTAATTTGTTCGTTGGTGTTGGTGATCGGGCCTTTGAACTGAGCTTGCGTCGGCGAGACGGAGAAGAACACATCTTGTCCAGCGCTCTTACCCGCCAAAGCCGCAGGGTTGAAATACAAAGCTGCGGCACCTTCTTGGTCGACTGTACCGATACCGGCTAAGCCCGCTGTCCGACCGCCCCAAGGAATCGACTTTTCAAATCCTGAGGCCGCTGCCGATCCAGCGACAAGTCCCGCCGCCAAAACAACCAACGCCTTACTTGCTGAACTCCTACTCGCCATCGCGCCCTCCTGTGGTGCAAATGCTCCAAATTGGTGAACAGGATTAGGTTGGCGCAGAGCTGGCGCCGATACAACCTCATTCTCAGGTCCGTATTCGACAAGACCGGCGATGAAGGGACTCGTCGGCGGCGTTTGGAAGACATCCCCATTTCAAGACTTTTATTGAATACTCGAATGGAGCTCAACTCGCGCTCAGCGACACTCCCACAGGCGGAAGCTGCGCGCGTGAATCCCTTCTCGCTGCACGTAGACCGGCTCAAGCTCCGCGCACATGGAGTACAGGCGACTGAAGTCCACGTCGCTGTTAGGATCGCGGTGATAGCGATTGTCGCTCACAAATATGACGGGTCGACCCGCAACAGTCTTCCAACGCTCAGGTGGCTGGGTGAACGTGTAGTGATCGCGGGTGGGAGACAGCCGCCAGACCTCTTCACCCAGCGCGAAAGACATTTGCGACACCAGTTGATAGCGCCACGACGCAAAGATCGGATCTCCTGTTTCATTGGCGATTCGATCGGCTCGCAAAGCCTTCAGATGCCGAGCGAGCTGATCCCAACCTACCAAATCATTGGTGGGATCGAACTTGGGATCCCAATTGGCACCCGGCGCGAGCCGCGCCGCCAGACGTGGAATCACAGGTTGAATGAGGGCCGCGTGAAACAAAACAAAAAGTGGCAGGATGAAACCAACCGCCAACCAGCCGACGATCTTTCGACGGGCCGATTGCTGGAACTCTTCTCGCCCGCCAAAGCCTTCTTCAAAAAGACGAGCCGAGGCGATCATCAATGCAAAGTGCGCGGGAGCCGGCCAGTGAGGTTTGAACTCCGAAAACAAAGACTGAATCGAGAAGAGTGCAAGCGTCGGGAAAGCCATCCAGAAGAGATAGCGCCAGCGCGAATCGCGACCCCGCAAAAACGCCACGCCCAAGGCGATGTGATTCATCACGAAAATGACCGGCGACAAAAACACGACCTGTGAGGCCCAAAACTGAAACCAGCGATTGAAATCGGCGCCGCCGCCACCGCTATGGCGATCGTTGAGGTGAAAGGCGAAGCTCGGAAAGCCGTGCTTCATGTTCCAAAACACCACGGGCAGTGTGCAGATGAATGCGACCAGCAAGCTCGCGCTAAATCCGCTCGTCATCAAATTGCGGCGCAGGACGGGCTTAAAGAAAAAGAACATCAGCAAAGACACAGCCGCCATGACCGCGGTGTACTTGGAGAGGAAAGCGAAGCCGATGGCCAAGCCCATCAGCATCCACGACCCCAGCGAAACTCGTTCGCTGTCGCCCATGAAGGTTCCGCCTTCAGCGGTGGAGGCCATGCGCCAACCTAGCCACATCATGAAGCTCCAACCCAAGGCCATAGGCGCATCCGGCACGGCCATCATACCGCCCAAAGCGAAGATCGGCACCAGCATGTGCAAGGCCCCGGCGACCAAGGCTGTTCGCCAGCTGAACATTTCCGTCGCAAACAGCATCAGAAAGACCGTCGCCATGCTGTTGCAGAGAATTGCGGGCAAACGCACAGCGAACGCCGTATCGCCCAACACAGCTGTCGACAGGTGGATCATCCACGCGATCATGGGTGGATGGTCAAAGTAGGAAAGTTGAAGTTGGCGCGTCCAATCCCAGTAATAGGCTTCGTCGTCACCTAGACCGGTCATGCCGGCCAAAACCAAGCGCATCACCACAATACCGATGAACAGCACCGGCAACAAACGCTCGAGGGTGTTGAGTGGTCGTGCGAACATGATCGCACTTTTGAACGAAACGTCGCGCTTGTCAAAACGCGAGGCGGACAAATCGGCGAACTCCCTCAGAGGGTACCAGGATTGGAGATTGAGCGCTCTCGGCGCTCCTGAAGCACGGCCGTGAGTGCCGCCCCCGTGAGCACAATCCACCACATGACCGAAATCCACGTCAGAAAGAGAATCATACCCGTGAGTGAGCCGTAGACTTTCGAGTAGCGAAACAGCTGCTTCATCACCGCCGCATACGAAGCCTGTACCACAGCAAAAGCCGTCGCTGCACTCATGGCGCCAATGAGAGCTGGACCCCACTGGATTGGCCGCGCCGGAATCCACTTATACACGGCGATGAGCGCCACCAACATCACGCCCACGCCAATCAAGGTGTGCGGCAAGATCGCCAGGAGTTGCAGATGCCGAGAGCCCAATGCTCCGAGCAGTCCGGCTAAAATCAGAGGTGCAGCGAACATGACGGCCCAATAAACACCGAGGCGCTTCCAAAGCGCGCGTGGTCTCTGCACGCGACAAACTCTTTGTACCGCCGCCTCCATCTCGTGAAACAAACGCGTGGAGATCCACAATAAGACCACGGCTCCGCTCACTCCCAAGGCTCCCGAGTGCACACGCCGCAACGCAGTTTCCAGGAACTTCGTGGCACCCGCCCCCGAGGTTTCTCGCAAGTGCGAGGCGATGAAGGGCCCAACCAAACTCAGCATTTTCTCAAAACCACCCAACAGGTGAAAAACAGAGACGGAGACCGCCAACAGTGGCACGAAGGCCAACACGGTCGCGTAAGACAAAGAACCGACCACCATTTTGAGCTCTACTTGGCGCACACGTCGGATGGTGTCGGCAAGAATACTCCCGACGGCCCGCCACCAACTTTCAAATCCTTCGTGCGCTCGCCGTGCCTCACGTTCACCCGAAGCCCGATCCTCATGTGAGGCGCGAGCGTGAAGGTCAGACGCATCCGTCGTTTGGGGATCGTTCACGTCGCTCATTTCTGCTCGTGCCCGACGAGCGTGCCCTTGACCCCGCTTCACCCGATTTGGCGTCTCGACCGAGGTCGAGTCGGGTGCGCAAGGCGTTAAGTGTGACTCAAGTCTACTGAGTTCGCCCCGAAGCTCAAGCCACTGCGACGCATTTCTCCATGAGTGGACGAGGCTCGCGGTTTCAGTTGGCCTTAAGGCATGAACAACTCAGATCGTTCTTCACGCGTCGAAAAAAGTCTGCCCCTACAGTTTCTCTTTATCGCGAGCGCACTCGCTTGCGCCGCTGCGATCGCGGGCTGCTCCAGTTCGCCGCCGATCAAGCCGGAAGGCAAAAACATTAAGGTGACTCGGGATGAGGTGGATGAGGATTGCAAAGACCTCGGACTTGTTGAGGGACGCAATATGTCGGTGAATGGAACTTTTGAGCAAGCCCTCGAAGATCTCAAAAGCGACGCCGCCCTGAAAGGTGCCAACGTGGTAAAACTCGAAAGCACCTCGGGCACCGGCACTGCCGTGCGCGGCCAAGCCTATCTTTGCCCTTAATACTTTTGGAGTTGTTGCGCGAGAGCGCGCAGCACATCGCGCGGAATCTCGTGCGCGCCTCGAAAGGCGATGAGCTGACCGCTCAAACCGCTCTCCCGCAAGACACGCTCAAGAGCCTCGGCCAATTCATAAGTCAGCACGCCATCGCGCAAGCCGTGGGATTGAAAGAAGCGCAGGCCTTGGCGACGAGGCAATTCACGTCTCAAGCGTGGCTCATCCACGAGAGATCCTGAAAGAATCACGAGGGCGCGTGGCGACTCCGGCGCCAACAAAGTGAGCTCAAGCGCGAGCATCGACCCCTGTGAAAACCCCCCAATCACCACCTGCGACCAACTCAAACCCAACTCCTGGCGAACTTGGTCGACGGCCTTGAACGCCAAATCGCGCGCTCGTTCTAACCCAGGTGGCGTGGCTTGGGTGAAGTCGACACCTTGCGCTTCCAAGTCCGCCAAACGCAGAGGAAACCACGCCCGCCCTGTGAAGTAACCGCCAAGATCGACTTCATGATGTCCATTCGGAAACAACCAAACGCGATGACCAGGGGCCTCGGCCTCGATTTCCATCGACAGAGAAGCCAGATCGTTCATATCAGCGCCGTAACCGTGAAAGAGAACGACCAATTCCGCGACCCGATTCTCGGTCACAGATCGTGGCGAACGCACTTCGATGGCCTGCAGACCGCCGGCTTGTCGTCGGCGGACTTGCGGTTGGCCGGTCGGAGGATTTGGCGGTAGGTTTTGGGACGAACTCACAGTGGTCTCCTCGAGTTGACCACCGAAAAACCAGCCCGGCTTACTCGATGGTGCAGGTCAGGTCTTGTAAGAGCTGATCGCCGTTTTTCTTAAGATAGATGGCTTGGCCCGAATAGGCTTTACGCGAGCGCTTCGCGATCAAATCAATATTGAGATCCAACATCACGCTGCGAAGTGCGCCCAGGCGTGTGCCGCCGATGCGCTCGCCCTTGCGTCCTGTCTTCGGATTCTTAGGATCCACGTAACCCACCAGCACGCCATTGGTGTTGTTGAGCAAACCGTCCTCCGCATCAAAATGCGCGATGATTGAATTCGGCTCAGAAACTGTCGGGTCGTAGGCATACATATCCAGCGCCGTGGGGGCCTCGTCGGGCCCGCCCTCCTCCAGATCCACTTGAAAGTGGGTGTCGCCATCCAGACTGTCGCAAAGAATCATCAGCGGCTCGCCGGGAGCGGCCAAGGATAGGCTCGCAACGAGGCTGGCGGACGCCAACATGCCAAATCCAAATAAACGCTTCATGAAGTTCATTCGGGCCCCCTTTGAGCCGGTCGAGCCAAAAGACCCCAACCTAAGTCGAGCCCACCCTTGGCGCACAATACATACTTGGAATTTCAATATTCGCTTGATACATAGTTCGCCGGATGGACCATCTGCACTGGCCGCTCAGCGTACTGAGTAAGGCAATTCATCACAAAAACCTGTCAGCCGCGGCCTCCCACATCGGGCTTTCGCAGCCGCAACTGTCACGCCTCATCGCCAAGCTCGAAGAAGAGCTGGGCGTCGTTCTGCTGGATCGGGCCGCTCGCCGCAAATCGGGTTGGACGCCAGTCGCTTACAAAGTCGCGGATGTGTATTTCCGCAATTCGCGCAAGCTCGCATCGCAACTGCAAGAGCTGCAAAGTGGGGATCAGCTCCAGCACGTGCACATGGGCACACTTGAAGGCATGATACCCCTCGCGATTGAGATCGCGCATGGATTTCTTCGCGAAACCAAAATTCCGGTGCTCGAGCTGAACGTCTACGATTTGAGCGAGCTCGAAGAGCACTTTGAGAAGGACGAGCTCGACCTCGTCCTGACTTGCCGCGAACCCGGACGCGCCAAGCATCGCTATGTGCGCTCGCTCGGTTGGCAAGATCTGCAGATGGTGGGCCCAACGAAGGGACTTCGCGTCTTGAGCCCTTTTGAATATGCCAACCTCATACAAACTGGCAAACGCAGCTCCGCCAAACGCGAAAAGGACGAAACTTCCCAATCGCGTTTGTTTGTTTCCAACTCACTTGCTGTACGGCGCTTGCTGATGGATCGCGGCGATGTGCGCGGGCAGGTTCCCTCTCAGGTCTTCGCAAAACGCCCGGGCACATCCACGGAGCAACCCGTCATGCTGATCGGTAGCGAGATTCTACCGCCGATGATTTGGGAAAAACTCATGTCGATGAAGGTGAGCGTCGGCTGATCGAGGCCCAGACTCAGAATACGCGCGAAGCTGAACAATCACCAAATTCACTTGCGAGCCAGCCGCGCTTCGGATTTATTGCCTCTTTCCCTAGAGAATTTCAGCTCAGCCTTCGCCGTCGATGTTCCCTGAGTTCTCTGCTGGAATGTCTGTTGGAGAATGTTTGTGGGAAATTCTGAGCGGGAAATTCGGGCCTAGAAAACTTGGGCCCACAAAAAATGGACCGAACAACCTCGGCGGATCATCCACCTCGTTGACAGGAGTGCGTATGCGCGATCTCGAATCTCAACAAAAGCCTCCGCACACCATCCGCCTCGAAGACTATCGTCCCCCCGCCTTCAACATCGAGACCGTGTGGTTGCGTTTTGAACTTTACGAGGATCTTTGCATCGTGCGATCGCGATTGAGTCTGAAACGCCAAGATCCCCAATCCACCGTCCTTTGGCTCGACGGCGAAAACCTCAAGCTCGTCGAAATGTCCGTGAACGGTCGACGCGTCGATCCTTGCTCGTCATCACCTCAAGACAGCGGCGAGTGCCGACTCTTCGATCACGGGCTTGAGCTCGCCGTACCCCTACACATCCAGGACTTCGTCATCGAGTCGGTTGTTGAAATCGAACCTCACAAAAACCTCGCCTGCGAAGGTCTTTACAAGACGGGCTCGATGTTCTGTACCCAATGCGAGGCCGAGAGCTTCCGCAAAATTACCTATTTCATTGATCGACCCGATGTGATGGCGACTTACCAAGTCGAGATCGAGGCTGACGAAGCGAAGTATCCCGTTTTGCTGTCGAATGGAAACTTCGTTCGCTCACGGCGCCTGGAGGGCGGTCGACACGAATCTGTATGGAAAGATCCCTTCAATAAACCCAGTTATTTATTCGCTCTCGTCGCGGGCGATTTGGGTGTGCTTCGCGGCAACACCACGACACGCTCGGGTCGTGAGGTTTCGCTCGAAATCTACTGTCGCCGTGGCCTCGAGGCGCGCTGCCAACATGCCCTGGAATCTCTCAAGCTCGCGATGAAGTGGGACGAAGACGTCTACGGCCTCGAGTATGATTTGAACGCCTATATGATCGTCGTCGCGGACGACTTCAATATGGGCGCCATGGAGAATAAAGGCCTCAACGTTTTCAACGCGCACTACGTCTTGGCCGACCCCACCACAGCGACGGACAAGGACTTCCACAATGTAACGGCCGTCGTAGGTCATGAGTACTTTCATAACTGGACGGGCAATCGCGTCACTTGCCGCGACTGGTTTCAGTTGTCACTCAAGGAAGGCCTCACCGTCTTTCGCGATCAAGAATTCTCCGCCGACATCGGCTCGCGCGCCGTCAAGCGCATCGAAGATGTGATTCGCTTGCGCACGCATCAGTTTGCTGAAGATGCAGGGCCGATGGCGCATCCCGTGCGTCCGAAGTCTTATGTTTCAATCGACAACTTCTACACGCTGACCGTTTATGAAAAAGGCGCCGAAGTGATTCGTATGATTCACACCCTCTTGGGCGCTGAGAAGTTTCGCCGAGGCATGGACCTTTACTTTGAACGGCACGATGGCACGGCTGCAACTTGCGACGACTTCGTCAAGGCGATGGCGGATGCGAGTGGAC
>CANHQR010000088.1 GCA_947462815.1 Pseudobdellovibrionaceae bacterium
GCTTTGAGATTTTTTGCCGAGGCTCTCGTCGCCGGCGTGGGTGCCGTTTTGGTCTTCGTGCCGCAGATCTTCATCCTGTTTGTGATTCTCGCGGCTTTTGAGGACAGCGGTTATTTGGCTCGCGCCGCGAGCCTTCTGGATCGCCCGCTTCGCGCCTTCGGTTTGGGCGGTCGGAGTTTCGTGCCCTTACTTTCAGGATTCGCTTGCGCGGTGCCGGCTATGCTGGCGACTCGGTCGATCAACTCTCCTCGCGAGCGTTGGCTGGCGCTCTTTGTGTTGCCACTCACGAGCTGCAGTGCGCGTTTGCCGGTCTACGCTCTACTCCTGACTTTGTTGTTGGGAGCCGAACAAAGCCTGTGGGCGGGTGTAGGGCTGACGATCTTGTACCTGGGCAGCATCGCGGTCACCCTCGGCGCTTCGGCGCTGGCCGAAAAGATGGGATGGTGGAAACGCGAAGCCGCGTTTTTGATCATGGAGTTGCCACCGTATCGGCGCCCAAAACTTCGCAACTTGGCTCTGATGGCCGCCCGTCGCACGCAAAGTTACATCGTGCGCACAGGGCCGGTGATTATGGCCGTGTCGGCGATTCTCTGGGGCCTCACGCAGTTTCCAAATCATCAAGAGCCCGACCCCCACATTCGGCTAGAAACTTCGTACGCAGGTCAACTTGGCCAACACATCGAGCCGGTGTTTTCACCGATGGGTGGGGATTGGCGGACAGGTCTGGGGCTCATGACGGCCTTTGCTGCGCGCGAAGTCTTTGTTTCGTCCTTGGCGGTGATCTTTGCAGGATCCGAAGATGCGGCGAGCGAGGAAGACGAAGGCATGAGTCAGCTCTTAGGCAAACTCCGTGAAGCAAAGAACTCCGAAGGTCAGGCGCTGTTCACCTTGAGCTCGATCGTGGGTTTGATTATCTTCTTCATGATCGCCCTGCAGTGCCTTTCAACTTTCTCGGTCAGCTGGCGTGAATCGGGGTCCTTGAAGTTCGCCCTTTTACAGTTGATTTGTTTCAATTTGGTCGCCTACTTATTGAGCGTGGGTTCTGTGCAGGGCCTGAGAGCTTTGGGGTTGCCCTAACAGAATCCTGACATGAGCCTCAAAGACGGGCTGGTAGGGTGCTGCGCGATGTATCTCCAGGAAAAGCACACGGGTCGAGGCACGCCGCCACCACCGGGATCCGGTTCAAGCTTCGCGGATGGGGGTGACGAACCCGTCTCTCCTTTATCCAACACGACTTCGACTTTGCGCTCTGACTCCAGTCGAGGCGATCAGATCTATCGTTGGGTCCTACGTGGAATCTCATGGTCCATCATCGCCCTTTTTGTGGGTCTCGTTTTTTTGCTCGTCAAAATGTCTTGGGAAGCCTGGTCGCAGTATGGCTTCGGTTTTGTGTTTCTCAACCAGTGGAATCCGCCGCTTGAGGAATTCGGTGCCGCACCCTTTTTGGTCGGAACTTTGATCACCTCGCTTCTGGCGGTGTTGCTGGCGGCACCCATCGGTATTGGCACGGCGCTCTTCTTGAAGGAAATTGCCCCGACGCGGATTGCGGCGGTGTTGGCTTTTTTAGTCGAGCTTCTCGCTGCAATTCCCTCAGTGGTCTACGGCCTTTGGGGGATCTTTGTCCTGGCGCCACTGATGCGAGAGGATGTGCAGCCATTTCTGGCCAATTGGTTTGGACCGGAAACTCTCTTCGCCTATGGGCTTGGGCATTTGTTAACAGGCTTTGCCTATCCGATCGTTTTGATCGGCTCGCAGTTTGGATGGTCGGAGGTTAGCCTATCGATCCTCTCGGAAAATATGCAGCGATTCAGCCATGCTTTGATGGATGGTCCGCCGATGGGGCTTGGCCTACTGACGGCAAGTTTGGTTTTGAGCATCATGATCATCCCGACCATCACCGCTCTGTCTCGAGAGGTCTTGGCCACGGTTCCCGATAGCATTCGCGAGGCCGCTCTCGGCCTGGGTGCGACTCGCTGGGAAATGATGAAGCTCGCCCTGCTCAAGACGGGTCGCGCCGGTCTTGTTGGAGCTGTGCTCTTGGGTGTGGGTCGTGCGATGGGTGAGACTATGGCCGTCACCATGGTGATCGGCAATCGCAACGAGATTCCCACAAGCTTCATGAATCCTGCGCAGACGATGGCCTCGGTGCTTGCCAACGAGTACGGCGAGGCCAGCGGCTTACATCTCTCAAGTCTTGCCGCCGTCGGCCTGACACTTTTGATGGTGTCTCTCATCGTCAATTTGCTCGCCCGCGGCATCATTCGTTACTTGGAGAAGCAAGCATGAGAGGTGAGTTCGCTCTCCCAGCTCGCGATTGGCGACGGCGCTGGCACAATCGTGCCGCGACCACGGTTTTGTCGATTCTGGCAGTGATGGCGATCGCGCCACTCTTTTTCATCTTTGTTTATTTGTTCATCCGCGGTGCCGCGGGTCTTTCGTGGTCCTTTTTTACCGAGCTTCCTCAACCTGTCGGTGAGACGGGCGGGGGTGTTGCCAATGCCATCACCGGCTCGGCCATCCTATTGGCCTTGGCTTCAGCTGGCGGAATTCCTCTCGGTATTGCAGCTGGGATGAAGCTGGCGGAGCGCGATCGAGGCCTCACGAGTCGATTGCTTCGCACGGTTGTGGATCTCATGACGAGTGTGCCTTCAATCATTGTCGGACTTTTCGCCTACGCGTTTTTGGTTGTACCACTCGGTGGATATTCAGCTTGGGCTGGTGGAGTGGCTCTTGCGGTCATCATGTTGCCGATTGTGGCGCGCGCCACCGAGGAAATTTTGAACCTCGTTCCAGATCATGTGCGCGAGGCCGGCTTAGCCTTAGGGCTGCCGCGCTGGAAAGTGACCTTGATGATCATTCTGCCGGGTGTTCGTGCGGGACTCACCACGGGAGTCTTGCTGGCCGGCGCCCGAGTGACCGGTGAAACGGCACCGCTTTTGTTTACCGCCTTTTCCAATCAGTTTGGATTTCGAGGCCTCGATCAACCGATCGCCTCTTTGCCTGTGCAGATTTTCACTTTGGCTTCGAATCCCGACGAGATTTCGCGGCAAATGGCTTGGACGGCGGCTTTGAGCCTGGTGTTTTTAGTGTTCATAGTGAATGTGATCACGCGACTTTTGCTGCGACGAAAGTGAGTGGACATGAGTGCGACGACGACGGCGGCGGCTGAGGCCGCGCAAAATTCAAAAGCCCTCAGCGTGCAAGGACTCGATGCATGGTTTGGCGATCATCATGTTGTCAAAGACGTGTCGCTGAGTGCGCTTCGCCATGAGGTTACGGCGCTGATCGGGCCAAGTGGTTGCGGGAAGTCGACCTTCTTAAGATGCCTCAATCGCCTGCACGAAGAAATTGAAGGCGCGCGCGTGAGTGGCGAAGTCTGGATTGAGGCCCAAGGCTCGGAGCGGATCAATATCTACGCCAGGGATGCGGATCCCGTACGCATGCGTCGACGCATCGGCATGGTGTTTCAAAAGCCTAATCCCTTTCCTGGACTTTCGATCTTTGACAACGTGGTGGTCGGCCTGAGGCTTGCTGGAGTGCGTCGTCGAGTGCTTCTTGAGGAGGCGGCCGAACACTCTTTGAAGCAGGCGGCCCTTTGGGACGAGGTCAAAGACAAGCTGAAGAAGCCAGGCACTTCACTCTCAGGAGGCCAGCAGCAGCGACTCTGTATCGCTCGAGCTTTGGCGGTACGCCCGCAGGTGCTCTTGATGGATGAGCCCACTTCGGCCTTGGATCCCATTTCGACGGCGAGAATTGAGGAGCTGGTGTTACGCCTTCGAAACGAAGTGACGGTCTTGATCGTGACCCATAACATGCAGCAAGCGGCGCGAATCTCGAATCAAACCGCGTTTTTCTTGATGGGCGAATTGGTGGAGGCCGGACCGACCAGTCGAATCTTCACCAAGCCACAAGACACTCGCACCGAAGAGTACATCACGGGTCGATTTGGCTGATGAACGTTTCAGTGCGGGGGCCTCGAGCAGGCTTAAATCGTAATGAAGTTGAGAGAGTCGAGACCGATGCGGGGACAGAGCCAGGGATAGGGCTAGAGATAGGGCCAGCCACATTGCGCCGACGAATGTTCGCGTGATGGGATGAGGTACTCGGAGAGTCCGGAGACTCCGGAGAGTGCGGAGAGGTTAAGTTATGGAAAGACAAATTAGCACCGAACTCAAGCTCTTGAAGAGTCGCTTGCTGGCTATGGGTGGCCTCGTGGAGGAAGCGCTCAAAGAGGCGACACGCCTGGTGGTTCAGCGCGAAGCCTATGATCTTTCGCTCTTGGAGAGTGTCGAGCAAAAGATTAACCAAGAGCATTTGCAGATTGATGAGGCCTGCCTCGAATTGTTGGCCCGACACTCGCCTGTGGCCGCCGATCTGCGCCTCGTCATGGCGATTATCAAGATTAATACAGATTTGGAACGCATGGGCGACCAGGCGATGAATATCGGCTACAACACCGAACATCTGAACAAAGACGGCGGCGTGAGTGTGAACTTGGATTTGCCGCGTATGTCGGAGTTGGTGCGTGAGATGGTGCGTAAGAGTTTGGATGCCTTCATGCACGGAGATGCGGAGCTCGCGAAGCAGGTTTTGACGAGCGACGATGCCGTGGATGAGTTGAAGAACCAGGCGATTCGCAAGCTCGTACCTCACATGCAGAAGGAGCCCACGCAGATTGCGGCGGCTCTCGACTTGATCCTCATCACGCGAAATCTTGAGCGGATGGGAGATCATGCGACCAACATCGCCGAAGATGTGATCTTCGTCACGACAGGCGTGGATGTCCGGCACAAAGTGACGCTGTCTTCAAATGGCTAGGCCGACGGGGCCGTAAGTTTTTGGAGGAAGAGCATGGGTGCGATTCTTGTCGTTGAAGACGAAATGGATGTTCGTGAGCTCGTCAATTTGCACTTAAGGCGAGCGGGTCATCGCGTGACGGCCGTTAGCTCCGTGGAAGAAGCTCGAGGCGCATTGGCAGCCGGTCAATTTGATCTGGCTTGTGTGGACTGGATGCTGCCCGGGGCCTCGGGTGTGGAGTTCGCTCGTGAAGTGCGCAAGCACCCTGAGCGCCGCGATCTCGGAATTGTCATGCTCACAGCAAAGTCGGAACCTGAGGACATTATTGCGGGGCTTGAGGCCGGTGCGGATGACTACCTCACCAAACCCTTTGAGCCCGCGATCTTGGTCGCACGAGTCGATGCCGTGCTTCGAAGGGTGCGCTCCGCTCCGAGTGTTGCGAATGCAAACCCAAAGGACGTGGGAGCCGCATCGACTCGAGAGGTGATCCGCATGGGTCGCTTGCGCATGGATCCTGAAACTTATGAGGTCAAGTGTGGGGACGAGCCCATTACCCTGACCCCCTCTGAATTCAAACTGCTCATGGCTCTTGCGAAGTCGAAGGGCCGTGTTCTCACGCGCGATGCGTTGATTGCCCAGGTTCAGGGTGAAGGTGTGTCCGTCGTGGGACGCACCGTTGATACCCACGTATTTGGTCTTCGAAAAAAGCTTGGAGCTTGCGCGGAGACGATTGAAACTGTGCGTGGTGTTGGGTATCGCGTGAAGCCTGACGAAGTACAGGCATGAGGGGCCGCCTCTTGGTCGCGGCCAGACGGAGTCGGGATCTGGCGGCGCTCGGCATCGGCCACCGATCGACCGATCTTAAGCTGTCGGCCCTCGTGCGATCGAGAGGGTGAGTTGGATAGCGAAAATCAAAATCCACGAAAATCAGTAACTCCCTGGGGCGGAAATCTTTGGCCCGAAGGGGGCCGTCCCTTCGCACATTTTCCATGGCGAGTGGCTCTGCGACAGTGGAGTTGGAGCGTCGGCGGTCTGCTGGTTGCCGTCGTTGTGACGGGCTATTCGCTGCGTCTGAGCCTCGAGAACTGGCTGATTGAATCATGGTTAACGGATGAGGCTTCTCCGGATTCAGCCTTGGCGATGTTTGATCAACAGCTGACTGTTCTATTTGTGAGTGTGCTCGGGGCGGGGTTGTTGTGGACATGGCTGACGACCTACTGGTCGCTTCGTCCGTTGGCGCGTGTGCTCCGCATGACGAAGGCGCCGAGATCCTCGGGCATGCTCGGAGGTCTCGGTGAGCGTCGAGAAACCATCAGCGAAAGTGAGGATCAGGATTCAGATTGGGATGAGCCTGGCGAATGGATGGATTTGGAGCGAAGTTTACTCAAGCTCGGCCATCGCCTTCATAAACAAGGTCGTCTCGCCTCTCGGGAGCGGGAAGAACTGACCACAATTCTGGGCTCGGTCAGCGATGCGATCGTGGCGATGGATCTTCAAACTCAACCTCTCTACTTTAATTCTCGATTTGCGCTGATGTTTGGCGGTCGTGGAGAATCGGCGGAGTCTCTGAGTGAGCGGTTTCGTTCACCCGAGCTTCTCTCGGCCTTTCAGCGTGTCCTCAAAGAAGCACAAACTCGCACGATACGCGTGCGTTTGCGAACGGCTTTGCATGAGGGCGATCGCACTTTTTCCGTCTCCGTTTCGCCTTTGCTCTCGGTGGATCGTGAAGTCGATCAAGCCCAAACGAATCAAGTCGCCGGACAGGTCTATGGAGCCGTGGCGATCTTTCACGACATCTCGGAGCTCAAGCAGGCTGAGCAGATTCGCATCGATTTTGTCGCCAATGCTTCACATGAATTGAAAACGCCATTGACCTCGATCAAGGGCTATATCGACACGATTCGGGACGATCTTCAGAATCGACGATACGAGGAGGCGCTGCCATTTGTCGATGTCGTGCGGCGAAACGTGGATCGCCTCATGCAGCTCGTGAACGACTTGCTTGAACTTTCGAGGATGGAGTCTGGTGCGGAGGTCAAAAAAGAAGTCGTCAGCACCGTGGAGCTCACCGAACACGCCATTCGCCAAGTGGAAGGTCAGATGATGGCCATGCAAAAACGGCAACGTTTGATCATGGAGTGTCAATCGACAGAGGTTCTCGGCGACGCGCGATTGATGGAACAAGTGATCGTCAACTTGCTTCACAATGCGATCAAGTATGTGCCCGAGGGCGGCGAAATCCGAATTGTTTGGGAGCCCGGCCAAGGTGCAAATCAAGGCGAAGTGGTTTTGCGCGTCGTGGATCAGGGACCGGGTATAGCGGAGGAGCATTTGCCGCGTCTGTTTGAGCGCTTCTATCGTGTGGATGCGGGAAGAGCTCGGGAAGTTGGCGGAACAGGGCTGGGATTAGCCATCGTGAAACACATTGTTTTGGCGCACGGTGGGAATATTGCCGTGCGTTCGAAGCTTGGTGAAGGATCGGAATTCATTTGTCGATTTCCGCGAAAGTGACGCGAATTTAAAAAATTTGAAGCCGCGTCGGGCGGATTGGACTTGAGGGGAGGTTCGATATGGAAAATCCCACACGCAGATCTTGGCCCGCCGAATTTCAGCAGGCGGAGTTGCCTTGGGCCGAACCCCCTGAAGAAGTTTGTGAGTTTCATTCTCCCAACGACGGTGAGCTTTACGCTCGCTTTCAACTGCAAAACTCTGTGCAGGCCGACCTTTTGTTGGATGAGGTGTTTGGTCTTGAGCCTTTGCCTGCCACGCAGGTGAGCCTCGCACTTCGAAAAATGGCAGATGTGTTGGACTCGAAGCGTGAAGTTTGGGCGAGACTCATCGCCTTTGAGGGAGGTAAGCCGCTCCGGCAAGCGCGAATCGAGGCCGAGCGCGCGGCTTTGACGCTTCGTTGGTCGGCATCGGAAGCCGAGCGAGTCGCGGGACAGGTGATTCCGATGCAGGGTATCCCTCAGCCCGTTCCTGCCGACCCCGCAGATCGTCATAGGGAGCCCGCGCCTTGGGCCTTCACGCTGCTGGAGCCCGCAGGCCCTGTGCTGGCGATTCTGGCTTTCAATCATCCCCTCAATTTGTTGGCTCATGCGGTTGGGCCGGCGCTGGCGGCCGGTTGTCCAATTGTTGTGAAACCCGCTCTGGAAACAGCTCACACGGCGCATTGGTTTTGTCGCGAGTTCGCACAAATCTGGCGAACACTCTCGACCTCGACATCGATTTCGCCTGTGCGACTGGCGCTCTGGAGTAATTCGCAGACTGAGGCGCGACTCACCGACGCGAGGTGGGGAGCTGTCCAGTTTGTCGGTTCAAGCCAAGTAGGCTGGTCGATCGCTCGCCAAGTTCATCCTGGGGTTCGCGTCTTACTTGAGCATGGAGGCGCTGCGCCGGCCATTCTCGCCGAGGATGCGGATGTAAAGCTTGCGGCACGAACGCTCTGTCGCCACGGATACTTTCACTCAGGTCAAGTGTGCGTATCTTTGCAGCGCGTTTATGTGCTCCGCGCGGTGGCCGCAGACTTTATCGGCGAATTGGCTCGTGAGGTCCAAGCTCTCAAACTTGGTGATGCGCGAGATGAAGCGACGGATTGTGGCCCATTGATACGAACGAAGGATGCCGATCGCATCGAAGCCTGGATCAAAGAGGCGGTGAACCAAGGGGCACAAGTCCGTGTGGGAGGGCAGCGGCGAGGTGAACGCTTCATCGAGCCGACTTTGATCGTCGGGCTTCCTCCCGGCTCGCGCCTGGCCAGGGAAGAAGTTTTTGGTCCTGTTGTGGGTGTGCAAGTTGTCGAGACGATGGATGAAGCGATTCGTTTAGCCAATTCAACGCCTTGGATCTTTCAGGCCAGTGTTTGGTCTCAATCTTCAACTCAGCTCCGTCACCTGGCGAGTCGGCTTCGTGCCACTGCGGTGATGTGCAATGAGGGACCGTCGTTTCGCGTCGATTGGATGCCATTTCGAGGCGAGGGTGCCAGCGGACGCGGTGTCGGCGGTGTCCCCGGGCATGTCCGAGAGCTGATGCGTGAAAAGCTCATTATCCTGAAATGACACCTCGGTGGTTCGGGGAGTGCAAATCAATGAGCGTCGCGGAGGCGAATCATGCCTTCATTGATGATCTCGAAGGCTTCGCCTTTCAAAATATTTTCGATCACATAAAGCGCACAGGTGAGTTTGTCGACGAATTTCCCTGAAGGTGTGTTGCCCACGACGAAGCGCCGCGGATGGTGGTTCCAAGCGTCGCGAATTCGCTCGTTGAGCTTGATCGCTTCCTCGTGGGACTCATTGCGGAGGGGGTTACTCGTGTCGTAGCCCGAAGCGCGCGGTGTATCGAGGTGCAGAACCCAGTCGTAGCGATTCACTTCATCTTCAAGCCTCGTGTTGAGGCTTCTCAAGTAAGCAAAAGGGTCATCGCGATCCGGCCAATACGCCAAGCCGTCCAGAGAGCCTCGATCGCAGATCAAAAGTCGATGCGCATTCTCCGAGGCAATCAGTTGCTCCATTTCACGTTGAATGTAGTAGATCGCGCGCTGTTGATGACGAACACCGTCGCGATTTGTCCTTCGCGGCCAGCCTCCGCTCCACAAGATGGACGCAGCTTCAGGGACGATGACAACTTGGTCTCCGTATTCTCGCTGAATGGCCTGCGCCAGCGTGGTCTTGCCGCCAGAGGGGCCGCCCGTGAGGACCAGCTTGATTGCCTGGGTCGGGTCATAGAGTGCGTTCGGGGTGTTGGGATGACCAGCTGTCATGGGCGTGCACCTCAAAAAATCGGGATCTTGAGCCGCAACCCAAGACACCATCTCTGCGTATAAAGGCAATATAGGGGAGTTCGCTCCGGCTGTCGACGCTTCTCCGCGGGGTTTCGCTGCAAGAGCCCTGGTGACCTACTCGAGGCGCATCTTAGAACTGAGGTCGTTGGACCAAAGCCGAAAGTGCAGTGTGATCGCTGAGTTTTGACCAGGGGTGGCCGCTATGGGCTGTCGCCCCGAGGATCTCGAGGCCGCGAACGTAGATTCGATCCAAGCAAAAAGTCGGACGAAAGCTCGGAAAACTCTTGGCGTGGGTACCGACGCTTTCCCAAAAGACCTCTTGGAGTTCGACCTCATCGGCGAAAAACTTTGTCGCCTTTTCTCGCCAATCGTTGAAATCTCCGGCCAAAATGAGCGCCTCGTGTTTCGGAATTTGAGTTTGAATCCGTTCGCGGATGCGATGGAGCTGATGATTTCTCCCCCGATCCGTCAGGTCGAGGTGCACGTTGAGCAGATGCAGGGGTTGCCCCTCATAATCGATACAAGCGTGGAGAATCCCTCTTCGCTCGAGGCGATGATTGGAGATATCGATGTTTTCCCAGCTCAGAATGGGCAGGCGGGACAAAATGGCGTTGCCATGATGGCCTTGTGTGTAGATCGCGTTTTTGCCATAGGCGAAATGCGGCCAGATCTCATCGGCTAAAAATTCAAACTGCGAACCATTCCAGCTTTGCAGGGACCGGCCGTGCCGTCGATGATCGCCCAGGACCTCTTGCAGAAATACAACGTCAGCGTTTTCGGCGCGAATGATGTCGCGGATCCCAGCGAGGACGAATTGCTGAGTGAAGTTGAAGCCTTTATGAATGTTGTAACTGAAAATTTTCAGGGCCACCTTAGACCCAGTATCGAAAAAACGCCGAGAGAAGTCGACCAAGTCGTGATCCGACAATTGTTCCACGGTCGAAAATTTCAATACTTTGCGCCTGATCGAGCTCAAAGCTTTGGGTCA
>CANHQR010000089.1 GCA_947462815.1 Pseudobdellovibrionaceae bacterium
AATGGCTCCCGTTAGTCGCGCATCTACTCGATCTACATCTTCACGTGTTGTTTGAAGATTTGCCTTGAGCCTCTCTAGTCTCGAATTAATTTCGAGCACTCTTTCGCCAAGAGTTGCCAAAATTTCATCCTTCGTAAGGCTAACCTTAAGATCAAGCGCTCTGACCAATGATCTCAACTCAACGGCCGTTTCCCGGACTTCTTGTAGGCTCGACTTAGTTGCATAGACTAAAGCGACCTCTCGCTCGAATGCAGCATGCCTTTCTTGCAAAAGATCGAGCTTCGCACTCTGACTCGCAAGTTGCCTCTCAATTTCTCGACGACTTTCTTCCGACGCATCAGCGTTGTTCTCAATTAAAGATCTCAGACTCTCTTTGGCTGTGTTGATCTCGTTGTACAGATTTTGTCGAAGAAGCTCATCGCGAGTATACATTTCCGATTGAATCTGCTGCGCAAACTGTTTGCCCTGAAGATCCAGAGCCTGTACCCGTTGATCAATTCTTGTTTCAAATGCTTGCACGCTTTGCTGGAGCGACGTGATCTGAAGCTGTAAGGATGACTCACCAGCGAGTCTCTCTTTTCTCTCTGTGTCGATAATTCCCAAGAGAGAGCGTTCAAGATCATCGATTCGGCTCCCAGTCTGACTCAGACCCTGCGCCGTATCTTCCGCAAGGCGAGAAGTCGAACTGGAAATTCCCGCACAGTTCTGATAGAGAAGACTACCCACTACAGCCAAGAGGACAAAAGTCGCCAACTTACGGGTCCGCTTTGAATCAAGACGAGACCAAACACCTAAAATAGGCATACAGAGTTTTCTCCAAAACAAAGGTGCTCAGCTGAATGAGGGACGCTTCTCAATCACACTTAATTCTTAACTTAACTCCCCTCCTTTTCGGAGAAGTGTTAAGCAAACTTTAGAGCCAGTGTGAACTGTGCCGATTTAGCGCTGGAGCTTAATTTAAAGCTGGTCGGATTTTTGCCATTCGATGGTGCAGCCTAAAATCAACGATCAATCAACTAACGGATTTCCGGAAGTCGAAATCGACAAGAGCTTGTCCGTCACTCGAGATTTGGCAACAAGGTAGCGAGCCAGACCTTCGGGACCTAAAATGGGTTTTAGGCGAGCGACTTCTCGAACAGGGATCTCTCCGTACCGACGCATAGCTTTCTCATAGAGTCTGATGGCGTCGACACTACTCTTTGCAGGCCTTGTTAAACCCGATTCTTTTCCCCGCAATGACCCAGAAACCTGATTCAGCGAGAAAAGGGCGTCATTAAGTTCAAGTCGCGCAGCCGCTTTTTCGCGATTCAGGGCGCGAAGAGCCTCAGTGAAAGAAATCTCGGTGTCGACGCTCAGCTTGAGCTCTTCGCTCATTTTCCAGATGAACAACTCTTCAAGTCGCTTACGCTCTCGCTCAACGCGATCCGTGCTCGCCGCATTAGCTTCATTCGACCTGCCAAAGTGGAATAAACTTATGGCCAAGATCGTGCAGCACGCTTGCCGGAAAAATCTCATGCTTCCAGTCTAGGCAATCACTTCAGCCGTGACAATCCCGTAACTTCAGCCCTGGAATGCTATACCGAAAATTCAGCGTCACGAACTCGACTTCCGTGAGTACGAAACTCGTGTCTCAAATCGCTATAAAGATAGTCCTGAATACGAGCAGTCCTCCAAGAAACAGAACGAGGAAGCCCCTTCTCTTCCTCGTCGAAAAAAGACTTGTTTGGTTTTTAAAATTCGGCTTGAGATTCAGCGAGCCATTCGCGCTTTCAGCTCTTCCAACTCCAAGGATGCCAAACGTCGAGCTGCCATCTCCATCGCCAAGTCGTTCGGCTGGTGATGAGCTATCATCGTGGCAACCAAAACTTCTTTCGCGGCTTCGCGTGTCGCCTGGACCACGTCTGAGCCGCGCTCGACGTCTTGGCCACTGATGGTGATGTCTTTGTGACTCAGGAGAAATTTCGCCGACATCATCAACGCAAAGGCTGAAAACAGCATGGCCTGTGCGGCGCGAACACGAGCCGGTCGCGACGGGCGAAGCGCGTTTTCACGCACATTCTTGTGGCCGTCATCCGCGAGCTTCTGTTCCAACGCACTCATGATCTTATCTTCAAGTGAATCGTAGTATCGTCCGTCTTCGGGCAGCGCCACATCGGCTGAGACTTTGATCTCTTTTTCAAGCCACTCGATCTCGCGCTTCAACTTTTCGTCGTTCGCGCCTCGCCACCAATCATCCTCTCGAAGCTCATGGCTCTTCGGCGTTTCGCCATTCGCAACAGCGTCGGTTTCTGATTTCGACTCAGGCCAATCCTTGCGGTTCTGACCATTACGCCAAGCTTCGGTCTCTTCCGTCATGTTACGATCCTGACTCATTGCTCAACCTCCATCATGTCGTGGGCGGCCCGCGTGTCCCCAGCGAGGCCGGTTTGCTCGTCCATTGAAAACAACTGACTCCATTGCTCCAGTTCCCCGCCGGCGGCTTCGACCTCGAACGTCTCACGCAGTTTCAAGAGCGCATGACGGTAGTTGGCTTTCGCCGTGTCGTAGGGGCAATTCATAATCTGCGCGATCTCTTTGAAAGAGAGATCTTCAAAGACGCGCAGGCTAATCGCGATGCGCTGGCGCTCGGGCAAGCGATCGACCTCAGCGCGGAGGCGGCGACTGATGTCACCCTTGACGAGCTCTCGCTCAGCGCCCGGATCGACCCCACCGACCTGCAAGTCCGTGGTGAACTCCTCAGGAGAACGCGCGCGAAAGCGATTCTTCGCGGTGTTCAAGCCGATCTGAAACAACCAGCTTTTGAAGCTGGCTCGACCCTCAAAGAGCTCGATCTTTTCGTAGGCCTTAATGAAGCTCTCTTGCACGATATCCTCCGCTAAAGGCAGCTCGCGCGTGAGTCGCATCACCAAACGAAGCAGACCGCGTTGATGGCGGCGGACCAATTCCGCGAAGGCGGGCGCTGCCACTCGGCGATCGCGCGTCTTCACTTGCGCCACCAAATCCAAGTCGCTCACCACACTGGCCTCTTTGACCGGTGCGGCCGAAGCCGCACTGCGGGTGTTCGCTTCGTTCGATGTGCGTCGACGATTGAGGTCCGTCTCCGCGAGCTTGAGGGTCCGTAGGCTTGCGCTCATCACGCCTCCTTCGGGCCGTCGTTTGCCGATCCTTCGACACGACAAGCCGGCCACTGGGTTAAAGTCGAGTTCACTTTTTTCGACCCCAAAATCCGAGATGAGAAGGACCACGATGAGAGTTGGGATCGAATCGCGTCCAGTGCGATCCATCGCTCTGGACTCCAGACTAAGGAGCAGGGTTGGTGCCAATTGTCGGCACCGGGCCGGATTTGTCGAATTTTGAGATGAGATGGAAATCAGGCGCTCGCCGACCCGTGCCGAGTATTTTTCGCAATCGTGAAAGCGTGAAAAGCCTCTAGGAGTGCTTATACTTCAGGCGCATTTTGCCCCCGAAACAACTCCCGCATGAAGCCATAAATTATTGTTCTAACAGAGGATTTATAAAACGACCCACAGGCGACCCCAAGATTTACTTATAGCAAAGGCACTCGCGCTCAGCCCAGCGTTCCCCACCTCGGCTTGGCAAGCCTCAGCCTTCCGAGGTCACGCGATTGCGCCCATTTCGCTTGCTCATATACAGGCGCTGATCCGCCACGGAAAAGAGCTCTTCCCACGTCGACATTTCGGGCGTCTTCGTTGCGACACCCACTGAGATCGTCACAGGAATCTTAAGACCTTGATAGACGAAATCGTGATCTTCGATCGTCTTTCGCAGACGCTCGCCGATCTCGGCGGCCTGGATGATATTTGAGCCAAACAGAATGACGACGAACTCCTCGCCCCCGTAGCGACCGAGAAAATCATCCGAGCGAATAAGCTTGGTTTGAATCGTCTTCACCAACTCTTTCAGGACGAAGTCTCCTCCAGGGTGACCGAGCTGAGGGTTATCGTTGATCTTTTTAAAGAAATCGACATCGAACACAAGAATCGACATATCGACCTTGAGAAGCTTGGAGCGTTTGAAACTTTCCGCGCCTTTTTGCAAGAGCGTGCCTTTATTGAAAGCGCCGGTCAGGCCGTCCTTCTCCGACTTCTCCTGAACCTTTCCAAGTGCCGCCGCCTCCAAAGAGCCACGCGCCTGAAACTTAAACAATACGTTACCGACTTTGATTTGATCAGAGTCATCGAGCTTCACGGGGGTCATGGGCGGAATGGCATCATCGTTGACGACAGTTTTGTTCGAGGACTCAAGATCCATCACCCAAACTGTGTCATCTTTCATTATGAGTTTGGTGTGCGAGCGCGACACGGAGCGATCATCGACGAACACATTCGATGTCATCGATCGACCGATGATCATCTCGCTTTTATCGATCGTCCAAAGCTTACCAACATAACCTGCAGGGCCCTCAAGCATGACAATCGTCGGCGGCGTTTTTGTCGCCTCGGCGATTTTTTTACTCATGGTATTGCCAATGGAGATCACCGTCTTTTCGCCGGCATCCTCTTCATCGTCGCCCATGGCAGAAGGATCAAACTCAAGTTCAAAATTTGGCGCCGTGATCATCGCAGTTCCTCTCAGGTCGTCGAAGAATAGGATACGAACCAGAGACCGCTTTGACTAGGGCGAATCCCACTCTAGACCATCAGCCCCTCGGTGCGGCTTCACCATGAAGCGGCAGGGCACACTTGCACCCCCCAATGGTCGTGGAAAACTTGAATGTTCGAATTCACTTCACGATTGTAGATCACGCGGCGAAGCACCCGAAAGCCGAGCCAGAGTCATCTGTTTGCCTCTCTCAACTCCGGGCTGGTCGAAGGGATTCACGCCTCGACGAAGGCCCTGCACAGCGATCGCCATCTCCCACAGCATAAACAGTGCGCCCATGCTTCGTTCATCAAGGAGCTTCGTGCGAAGCACAGCCGTCGGCACACCCTGCTCTTGAAGCGCAAGTCGAGTGGACTCGGCTTGGGTGGCATAAAGTTCACCCAAGGTTTTCCCGACTAAAAAACTCTGCGTCTCAAACAGACTTCGTTCGAGTTTAGTCGCGGTCTCTTCACTTGCGGCGACCCGAACGAAGAAAGCTGATAGAGGGCGACCACCCTGCATTGCCTGCTGGAGCACCGAGTGCTGATCGCAGGCTCCGACACAGGGAACGGGAATTGTCGCCGGGTAAGGAAATTCGGGAGACAGAGGCTTCGCCAATGATTCAGCCCAAAGCTGCTGCCACCAAAACCCAAAACGCCGCAGGCCTTCCGCATAAGACCACAACATCGTCATCTGATCGCCACGTTGAGCTTGCACCTGTCCTAGAGCTGCGAGTGTCGCAACGAGATCCAAATTCTCCAAAGTCCACTTCGCACCGGCCACGAGGCGATCACATTTTAGTCCCGCATAGGCCGCAGGCAACCCACCCACCGCCGAGAGAACGGAGTAACGACCTCCGACATCGGAGGGGATCTCCAAAATCGGCACGCTCTCGCGACGAGCCCAATGTGTCAGTGGATTGTCTTGTGTTTCCGATACGACCGTCGCATTCGTTGAAACTCGTCGATGCCCCGAGGCTCGCAAGTGCTGATCAATCTGATCGGCGAGCGCCAAGGTTTCTATGGTGTTACCGCTTTTGGAAACGATCACCCAATGCGTCGTCCCCAGATCCAGACGAGATCTAAGCCAGGTCCAAAAATAGTCGGCGTCGATATTATCCAAAAAAGAAACTTGGCCACGGCCCGCAGGTCTCGGGCAACTGGACAGCAAGGCTTGTCCACCGAGACTTGATCCGCCCATACCCACCACCACCATGTGGGTGGTGGTGCGCGCCACCTCGCGCGCGCGCAAATCAATGGCCGTCCAGAGATTTTCTTTCTGTGGCAAGCGAGCAAATCCGGACTCGGGCCGACTCAAGAGACTTGCCGCGAGTTCACGACAGGCGTTCACTTCGGTCGCGAAGTCGGGCCCCAGCTTCCAGGCGGAAGAATCAAAGTCTAATTCCCAAAACATAAGAGGGTTTTTTCACTTTTTTCGAGGCGAGGCAAAGGGCCGTTAGCTCACCGCAACATCTTCTTCGACACGGTGGTAGCCGCGCCACTCTTTGAGGCGTCCGCGAGGGCGTCCCCCTTCGTCGGGATACTCGATGAGCACGTAGGTGAGTTTGGTGATTTTGCCTAAAGATTGAATCTCGAGCGAGGTCAAATCCGTCCAGGTGCCCGTGTTGAAGTACTCTTTGTTCGGCTCAAATTGCCGGTACTGATACACATGCGAGTGGCCAAAAACGACCGTATGCACACGCTCATCGACCAAAACTCTTCGAGCTGACTCGCTCAAGTCAGGGAAGATCGCACTCTCACCTAAAACCTGCAAAATTCGACTGACCGGAAAATGGCGACGCGGATCTTTGGTTAGAACCATCTTCAAAAAATAGATCGCAAGACCAACAAAAGACCGCAATGCGAACCAAGTTTCATTGAGCAACGCCCAGCGGATCACTCGATTAAACGGACGAACTTTGTCGACGTGGGGATTGAGCTGTTTGAGGCGCAGAACAAAGTCGACAAAGAAGTGCGAGCCAAAGGGCAAATTGAGAATCGGCTCCGGAAGGTTTCGCTTCAGGAAAAAGCGTTTCGGATCCAGACGATTGGCCGCCTCGTGCATGTGGCCATGCTCAATGTGAACCCCATCAAAGAAATAGGCGATATTTTTGTAGCGAACTTCTGTGCCCAGAGCTTCATTCAATAAATGCCGAGTTCCTGGCCAAAGCATGGCTTGATCGTGATTGCCCACCACATAGGTGACTTGACGGCTGGGTGTCTGGGCGAAACTTCTTAACGCGAGAAACACATCCCGATGCCCGTCGAGAATTGAATGCAACTGTTCCATAGCCACAGCCTCGGTGATCACGGTGAGGTAGTGCCCGCGGTAGTCAGTTTGCAAAAAGTTGAGAAAGTCGCCGTTGATGATGAGCTCGACTTCCGCATCGCGATACTCACCCGAACAATAGTAGTTCAAAAATTCGATCAGCTTTTTGCCGAAGTAGAACTCTTCGAGCGGATTGTTTCCGCCATCCGTGAGCACGCGCCCGCGCCCCAAATGCAAATCTGAAATGACCAGCTTGATGCGCTTCACGATGCTTCCGTCCTAGAATCAACCCAGCTGAACACCAGCCCCAGTTCTCGACCGCTTGAAAAAATATCCATCGAAAAATGCCACTCGACGCCGTTCGCCCGCCCGTCGGGCTTCACGAGGCATTTCGTTTTTCCTCATCGTCTTCACCTTCCAACACAGTGAGGGCAATTCGCAAGGCTCGAACCGCCTTTCGAACAGTTTCTTGTTTCTCTTTAAAGCTCTTGAAACTCTGCTGCGTCTGATGGTTCGCATGCTCAAGCTCCGACTTCAACTGATCGATTTGCCGCTTCAATTCAAGGATCATCTTGTCCTTGTTCGCCGCGATCGACGCACTCTCGCTCTTAATAATTTCGATGCGATGTTCAAGGTCTCGCTCGCGAACGCGGATCTTCTTAAAGTTCGACTCGAGTCTCGACTCTATATCTTCCTTGAGGGCCTTTAACTCAGAGATTTCTCGATCCCGGGCGGAGAGCTGCGATCGCAGGACTTTGCGCTCTTCATCGGCCGTGCGCTTGAACTCCGCCAAATCGGACTCAGCTGACTCGGCACCAGCCTGCAGCTGGTCCACCTGACGACGAAGCGTCTCGCCCGCCTGGCGAAGCTGGTTGTTTTCGCGACGGATGCGCTCGATCTCATGTTCCAGCTCGCTGATTCGGGCCTGCGCGACGCGTAGGTTTTCCGAATTACGAAGTGCCGCTTCAGCTGTCGTAAAGACGGTCGCTCCAGGTTGGATTTGTTGCTCTTTTTCACGAAACTTGGCCCCAGGTGAGTTGGGCTTAACCACGGTCGGCATAAAGGCTTCGGCACCTCGGTCTTCGCCAACACGATCCATGGGTTTGGGGGCGATCTCAGTGCGCGCATCCGCAAAAACAGGCGCCGGCTTGGGAGGCGACTCAGGAGAACCTAAATCCTCAACCGGCGAGGGTGTAGGCCGATGATCGGCAACGTCGAGGTCAAAACGCTTGGTTGGCAAATCATCTTCCGCAATGGGAGGCGGCGACTTCTTTTTCTCGGCCACGACCAACGGCATGGGATCAAACGGAGCCTCACTCAAACGAGCGGGTTGAGGAGATGGCTGGACTTCGGTGCGCGGCCGCTCGGTGGGCGGCGGCGGTGGACGGTGTTTTCCTGTCGCCGGAACTTTGAGAGGCTGAATAGGCTTACCTTGCGCCGCGAGCTCCGCTGTCCTCACCGGATCATTCACGACCATCGACTTCGACAAGTCCAACTCGAATTCCGTCGGCACAGCCTCCTCGTTGGTCTTCAACTTATTGTCCACCTGCGAGATTTGATACTGCTTGATCTCCTCAGTCGCGAGGGGCGGCAGATCTTCATCGAGAATAAAAACGGCTACATCCGGCGTCATGCCCGGCGGGGGAGACGTGCGCTGACCGAGGTGGCGCGATGGCGGAGTTCTTAGAGAAAAGTGGGCATCGCCGTTGTCCGAATCCAACAGCTCATTAATCAAATCGTCTTTTGCTGGCGTCATGGGCCCGCGCTTGGATTTCTTTTTTGGGGACATGCCCCCCTCTTTTCGCTGGGGGTGTGAACGTCTCCACACCTCTCCCTATCCATCGGAAAAGAGGCCGATTTTTTTGAGGCCAATTTGCGAGCAGGGACCAGAAAATCACGCCAAATCGAGCCTATTCGCTGTGGCGCCTGGCTCAGCGGCGAGTGATTCTCTCGAACGCCCCGCCTCGTTCCTGGATATCCGCCCAGGTGAGCTGCGTGAGGCGACGGATCGAGAAGTCTTGAACTGTGAAGCTCGCCAACAAGCAGCCGTTCACGCAGGCCTCTTTCAACGCTGCGACCGAAAGCCCGGAGTCGGCTTTCGCCAGCGTGCCAAAGAACGCACCCGCGAAGGTGTCGCCCGCGCCCGTTGGATCGACGACGTCCGCGACGGGGAAGGCTGGCAAAATGAAAAATTCCTCGGCCGTGCGAAGGACAAAACCGTATTCGCCGCGTTTGATCACGACGGCCTTGGGCCCCATTTTCATCAGCTCGAGAGAAGCCGCGATTGCATTGGATTTGCCGGTCAGCAGCTCGCCCTCTTTTTCATTAATAAGAAGCACATCGATGCGTTCCATGACTTTACGAAGCGCGGGAAGCTTCGAGCCGATCCAAAAGTTCATCGTGTCCATACCGACCAAACGTGGGCGTTCCACTTGATCCAAGACCTTGAGCTGCAACTCGGGATCGATATTCGCCAAAAACACGTAGCGCGATTGGCGGTGCGCCGCCGGTAGCTCGGGATTGAAGTCCGCAAACACATTCAGCTCGGTCGCTAAGGTCTGGGCCTCGTTCATATCGCCATCGTAGGCGCCGGCCCAATGAAAAGTCTTACCTGACTTCTTCTGCAAACCTGAAACGTCCACACCGCGCGAAGTGAGCACCGCGAGATCTGAGGCCGCATAGTCCTCGCCGACCACACCGACAACTTTGACCGGCGCAAACATCGACGCAACCACAGCGAAATAGTTCGCACTGCCGCCCAAGGCCCGGTCCACCTGTCCGGCTGGAGTTTTGACCGAGTCATAAGCCAATGAACCGACAACGAGAATGTCCGACATTTTAGCACCTCTCCACGATGGTCTAGGTCTTCGGATAAACTGCATTTACCGACAAAAGACAATCGACTTTCAGGACTCGCCGCCGCCCTCGCCGCTTTTTATCCTGAGTGAATGAGCTTTCTTTCACCGCTGGGACGCGTCCCTCTTCGCTTCGCCGTCGGCTTGCTCTTTGCGGCCGGCGCCTTCAGTCCCAGTCGCATCGCCTTCGCACAAAATCTGGGCGACGAACGCGCGATCCTGATTTATCCGACACAAGGTCGGGTGCTGTATTCGGGAGATCCCAACGCGAATTCTCGCATTCGATGCACGATGAGCCTGAATGAAGCGCAGCGCGCGACACTTCTGGAGCGC
>CANHQR010000090.1 GCA_947462815.1 Pseudobdellovibrionaceae bacterium
AGACGGTTCCCGGTCCTCAGTTCAACCTGATCGCCGAGCAGTACGTGAATTTCGATCGCGAACTCGCCTTGGTCCTGGCCCGTGACCTTCGCGGCAATGTGTTCTGTTACCCTTATGTCGAAACTCGACAAAAGGATTCGCGTTGTCTTTGGGTGAAGGGTCCAATCGCCAACTCGCGACGAATGCTCAAACTTCGCGAGCAGCTTGCTGAATTTGTAACCGCCATCCAATACGTAGGCGTCCTCGGAGTTGAGGTCTTTGAAACCGAACGCGGGCTCTTGATTAACGAACTTGCCCCACGTGTTCACAACACGGGCCATCACTCACAAAACAGCTTCACCGTGTCGCAATTTGCCCTTCATGTTCAAGCCACGAGCGGCCTGGAAATCGATATTCCCCAACCGGTCATGAAAGGTTTCGCGATGTGGAACCTTTTGGGAACACGATCGTCGAGCTCGCCGCCCTCCGACGACTTACATCCCGAAATGGCGTCCACCGCCATCCCTCCTCGAGCGGATACGGGAGCCGCATTTTTTCATTGGTATGGCAAAGACCAAACTCGGCCGGGACGTAAAATGGGTCATGTGAATACGGTGGCCCGAGATGCAGATCTCGCGTTGGAACTCGCGAAAAGGATTGGACAGAAGATCTCGCGAGACGTGAATCTTTAACTTAAGTTCGGATTTCGCGATCGACAGAAACGCCCACCGATGTCTCGATCCGTCAGGCTCGTCCATCTGTAACAAAGGGATTTGTTCATATGACAAAAAAATCGGGCTCCAAATCGACTTCAGTTGCCGCAAAGTCCAAATCGCGAAGCAAACCGCGACCGACGCGTACACGCCCTTCCCGAGAGTCTGCGAAGACACCTCACGATTCGCGAGGGCCCATCGTCGGAGTCATTATGGGGAGTGACTCGGATTGGCCTGTCATGAGCGCCGCGCACGAGGTTTTGAATGACTTCGGGATCGCTCATGAGGTTCGCGTGGTCTCTGCACATCGCACACCCGAGGCCATGTTGGAGTACGCTCACCAGGCGGCCGGTCGAGGGCTCCGCTTGATCATCGCGGGAGCCGGCGGAGCTGCACATTTGCCGGGAATGATCGCATCAGCAACCCCGCTTCCGGTCATCGGCGTACCTGTCAACATCACGGCCCTCGATGGACTCGATGCGCTTCTTTCGATCGCACAAATGCCTCGGGGCGTACCTGTCGCATGCGTCGGAGTTGACCAAGCGGCGAATGCGGCTTTGTTGGCAGCGCGGCTGCTCGCTGCGGGAGATCTGAAATTCTCAGATCGACTGATGGCCAAGCTGCTCGAACATCGGGAGCAAAGCCAGCGAAAAGTCGAGCTCAGCCAACGACGCCTCCGCACTCGCTTGAAGACTTAGTTTCGAGTTGTGAAAACCGTAACGGGAGGCGACCAACGAATACCAAGACAGCCTTCGACGGCTTCGAGCCCATCGTTGGTGCTCAACGAGGAGTTCAGGCGTTTCGAGATGGCTCCCGCTTTGGTCCAACGCTGAAGAGAAATACTGAAGCTATCGGCGACATTGAACTCAAGCCCCATCCCCGCACCATACGTCGTGTGATTGAAGGCCGTGTCGCCAATGCTTTGCTTCACTTTCGATGAAGTCTGACCTACTCCCGCTCCAACAAACAACCAATCGCGAATGTAGACCTGCATCCCGCCCATGTTCTCGCCGCGCTCGTAGGATTCAGTAGCGACAAGTTCAGACTTTAAATCCCCACCGACATACTGGAGAAAGAAATCAATGGCACCCTCACCTGAGCCCAGCAAACTGAGGGCCAATCGAGCCCCATAACGAGGCCCCGTGTAGCTCGCCCACGACCCATCTGTAGTGAGCAAACGCGCTTGGTCGCATCCAAAGATCGGCGCGAGAAAAAAGGATTCTGATTGAGTGTCGACGCTCACCCGATAACTCTGAGCCTGCGCCGATTTCACCGTGCCAAGCCCCAGCCCGAGATGCATCAACACAAGAACCAATGTGGCGAGAGTTCGCTTCATGGAACCACCAAAATGGCGAGAGGGTTTTGCGTGTAAACGATCGGCCCAGCAAGTGGACCCGGCAACGCCCGCGAAGCTGTGCCTGTTCCGAACCAGCTCAGTTTTTCCACTGTGTCGGTGTCGGACAAACCGATATAGATCGCCCCTGCCGCATCGGTCGCAATCGCTCGCGGCGTATTGATGATCGCCGCGTGTCTCGAGACGTTGGAGCTCAGTCCTGCATGAACGGAGAAGATGATGGTTTGCCCACTTCGCAGGTTAATTCGAACCAAGCGATCTACGCCCTCAACCGCCGCAACAATGGACTCTGCTCCCAGCATCGCAACACCTATCGCGAAGTTCGAGCTTTCAAAGAAAACGGCAAGAGAGGAGACATGACCGGTGAGTTGATCCATCATCGAGACGACCCCGGGACCCTTCGACGGGTCAGTCACGACGGTGGTCACGATCACATTGCCTGAAAGGACCAAAAGCGAGGAGACAGTGTTGTCGTAGACACGCTCGCCTTGGCAAGCCATCAGCAGAGATCCGAGAGCTATCGATAAGGTGGGCTCAGGCCAGCAATGAGAAAATGTCGAGTCCGACCAAAATAATGGATTGCCGGAATGGCTCGCCACTTCGATTGAAAAATCGAAAGGCGAGTCTGCGAGTTTCCCTCTATGTAGAGGTTTCCGATAACTACATTTGCTCCGCCAATCAGCAACTTCCTTTGGCCGTGCCTCGTACAGGCCGTGCCTCGCGCCGCGCCTCTTTGCGCAGCCTTAACAAATGTGTCGGCAAAAATGATGACCAAGTTGTGTCAAGGAACGTCGAGTTCTGCAGACAGTTTTTCTAAGACGCCAAAAAGTCCCAGTCTTACTTCTCACAGGCGCCCGAGCGAAAGATCCCAGGAGGGGCGGCTGTCATGCGGCAAGATCCGCATCAAAGTCAGGTCGGGAGCGATAAACATCCTCGCTCAACACCTGGTCCAGAGGAATGTCGATGTAAAACTCTGTGCCCTCACCGACGACAGAGTTGAACCAAAGCCCGCCACCCATTTGTTCCATCAAACGCCTTGAAATCGGCATTCCTAGCCCTGTCCCTTTATGGTGTCGGGAGACATTGCCGACGGTTTCAAACTCGTTGAAGACGGAGCTTGCTCGCTCAGGCGGAATCCCGTGCCCGTTGTCTTTAACGGTGATGCGCGCCACACGCCGACCTTCCGGTGTCGTTTGCTCTTCAGCCCAAATCTTCACCTTTCCATCGCGACGATTGTATTTGATTGCGTTGGAAACGCAGTTGTTCACCACTTCTTTGAGGCGAATCAGATCCGCCCAAACCTGCGGTGGACAACGATCGGTGGAAACCTCGAGCTTCACTTGGGAAGCCTCCGCCATGTGCTGAAAGCCGCCCAGAAGCTTCTCCAAAACAGGCTGCAACTCCACCGCCTCGACATAGAATTCCATTTTGCCGGCTCTGATCTTGGCAAAATCGAGAATGTCATTAACGAGCTCCATCAAATGGCGAGCCTGCTCACCGATCGTTTTGATAAATTCCCCTCTTTGCGCATCAGACTCGAAGAGCTGCATCTCCAAGACTTCAGCCGTTGCGACGATTGCACTGAGAGGCGTACGCAACTCATGCGTGGTCAACGCAATAAAGCGATCTTTAGCTAAATCTAGCTCCTTGAGTTGACGGTTCTGCTCAATCAGTTCTCCATAGGCGCGCTCAATTTCCGCCTGCTTGGATTGTACTTCTCGGCTCAGCTTTTTCTCGATCGTCACATCTTGAAGGCTGATCAGAGTTAAACCACGTTCCGTCAGATTCTTAACACCGAGACTTGCAATGAAATGATGCGAGTTCTTTTTTTTCATCATCAGCTCGGGCTGCCAATTGTCTCGGTTCAACAGACCACTATGGAAGAGTTCGAATGTGCCAGCTCGTGTTGGGTCGGGTGTCAGGTCAGCCAATGACCAGCCGTTTCTCTCACTGGCTTCCAGGATTTCGGCTGCACGTGCGTTCGCGTAAACGACTTGATCGCCCTGGCAGACCAAGATCGCCACGGCCGAGTGTTCGATGAATTCTCGAAATAGAACGTCGGGAAACTCGGCCACGGCGATTAACCTCCGGCAATAACTTTTAGGAAGGCCTCAGCGTTCGCCAACTTTTCTTTGATTTTGCCGATCAAATCCCGAAGCTTATCGGGCTGTAACCCCAAGCGATCGACCACATCTTTCGGCAGACCTAAAACTTTATTGTGGCCCGAGTTACCGAACTGCAATGCGTGCACGAGTAAATTGGAAACGTAAACAATATCCACCACCATATTTACCTCCGGCGATAAACCGCCGCGCAAATTAGCTTCGCGTTGGTGATGATGGGCCACACAGGCCTGAATCAAATAAGGTAAGCGCCACCTATTAGAGAGCTCAAGACCAATGGCTGTGTGTTTAGGGGCGCCGATCGCTTCTTCCGCTTCGTGCAAGCTCAAATTGGAGTTTCGTGCGTGAGCGACTGCCTCGATAAACTGATCTTGCGCTACAATCAACAGCGCGACTTTACCCATATCGTGAACAAGACCACAGGTGAACAAATCCGAGGGCTGACGATATCTCAACTCACGCGCGATAATTTCCGAAGTCATGGCAACAGCCATAGAGTGTCGCCAAAACGCTTGAACATCAAACTGTTGGGCTGCACCTGCATCGAGTGCCTTCATGATTGAAGACGAGAGCGCCAACTGATTGATCGTATCGTAACCGATATAGGCGATGGCTCTTTGGAGGGATGATACGCCACCAGGAATCGCGTAATAAGCGGAGTTGGCTAATTTGAGGACCTTGGTGGTCATCGATTGGTCATTGGCCATGATGCGCTCGACATCGGAGGTCGAAGACATCGGGTCGTTGATCACCTTATTGAGCTCGTAAACCACAGCGGGAAGTGTCGGTAAATCGTCGAGTTTTCCGACGATCTCGTGAGTGGTGAGGCGTGAGAATTTGGCAGCGGCACCCATCGATGATTTCCTACTCCATGACTTAAAACGTTCGGAGGCCCATGGTCGCGCCCGTCACGCGACCTCGTCGTAGCTACAACGGAGATTAACCCGCGAGCCGTGGAAGTTTCTTACCAGGAAACATTTCGGCCAGCTTGCTAGCCACACGCTTGTACGTCACCGGCTTCAAAATATAACCGTTAACTCGCAATTCTTTGGCCTCGAAAATGTAGTCCTTTTCTGAGACGGCTGTAACAAACACGAAAGGTAGATCAGCATAATGAGAGTCACCGCGAATTCGTCGCAAAAGCTCCATGCCGTCCATGTTCGGCATCATCATGTCGGAAATCACAGCGATTACCTTCTTATCGCGATTCTTCTCCATCGCTTGCCAGGCCAAAGATCCGTCTTCACATTCCAAGACGCCAAAGCCCAACTTTTTCAGTAGAAGAACTAGTATCGTTCGATTGGGAGCTGAATCTTCCGCGACTACAATAAACTCATCGGATTTGACGGACGATGCCATAACTGAATCTCCTCACTTCACCATTTCGGCTCTCTTCGCAGAGATAATGAGCTGATTTCGATGAAAAACCATAACGCGACTAATTTCTCGAGGCGGGCCGGCGGGAGCCATTAAAGCGAGAGCTCGACAATCCAGACCTTCGTCAATTGATGAGCGGCGTCGAATTGCCGATAACAATTTGATGAAGTCTCATTCCGATGCAACTCAAAACGAGTCAACGCCAACTCTGGGGGAAGCTTCCGTCCATCCGAATGATTTGCCAAATGCATCAAAGGACATCCCATTCGAAGCCTCAGTTGAGGGTTCAGGGGCGGCACCCCAATCCTCATCTCCGACTACCGCAGCCGAAGACCTCGTTCCGCCACCGGTGAATCAAAAAGTTCCTGATGATGCTGAAGCCTTCGAGATCACCATCACGGCCTTCGTTGAAGCACAACCGCAAATCGCCGTCGATTCGGAATCCTCAAGCAAACCGGAGCCCTCTGCGACCCACGTTCTTGCCCTCACGCTCGATCCGGAGATATTTCCCAGCGATTCCGAGAGGGAGACTTCTGTCACTTCCCCTTCGTCGCTCAGCTCGGAAAACCCAGCACAGGTTGAGACCCCAACTGACTTTACCGCGGCCGAGAGTCAAGAGGTCCAACCCAACACGGGCTTCACGTCGACTCCCCCATCGACTTCCATTTCGACCTCGTTTCAGGCTGCTCCAACCTTGCCTCAGCAAGCTATGAGCTTTGCCTTGCCAGATGCCAAGATCTTTGCGGAAACAAGCCATACGGAAACTTCCAGCCTCCTCAACTCGCGTACCGTGAATCCATTGGGCGAGAGAATCGGTGTGGAACTCACATCCGCGATGATTACAGATGACCTCACAAGGTCCAACGAGTTGTCGCCGTCTTCACCACGTCCTCCAGCGGAAAGTCTGGGGCCAATGGCGAGCCATACGGGCACTTTCCCGACGGTTCCCCAATCGGCGGCAGCATCCTCGCATGCCCCTCGTTCGCGAAAAGCGAGGTTAGCTTTTGCAGCACTGACAACGGCCCTCGTCGTGTCCTTCGCGGTACTCATCAACGATCCTCGATTTTCTCCTGGGCAGCTGCTGCCACGACAAACTGAAGGCCCGGAACTGGTGGATCGTGAACCCACACTTTACGATTGGATCTGTCAGCGGCCAAAGCCCGCAACTCCGGGCGAAGTCTCTGCTCTAAGTTTTGTGAGTCACCAAAAGTCCGATACCACAGAGTGGAAAGACGCCGATTGGAAAACTCAAGACACTTCAGCATCAGCATCAGAGGCGCAAGTCGAAATCGCCGAGTTCAAAGCTCAAGCGGGCGATCGCGTACAGGTCGGCGAGGTCCAATGCGAAGTCATCGCATATGGTTCACGAAGTCAGGTTCGCCCCCAACAACTTGTGCAACTTCCCCAACTTTTGAGTCCTGCCACGCAGGCGCGTTTCTTCGCGTCCGTTCAGAACCCCTCGCCCATCGCTCCAACGCAAGCTTCCGAACTGCAGTCCCACACCCAGCATTCGATCGAGGGAACGAGAGCAGCGAACACTTCACCGACGAACGAGTTTGGAGGCGATTCTGGTGGCGATCCAGGTGGTGACTTTGAGAACGTTTCGCATCCACTTGCCTTATCGCTTCCCTTTGTTGAGGTCGCGCAAAAGTTCTCGGACGCATCGCGAGTCATCGAAAACCAATTCATTCTGACCGAGAATGACTTGGATCTACGTTATGAACCCAGCTTTGACACGGCAGATGGCGAAGTTCCAGCTCCCAGCCTCAGCTTGTCTCGCTATCGATTTGAGTGGTCTCCGACTCCGCAGTTTATTGAAACCGAAATTCGCCGCCTCGAACCGACGAGTGACGGGCGTTTTTCTCCGCCGTCTTTGCCTTTAGGCGACAGCTACGTCCGTGTCGTCGATCTCCTCGCGCAAGCTACAGGTCCAATTTCCCAGCTGCGTGTGCTGGAACCACCTCTGCGCTTTGAGACTTCAACAGAAGCCGACCTCGATGGAGCTCCTGCACGGCGACTGAAGTGGAAACCACACCCCTTAGCTGCGGGATACGAACTCAAGATCTTTACAAAGCGCGTCCCCGAGCGAAGCCTATCTTCGACGGAAGATCAGCCCGATATTGAGCGCACTCTGCACGTCGATGAAAACGAGCGGGTCGTCGCGCCTCTCAAGGACAACAGTTTTTTCTGGACGGTCCAGGCGATCGACGAACAAGGTCTACCGATCACTACCATCACCTCGCCACGTCTGGAGAGGATCTCGCAACAGTTTATTTTAGGCGACGATGGCAACCGTCGGCATCGCTCTCAAGATGTTGACCCTCGTGGACTTAAGATTTCGAAGGTGCAAAGCACCTTGCGGGAAACTACAGCACAAATCGAAGTTCGAACACCTCTCGAAGGCGAAGTGCTCGTCGCTGGCACACGCGACACCGAGTATGGAAAGCTCACTTGGACAAGCGATGGATCCGAAACGAGATCCCCGGCCGCCCAGTCCACGACAAACCACACGCGTCGCCCGAAATTTGAATTGCAGCTGGCCACCGACGCAGATTTTGTTAACGTGCTCTTTACGAAAAAGACCACACGCCCCGAATTCAAACTCAAGGGCGATCTTCCTGAGGGAAGCCTGTTTTATCGCGTGCGCCAATTGCCGAAAGGCGAGTGGAGCACCGTGAGAAAGTTCCAACTCGTCTACGAATGAAGAATTCAGAATGAACAATACAAAACAGAGGATAAAAAAGGTCAGCGGGCCATCGCCGGCATAAAGATCGCCTGGCACATAATTCCGGATGAAGGTACAGCCATGAATCGTCGATCCGCTTCGAGCAGATGCTCCGGAGTCGAGACCTCCGCACTCTTCTCGATCACCCGGTCCGACGACACAGGCGTCTGGCCAGACGATCCTGCTCCCGGATTCTCGGCAACACGAAGATGAATTGGCCGACCCGCCTCAGCTCGATCGCGGGCCACCACTTGCGCCGCACGCTCTGCGGGCCCCAAGGCTCGCTCCGCCAGGTGAAGGCTTCGTTGAGCCTCCTGCATGTCGACGGAGGCTGACGCATTCGCAGATCGCCGACCTCGGAGCCAATTGAAGAGACTCGAGTGCATACGAAATACACCTTTGTCTCGAAGTCCCATACTCACTAACAACATCGGCGTGTGCGTGATTCGATTCTCGTAGACATATCCAGCACTCAAAAAAGACGGAAAGCCAATCGAAGAATCCGCAAGTCCTGTGGCGAAGATATGATGACGGTTCGACTCGGTTTTGCCGATCGGCGCAGGAGGATAGAATCCGACCCCCGCCCATCGCTCTGCGGGCGAACCTAGCACCTCACGAGTTTGCGCGTAGGCGAAGAGCTTTGTCTGCACCGCTACCGTGGCCACCGGCGTGTAAGCACGCTGAAAGGCCTCAGTTTCGCGGAAGATCTCCACAACAAGACGCTTGTTCTTTGAATCAACTCCCACACCCAATCCGAGCATCAAGGCTCCACCGCGACCCGTCGTCCCAACTCCAGACTCAAGCTGCAAGCCAACAGAGGCTTGGATTCCGAACTCATGCGACTGACTGACAACCGTGGCTCGATCTTTCAGCGTCTGATCAAGAGCAACCAAGACCTGATTGATCCTCAAAGCCCCAAGCTGACGCAAACGATCCGCCGCCACGCGATCACTTGAGTTTTGCAAGACCAGTTGAAATTCGGGGTACACCGGTCCGCGAGCTTCAACCCGAGGCAATCCCTGTCGGGACATGATAGCTTGCATGAAGGCGATGGGGTGTGTGAGATGATGCCAGCCCGCTCGAAGACTTTCACGACGATCGATGAAACCGCGGATCCGCTCACGTGAGACAACGAAGGCGCCAAAGCCGAGGTTACCCCAGCTCATGAGGCGCGCCATGGAGCGCAAGATAAATGCGCGCGTCTGCTCAAAGCCAACCATTCGCCCCATCTCAAGGTGCCGATAAGCCTCGCGCTGCTCCTCCGTCTGGGGTCCGTAAGGAACGGTG
>CANHQR010000091.1 GCA_947462815.1 Pseudobdellovibrionaceae bacterium
AATCTTGTTCATAAAGTTGCGATAACCCTCAAGACGTGACTCGCTGAACTTCAAATCCCTGCCGCTGGCGATCTGAGCAAGGATGGTGAAGCGAAGTGCGTCGGCGCCGTATTTCTCAATGAGCTCGACTGGATCCAAAGCATTGCCTGTCGACTTCGACATTTTTTTACCGTCGGAGTCGCGCACGAGGCCGTGAATGTAGACCTTGCGGAACGGCACATCTTTCTTGAACTCCAGACCCATGATGATCATCCGCGCGACCCAGAAGAAGATGATATCGTGGCCCGTCACCAGGACATCTGTGGGATAGAAGGTCTTCTGCGTTTCAGTGTCTTTCGGCCATCCCATCGTGCTAAAGGGCCAAAGCGCTGAAGAAAACCACGTGTCGAGCACATCTTCGTCTTGATGGATTTTAGATGATCCACACTTTTCACAAGCCGTCGGATCCGCTTCGCTGACGGTGACGTGTGAACAGTCCTGGCATGTCCATGCGGGAATTCGATGCCCCCACCACAGCTGGCGCGAGATACACCAATCTTCGATGATCGACATCCAATGCAAGTAAACCTTCGTCCACGACTCAGGCTCAAAACGCACGGAGCCGTTCTCGACAACATGCCGAGCGGCTGTCGCCATTTGCGACATACGAGCAAACCACTGTTCACTCAGAAAGGGTTCCACAACGGCGCCCGAGCGCGAGCAATAGCCGACGGAGTGCGTGTGCGGTTCTTCTTTAACGAGCAACTCATGCGCCTTCAAAGCTTCCAACACGCGCTTGCGCGCCTCGGCCACTTTCAACCCCGCATACTCGCCGGCCTCTTGGTTGAGGGTGCCATTTTTGTTCAGAATATTGATCGTTGGCAGTTTATGCCGAACGCCGACTTGGTAATCGTTGAAGTCATGGGCCGGCGTGATCTTGACCACGCCTGTACCGAACTCCTTGTCGACATAGGCATCGCCGATGATCGGAATCTTTCGACCCGTCAACGGAAGGATCACCTGTTGGCCAATCAGTTTCTTGTAGCGCTCATCTTCGGGATGCACCGCAACCGCTGTGTCACCCAGCAAGGTTTCAGGTCGAGTGGTGGCCACCACCAGGGTCGTTGCACCTCCATCCAACTTGTAGGCGATGTGATAGAGCGCGCCTTTTGTTTCGCGATGCTCGACTTCCAAGTCTGAAATGGCTGTTTCAAGAGGACCGGACCAATTGACGAGGCGACGACCTCGATAGATCAATCCACGTTTGTAAAGATCGACGAACACTTTGCGCACCGCTTGAGATACGCCTTCGTCGAGCGTGAAAGTCGCTCGCTCCCAATCGCAAGAGTCACCCAGTCGACGCATTTGTGTGTAAATACGATTGCCGTATTGATGCTTCCAATCCCAAACGCGTTGGACAAAGGCATCGCGACCGAGATCACGGCGAAACTGATTCTCTTTTTTTAGTTCGCGCTCGACCACGCTTTGTGTGGCGATCCCGGCATGGTCCGTTCCCGGTAGCCAGAGTGCATTGAAGCCGCTCATACGTTTCCAACGAATGATCAGATCTTGAATGGTGTGATCGAGAGCGTGCCCCATGTGCAGCGAGCCCGTGACATTCGGCGGAGGCAGGATGATGCAAAATGGCGGTTTCTTGCTTTGATCCTCAGCTTTGAAAAAACCTTGCGATTCCCACCATTGGTAGATTCGCTGTTCAACATCTTGAGCATTGTAACGATCCGGAAGTCCGCCAGAAGAATTTGCCATGCTGACAGACTAGCATTGAAGCCGGTCGGGCCTCAACGCATGACCCCATGCGCTCGGGGCGCGGAGGCTAGGTCCACGAAAACTTTGGAGGCCACGATTTCAATCAAGTCAGCTTAGTTTGTGGGATAAGCTCGCTGCGGATCGCGCGGGAAAACCCATCGGTTGGTACGGCCATCTGACGTGGCGGCTGCAGTCGCGCCATCGCTGTAGGCATCGACCGGATTCGCGCTGACAGAGTCGATCAGCTCATCCCAATCCCAGAAGGAATTGCAATACTGGCCTGAGAGGCCATTGGCCGAACTGCAAGACACGCCGACGGTTCCAATTCTGTGTGGATTGGCCGCCGAGGAGCCCGAAGAGACGAAGCTCTCGTAATCTTCCTTCGTGTTCCACTCGTTCACCCACAACCGAATTTCATTGAGCGTTTCGCCCGCATTGTTCACACATCGCCAACCGTAATACAGATTTCCATTACGAATACTATTACCCGAGTTGTCGTTCGATGGTCCTCGATCCGCTATGGGCCTTAAGCCGCGTGGGATCAGACTTGCCGAACCCGCACTCTCAACGGCGGTCGCATACCAAGCACTTCCACTGGTCAGGTAAGTCGACCATCCAAAAAAGTTGGCCGAGTAGGTCGTGGTCGCGGTGCTATTGCCAAAGCCCTCTCGGGCGCCATTCACCTTCAACTCAAACGAGGCTCCCACAGCGGGCACCGAAGAGATCACCGTTGTTGGGATTCCATTTTGCTTGGGCCATTCTTCGCTGGTGACACCATGGCCAGCCAAGCAGTTGGCATTTCGGCCGCCGTAGGTCGGCGTCACGGTGTTGGTGGAGTTTCCGGCCGAGGACACCGTGGTGATCGCAATCGACGCCGAATCAGGCGTCGTACAGCAGTTCGGACGATCAGGATTGTCTTGCGTGGAGTAATCATAATTGCAGCTCACGCTGCCGGAGGGGCTAACCGTCGCCTCTGCGCCCACGCACTGCCCGCCGCTCAACACGTTCTGTCCATCCATCGTACAAGCCGTCATCGCACCCGAGGAATCCAACGTGATCGTCGTGGTGACTGGGCCAGTACCCGGTCTATAGTTGTAGTAAGAGTAGACGTCGCGCTCGATGAAGGGGCACATGCCGGGCGGCACGTTCATATTCACGGTCCAACCCGAATAGAACAGATCGTACTCTTGCATGTGCAGCATGCAGTCGACGCGCTTCGGTGTTTCGGCCGAAGTAATGCGACACGGCTGATTGATCGAGTCAAAGCGGTGCAAGAAACGAGGCGTGCCGTCGGTTGGATCTGGCTTCAACGCCAAGCTGAAGCCCAACGAGGCATCGGCAGTTCCATTGCTCACTGAGGAGTTGGACGTCGCGAAAACGTTTTTGTTCGGTTTGCCACAGGCGCCCAATGTGAAAAGCACAAGAAGTCCGCAAGTCATCCGCAGGAGCTTTGGGAGCAACGAAGCCGAAGACTTCGAACCTCGACAGCGCGGACCAACACGCAAAACATGGCCTAATGCCCATTTCATAGTGCGACTCTCCTCTACCTATAATATCGGTAGAAGCTGATCGCTTCTACCGGTCCGAGGCCGAGTTCTCGACTGGACTAGGCTATTTTGCACAAGACTGCGACCAGGTCTTTGGGAAGCTCATATCATGTTTGAGACGCATCAACTTGAGACGAGGCCTGGATCGCAGCGCTCACAAAATGCAGAACTTCCCGACACGGCCCACTGGACCCACGCCACTTGGTCTTTTGAACTCCTTTGGCGCAAAAGGTAGATTTCTCATTGTGAGACACACATTTGGCCGCCTCTTGCAATTCGCCTCGCTGCCCACCGCCTTGACGATCGCCGTCCTCGTCGTGGGCGCAGTCTCTCTCTCATCGCGAAGCGCCTTCGCAGCCCCCTACGTCGAGCAGCCGCCTTGGGGCTGGCGCAAGGCTTCGTTTGGCTTTGGGGGGTCGACTCGCTACACCACCACGCAGGCCAACTACGGCCCGGCGCGAGGCGAGTACACGCGGCTGACAGGCGACAACCAAGTCACAGCCTTTCAAACGAACTTCCGTGGTCGCTACGCCTTTTGGCCAAAATTTTCGATGTACGCCGGCGGAGCGTTCTCGCAAGTTCGCGCCATCGATTCCGTGAATGAAAAAACCAACACCGGTCTCACGGAAACCCATGTCGGTGGCCACTTTATTGTATGGCGAAATTGGCTTGTGATGATTGCCGAGGTCCAAGGCGGCATCGCGATGTCCAAGAACACTCGCATGCAAACTGCACCTCTTCTTCATGACGGGAGTAGTTACGCCCAAGGCGTACTTCACATGCGCAAGAACATCGGTCGCACCCGCTGGATCGGTCACCTGGGCGCGAATTTTCCCAGCGATGGATTAGCCAAAAAGGTTCTCTACGGCTTTGTGGGCGAATTGCCAATTGGCGACAACATGCTGATCGGTGGCGGGATCGAAGGCTATGACTCTATGATCACCGATGAATTGACGGAAGCGGAGCGGAACCTCTCAATCAATGCAGCCAATGCAGGCAGCCAAATCTTTGCGGCTTGGGATCCGGCTCAGACCTACTTCAAAGTCTACGCCGGCTTTTTGGCTGGGCGAACTGTCGACATTCGCGCCGGCTACCAGCAAAGCTTCACGGGTCTCCGCGCTCCTCATGCACAGACTTTATTTCTTTCGTTGAATTTTGGATCCGTCCCTCGTCGCGGCGGCTTAAGAGTTTCCACGCCGCCGGGTTTGGAACCAGTTTCCCCCTCCGACCAAGAGGGTTTTCGATTGGATAACGAAAAAACCGACCGCAGCATTTTCACGCCCGAAGAAGATGGATTCGAGCCCGCGCGAATTGAAAATGATCTTCGAGAAACTGAACGCTTACTTGAGAGCAAATGAGCCACGCGGAGTTGCGTCGCTGCCTGGAGCTGACCGAAGACGACGTTCGCATTCGGATTCGCGCGCAACCCGGCGCTCGTCGCAGTCAAATCGTGGGCTGGCACAGCGACGCCAACAACCCCAATCAAAGTCTTGAGCTCAAGGTGAAAGTACAGGCACCGCCGATTGATGGCGCTGCCAATGAAGCGCTGCTTGAGCTGCTTGGGGAGAGCCTCGGCATTGCGCCAAGTCACTTGCAGCTCGTTCGAGGAGAGAAGTCGCGATCTAAGATTTTCTCAATTACTCCAGCGCGAGGTTGCACATCGCAGCAGTTGTTCGAGAAGATCCTTGAGAGTTTGTCTCTTGCGATCTCAGCTGACCCTTGAGTCGACCGCGATTCGGCCTCTTCACCCACACCTGGCTCGGGAGCCGAGTCGCGAAGTAAATGACTCGTTTGTGAAATTCCACCGGAGGAAAACTTGATGCGCTATTCATCTGAAGCTTCAACGCGACCATTAACATCGGGTCAAAAACTAAACTCACGAGATCTCTCGAGCCGATCGGGCGAGAAGACATCCGCGCTGAAGAAAGCCGGTGCTCATTTCATCACGGCCCTGGCGTTCATCGCGTTAGCGCCGACAGCTTTCGCCGCGATCGTTGCAAAGCCGCACACTTACCATTTGGCTGGAGTTAAGTATGAAGGTTTCGTCGCCTACGACGACGCGGTGAAAACTCCACGGCCAGGAGTTCTGGTGGCTCATAATTGGATGGGTGTTACCCAAGACACGCACGAAGTGGCGCGACGCCTTGCCGGCTTGGGTTATGTGGCCTTTGCAGTTGATATCTATGGAGCGAATCGAAGACCGGCGAATGTCGACGAGGCCGCGAAGCTCTCAGCAACCTACAAAAAGGACAGAACCATGCTGCGATCTCGTATGCAGCAGGGTCTCAAGGTTTTGCGCGAACTCCCCCAAGTCGATAAGAGGAAGCTCGCCGTGATCGGCTACTGCTTTGGCGGCACGGCTGCGATCGAATTGGCACGAGCCGGCGCAGAGGCCAAAGCCTTTGTGAGTTTCCACGGGGGATTGGATGCTCCGAAGCCACAAGACGCCCTGCGGATCAAAGGGCGAATTCTCGCTCTTCACGGCGCTGATGATCCCTTTGTTCCCGCTGCTGATCTCGCTGCCTTTGAGGAAGAGATGCGGACGGCAAAGGTTGACTGGCAACTCATCAAATATGGTGGCGCCGTCCACAGCTTCACCGAGAAAGCCGCAGGCAACGATAATAAAAAGGGCGCAGCCTACAATGAAGCTGCTGATCGTCGCTCTTGGGAGGCCATGCTCAGCTTGTTTAGGGAAGTCCTCTGACGCCAAGTCGCGCGCCGCCGATTCTGTGTCAGGTTTCGGCGGCGCGGAATTCTCTGCATCGATGCCACCAAGATTGGCCCACCAGGAACGGCCCATCAAAATCGAACAGAGGGGCGCCACTCCCCGTCGTTCTCGGGCTTGCGCATCTGGCAAACCCCTCTCGGATGAATTTCCGGCATGAACCATCCCAAGCCCCTTACGCACTGCATCTGAATCAATTTCAAACCAAACGTACCTTGCATGATGAAAGTCTGATCGTTAAATGCTGATGGAGCTCTGACGAAGAGTTCACGAGATTCGAGACCGGTTTGACATTTTGGGCAGCGGAAAAGGCATTCGTTCATCCAACGGGGGGAGAGAACATGATGCGTACGGCTGGCGGTTGGGACCTAGGGCGGCTTCTCTCAAAGTCCACATTGAAGGCATTTGGGGCGGGAGCCTTCGCACTCTGGTCAGTGGCGGCCTCTGGCGCACCTCTCCATCAACCCATCTCCTACTACGGAGAAACGCTCTACCAAGAATTGCAGCGCGGGATGCGAGATCGCGATCTTGTTCAAGAGCTTCACAAAATTCTCTCGACACCGCATCAAACTCGTCCGGGCCAAGCTGACCTCATCGGTCATTGCGATACCGGCGCGCGGAGCTGCTATTCACATCAGGCCCTTGGCTACAAGGCCGCACGAAAAGTTCTGATGGGTCAGCTGCATCTACAGAACGTTGGATCCGCTTGGGTGGTGAAAGAGGTTTACTGCGACCGCGATTTCACCAATCGCGATTTCGGTGGAGCCGATGAAGTCGGCCCGAGCCGCACTCCCCGCGAAACCGTGCTCAACACCGAGCACACGTGGCCGCAGTCGAAGTTCAACTCAGCGATGCAAAAAGATGCTCAGAAGTCGGACCTCCATCACCTCTATCCGACAGACTCAGAAATGAACTCGATCCGTGGCAACCACCCCTTCGGCGAAGTGGATGTTCCAGATCGCGCTCTGAAGTGTCCCGCCTCCAAGTTCGGCTCCGTGCATGGCTCATCGGCTGATTACTTTGAGCCCCCTCAGGGCCATAAGGGCAATGTGGCGCGAGCCTTGTTCTACTTCGCGGTTCGCTACAAAATGTCGATCGACAAAGTTCAGGAGGACTTCCTCCGCGATTGGCACCGCCAGGATCCTCCGGATCAGTTCGAGATCGATCGCAACGACTCGATCTTCAAGATCCAGGGCAATCGCAATCCCTTTATCGACCACCCCGAGTTGGTCGACCACATCGCAGACTTCTGATCGATTTCTCACGGCGTAAAATAAAAAACCTCGGAGACTTCTCCGAGGTTTTTTTATCTTTAAAGTGCGAATCGGTGAATCAGGCCGTCGGATTGCGAAACCGCGCATTGGCCGATGACGGCGCCGAGGCCACCGCCTGCTGACCCGCTGGGGGCGCAGCCTGAGTCGGAGCGGGAGCGGCGGCCGACATGACAGTTGCGGCATGCTGCAAATTGATCTGTGGGTCGGGCATGGAGACATGGCTCGACTCCACCATCTGTATATGAGCCGAGCAGAGGGCTCGCATATTGGCCTCAAACTGCATGCGCAGCTTCTTCAGGTCGGCGATTTCTTGATAGAGACGCTTCAAGTTGTCTCGGCCATCGCGCATGACCAGTTCGGCTTTTTGAGTTGAATCTTGAATGATCAACTTTGCTTCGCGTTCTGCATCGATGCGAATCTGATCTGACATCTTTGTCGCAGTCGCGAGGGTTGCCTTTAAGGTTTCGTCTCGTTCCTTGTACTCCATGAGCTGGATGTCTTTTTGCCGAGCAATCTCTTTGAGAGAATTGCGCTCGCGAATCAACTCTTCCATTTGATCGGCCAAATCGCGCAAAAAGGACGCGACTTCATTCGGGTCCAAACCCATGACTTTTCGATTGAAGGATTTGTGGGCGATATCGATCGGCGCAATTCTCACGATTCCCTCCTTGGGATCGGTTCAAACAACTCATTCAGGATAAAGGACGAGTTGCAGGAGAGGCATCGGCCAAAGGTCTAGATTCGCACGCCACACTTCTTGTATCGCTCAACTTGAATCGGAGATCTAAACCCCTGGAGCTTCAGCACATTATTTGAACTGAGGTCTCTTTGTCTGAGCCGTCCCGATTAGGACTGTGCCGTTCCCCGAGCAATCTCTTGATCGCGAAGCACGGCCTTCTCAAAGGAATACCTTAGAGCTCTTTCGATCTCGAGCTCACGCATGGACTGAAGTCCAGCAGCTGTCACACCCTTTTTCGAAGTCACTCGATCCTGTAACTCCTCGAGGCGAACTGCGGCGTCCATGTTCGCTAACTCCGCCGCGCCCAAAAAAGTCTGCACCACCATACGGCGAGCCTGTGCTGGCTCGAAGCCTCGCTCCTCGATCCACTCCTGCCAGTACTGCATCAGCTCGAATACAAATCCCGGCCCCGAGCCACAACTCACGGTCAGGGCTTCAAAGGCTTCGCCTTCCGGCGCAAAGACCACAATTCCGAGTGCGCCCATCAATTGTTCGATGAGGGCGGCTGAGCCTTGAGCCTCCGGGCCCAAACAATAACCGATCACACCGCGACGAATATTCGTCGGCGTGTTGGGCATCACGCGGACTAGGTTCTTCACCTGCGGAATCAGCCGCTGCAGGGTGCGCAGATTGAATCCTGCCGCCAGGGAGATCACCGTGTGCGAAGGCAAAAAGGAGCTGCCGATGGGCTCAATGGCACCGACCAGATCCTGAGGTTTGATCGCGAGAATAATGAGGTCGGCCTGATCGACGACCTCTTCGTTATTGGCGCAAGCCTGAATGCCGTAAACCTCTTTGAGGCGGTTCAACTTTTGCGAGGAGCGATTACTCACATAGATCCGCTCGGCTGGGACATGGCCACTCTCTACGAAGGCCTTGATCATCGCCGAGGCCATATTTCCGGCACCGATAAATCCCAACTTACCTATGCGCATTGGATTCATGACTTCATCATCAATGTCGAATATCGGAAGCGCAATCAACTTCGTTCGCCAAAAAGCGCTGTGCCAATTCGCAAAAGTGTCGCCCCCTCGAGGACAGCTGACTCAAAGTCGCCTGTCGTACCCATGGAGAGAATGTCGAAAGGAGCTTGAAGCTCTGCGCTCAGGCGGCGTTGAAGCTCCATGTGCAAATGCTTTAAATCGGCAAACTGCCGGCGAGCTTCTGTGCTCGAGGCTTGCAAAGGTGGCAGAGCCATCAAACCACGAACTCGCAAATTCGGGCGCTGTTGCACTTGGCGAATGAAATCCGAGATCCCCTCCATGCCGGCACTCAGCTGTAGGCCTGACTTCGTCTCTTCGTCGCCATAGTTCACCTGCACGAGGATGTCCTGGACATATGCGAGGTGGTGACTTTGCTTTTGGAGCTCATCGACTAAACTCATTCGGTCGATCGAGTGAATCAGGCCAAA
>CANHQR010000092.1 GCA_947462815.1 Pseudobdellovibrionaceae bacterium
AAGCCGTGAAGAGCCTCATGGAGACGAAGCACACGCACCGTTACCTCGCGATGCGCCGAGGTTGGGCTGAGGAAGAGCTAACCGTCTCCATTGAAGGAGACGAAGAGGCGAACCTCCAAGCCTTTGAACGTACAGCTATTGCGGCGGCTGCAGCGGAGCGTGCTGCGAAAAACGCTGAAATTGAAAAGGTCGTCGAGTTTTTGAAGACTTGCGCCAAGCTGGCCTACACCGTGCACGTTCATCCTTCGATTGCCAACGAAGTGCATCGTGCTTTGAAGGACAAGGCCGATAAAGACGCGATTTCCGTATTTGCGGAGAACGTCCGTAAAGTCTTGTTGGGCTCTCCCTTCGGTCCCAGATGTGTCTTGGGTGTTGATCCGGGACTTCGCACGGGATGCAAGTTGGCCCTGATTGATAAGCAAGGAAACTTTATCTCCCACACTATCATGCAAATCCTCGGCGATGGTGCTGCGGAGAAGGCGAAGACCCTGTTTGCTGAGGTGACGAAGCAGATCAAAATCGACGCCATCGCGGTCGGTAATGGCACCGGCGGACGTGAAACTGAAACCTTTGTTCGCAAGGCGCTCAAAGATATTGGCGTCGATGTGCCAGTGATTCTAGTCAGTGAGTCGGGCGCGTCGGTCTACTCAGCGAGCGAGATTGCCCGCGAAGAGTTTCCGGATTTGGACCTGACAGTTCGAGGCGCGATCTCGATTGCGCGTCGCCTGCAGGATCCACTCGCGGAGTTAGTCAAAGTTGATCCCAAAAGTATCGGTGTTGGTCAGTATCAGCACGATGTTTCCCAAACGGCGCTCAAAAAATCTCTGGATGAGGTTGTCGAGAGCTGTGTGAACGGCGTCGGAGTTGATTTGAACACGGCCAGTGCGCCGCTCTTGTCGCATGTGGCCGGGATCGGTCCAGCCCTGGCCAAAGCCATTGTCGAGTTTCGCAAGGCCAATGGACTTTTCGAGGAACGCGATCAGTTGATGAAGGTGTCGCGCTTCACAGGCAAGGTCTTCGAACAATGCGCGGGCTTTTTGCGAATTCGTGGTAGCAAACAGCCTCTGGATGCGACGGGCGTGCACCCTGAGCGGTATGCTGCAGTTCGGGACATGGCGGCGGAGTTGGGAATTCCGATCTCGGGATTGCTCGGCGAAAACGCAAAGAAACTTCTCGCGCTGCGAACAAAGTGGGCGCAAATCATTGGTGAGTTTACGTTTGATGATATCGTACGTGAGCTGGAAAAACCGGGGCGAGATCCTCGAGATCCTTTCAAAGTCTTTGCTTTTCGCGATGATATTTTCGAGGTCAAAGATTTAAAGGAAGGTCTTGTTTGCCCAGGTATCGTGACCAACGTGACGAACTTTGGTGCCTTCGTTGATATCGGAGTTCATCAAGACGGCTTGGTGCATATTTCAGAGTTGTCCACGAAGTTTGTTGATGACCCCCGTAAGGTTGTGAGCCCAGGTGATCAGGTGACGGTTCGTGTTCTCGGTGTCGACCTAGAGAAGACACAGATTTCGCTGTCGATGATCTTGGATGCAAATGCGCCGCGTGAGCGAGCACCTCGTGCCGAGGCTCCTCGTCGTGAGGCGAATGCGGGGCCTCGCCGGCAAGATGGGCCGGGGCGTGGTCGTGAAGAGGGACGTTCGCCTCAAGCGCGAGGTCAGGGGCGTGGCGCTGGTCCTGGAGCTCCAGGAGCAGGGACGCGAGATTCGCGAGGTCCTCGGCCACAAGGCATGGGACCGGGTGCCGGTCCGCGGCCTCAAGAGCGCGGAGGTCCACGAGATGCGGGACGCTCGCACGCGGGCGGAGGACCTCGACCGCAAGGCAGCGGTGGGCAACGCGGCGGCGGTCAGCCGTTCAACAATCCTTTTGCAGTGTTGTTGAACCAAAATTCGGGAGCGAACTCGAACAAACCTAAGGCGTAAGTTGGATTCGGATTGATGAGGTGAAGAGCTTGGCGAGAGGGCCAAGCTCTTTTTCTTTGGTTATGGCTAAGCCCTGACCTCACGTCGGCGCTGAAGAATGCTCTCGGCGATCTCCACAAAACCATGGCCGCCATCGCGCGAGGCGATGAAGGCCGGCCGGTGCTTAAGGCGGTGGGCGAAGCGCTGAATGTTGGCGACAGCGCAGCCGAGGCGGAAGGCCTGGAACATGGGTTCGTCGTTGGGTGAGTCGCCACAGAAGACGACGTGATCGAGTTGGTCTTGGAGTTCGAATTTGAGCTCGCGTCTGCAAAACTCTTTGCACATGGATAGCTTGTCGTAGGTGCCGAACCAGCCGTTCACATGAATGGAGCTAACTTTGGCGATCGCGCCGTGGCGCTCGAAGATGCGTACAATTTGATCGATGGCTGACTCGGGTAGGGGCCCAACATCCTCGGCGAAGTCGATGGCGAGATCGAGCAGGCGAGAGAACTGATCGCTGGCGACGGCACAGCCGGGGACTTCGTCGAGGCAGGCATCCCGGATTTTATCGAGTTTCAGTCGATTGGCGGCAATTTCTGCGTCGGGGATGGCGAAGTGTCGTTGCATGCGACGCTCGGCGTAGCGGAAGTAAAAGCCCCCGTTTTCACCGATCACGCCGGCGACAGGCCAGAAGCGGGCGATCATTTCGCACCAACCAGCAGGTCGCCCCGTCACGGGAACTACGGCGATTCCGGATCGGTGAAGTTTCCAAAGAGCCTCATAGGCCTCGGGGTGAAGCTGGCCTTCATCGGTGATTGTGTCGTCGATGTCCGAAAACACCGCACGGATTTTTGAATTTGGAAACTCGCTGAGGGGACGCATGGAGTTCGACATGTGTCGAGTTTCGCCGCGCTGCCGAGGTGTGGCGAGGAAAATTCGCTTGCGAAGGGGCGCCGCTTCACCTCACTTTAAGGTGACGTCGGTGCAGCTCTGCTCCAGACTTCAGTCGAGTTGCCAGTCCCGAATTGGTGGGCTGGAGCTGAGAGAGGGCTTCTCGGACTCGCATTGTGAAATGAGCTCGGCGACTTTGAGCTCGAAAGAGAAAAGCTCGACAGAGTGGAGCTCGACGGAGCTAAGCCTCTCTGTCGCGATTTTTCTGAATGTGCTTTGCGGAGCGCGCGCTCTGTGAATGCAGTGAGGATACGGACAAGAAATGGCCACGAAAACACCGAGCAAAGCAGCGAGTCCCGAGGCAGCGGCGTCGAAGAAGACGACGAAAGAAGGGCTATCGGGTGGCGGAAAGACCTTGGTTGTTGTCGAGTCGCCTACAAAAGCGAAGACGATTCGTAAATTTCTGGGCAAAGACTACATCGTTGAGTCTTGCATGGGGCACATTCGCGATTTGCCGCAGTCTTCGAAAGACATTCCAGAAAAGTTCAAGAAACAGAAGTGGGCGCAATTAGGAGTCGATGTTGAGCACGACTTTGAGCCGATTTACTGTGTGCCCAAAACAAAGACGAAAGTCGTTTCGACCTTGCGAGACAAGCTGAAGCAGGTGGATCGACTACTGCTCGCGACGGACGAAGACCGTGAAGGCGAAAGCATTAGTTGGCATTTAATTGAGACTTTGAAGCCGCAGGTACCGTTTCGACGCATGGTCTTCAATGAAATCACAAAAGATGCGATCCTCTCGGCTTTATCGGATACGCGCGAGATCGATGCCAATTTGGTTCGAGCTCAAGAGGCGCGTCGGATTTTGGATCGCCTCGTGGGCTACACGATTTCTCCCTTACTGTGGAAAAAAGTAGCGTACGGTCTGTCCGCTGGTCGGGTTCAATCCGTCGCAGTTCGACTGATCGTTGAGCGTGAGCACGAGCGCCTGAAATTTCGCAAGGCCCAGTACTGGGACGTCGAAGCTTCTCACGAAAAAGAAGGTATCGAGTTTAGCTCGCGTCTGATCAATTGGCAGGGCAAGCGTGTGGCCACCGGCAAGGACTTTGATGCTTCGACGGGTCAGCTCTTGCCGGATCGAGTCGGTGAAACGCAGCCGCTCAGCCAGGCGGACACAGAGAGAATTCTCGAGTCGCTCAAGGGTATCGACTTTCAGGTTTCCGAGACTGAAGAGAAGCCGGTTTCACGCAAGCCGCCCGCTCCGTTTATCACGTCGACTCTCCAACAAGAGTCGAACCGTAAGCTGGGATTGTCGGCTCGGGAAACGATGCAGGTGGCGCAGTCCTTGTATGAACAGGGCTTTATCACCTACATGCGTACGGACTCGACTTTTCTTTCGCAACAGGCCTTGGATGCAGCGCGAACTCGAATCAAAAAGTTGTACGGCGTAGATTATCTTCCCGAGGCTCCGCGGACCTATGAGGGCAAGAAGGCCAAAGGTGCTCAGGAGGCCCACGAGGCGATTCGTCCAGCCGGCACAGAAATGTTGCCGCCCGACGAGACCGGCTTGAGCGGCCTACCCTTGAAGCTGTACGACTTGATTTGGAAACGGACCGTTGCCAGCCAGATGGTGAACTCTCGTCAGAAGCAACTTTCGGTGAGGTTCACGGCGGGCCAAGCGATCTTTGCCGCGAGCGGTATGACCATCGAGTTCCCGGGCTTTCTCAGAGCGTATGTCGAGGGGCGTGACGATGAGGCTGCGGCGCTCGAAGAAAAAGAAGTACGACTTCCGACTTTGGCTCGAGGTCAAAAGCTCAAAGCCCTCAAGCTCGAACCGCAGGAGCATGAGACCAAGCCACCAGCTCGCTTTACCGAAGCGAGCTTGGTGCAAACGATGGAAAAGGAAGGCATTGGTCGTCCGTCGACCTATGCCTCTATCATCGGAACTATCATTGATCGGGGATATGTGCGTAAAGCCGGTAACGCTTTGGTGCCGACATTTACCGCCCTCGTCGTGGCTCGTCTGCTCGCTAAGCACTTACCGCAATACGTCGATTTGGGCTTCACTTCCGAAATGGAGACGAAGCTCGATGAAATTGCCGAAGGTGATTTGGATTCGATTGAGTATCTAAAGAGAATTTATTTTGGCGATCGAAAAGATCCCGGACTCCTGCCGCAAGTCGAGAAGCGCGAGAGTGAAATTGATCCCGAGGATGCGCGGGCTATCGAATTTGAAGAGATGCCAGGCTTGAGCTTTCGGGTTGGCCGCTACGGGGCCTACGTTTGTCGAAAGATCAAGGGTGGCGAAGAATGTGCGAGCCTTCCCGATGCACAAGCACCTGCGGACGTGACAAGTGACATCGTCAATAAACTCATCGATCAAAAGCTCAACGGCTCGGATGCTCTGGGTAAAGACCCTAAGACCGGCTTGCCGGTTTATGCATTGACGGGTCGATATGGACCGTATGTCCAGTTGGGCGATGTCGAAGGCGAAGACTCCAAGCCTAAGCGCATCTCTGTTCCCGCAGGTATTGAACTTGAAAAAGTAGATTTGCCGATGGCTTTGAAGCTTCTCGAGTTGCCGCGAACCTTGGGCGCGCATCCGGGAACGGGCAAGGAAATCAAAGCGGGTTTGGGCCGGTTTGGCCCTTACATCGTGCACGACGGAGATTTCCGTTCGATTCCCAAGACGATGAGTTTGTTTGAAGTTGAACTCGATCAGGCCTTGGAGTTGTTGTCCAAACCGAAACAAGGTCGGGGTCGAGCCGCGCCGATCCGCGAATTGGGACCTGTGCCGGGCACCGAAGAAAAGATACAGATATTTTCGGGGCGCTATGGTCCCTACGCGAAATTGGGTGCGATCAATGCCTCACTTCCTGAAGGTGTGAAGCCGGAAGACGTGAGCCTTGAGGTGGTTTTGAATCTGATTCGCGAACGCGAAGAGGCGACTGGGAAGTCAGCGACCTCGAAAGCGGGAGCGAAGTCGCCGCGATCAAAAAAGACGAAGACTGAGGTGTCATCTAGGGTGTCATCTCGGGCGTCACCCAAAGCAGGGCCCGGCCCGTCGAACTCGGAGGTTTCGCCGGCAACCGCGAAGGCAGGGAAAGCGGGCAAGGCTTCTGTTTCACCGGTTCGAGTCAAGGCAAAGTCGGCCGAGGCGGGTCAGGGGCCGGTAAAGTCCTCGGCCTCGACACCTTCCGCTCCAGTGCGGTCTAAAGAGGCCACGAAGCCGAAGACTCTCGTTCGGCGGCGTTGAAATTGCCTAGGCGGTAAGCTAATTTGCCGCCCATGTTCGGGCCCTGGAAAATCACAAATCGCCTGTTCAAGCCCGGGGCTCTCTTTGAGCGCTCAACTGACGGGTCGACTCCGCAAATGGGGCCTGATGTCATGAAGGGCCTCGTTATCGAAAAGGCATCTTGGACGCCGCCGCCACCTGAGAAGGGACAGCTTGAATTGCCGATCGGCCGTGAGGTTCATCGGGATCGCAATGCGGATCGGGGCGGCCGCTCGTTTTACTTTTTTGATTTTGACGACAATGTCGCCTTTCTCTCGACGCCGATCGTCTTGTTTGAAAAGGGTACGCGTCGCGAAGTGAAGCTATCCAGTGGTGAGTACGCCCAAGTGCACCGTCAAGTTGGCAAGCCCGGGACTTGGGAGAACTACGAGTTGGACTTCAATGATCAAACCGGCTCGTTCAGAAACTTTCGAGATCGAGATCTCAGCTGGCTCGAGCGACTGTTGGGACGTCGTCAGTTCTTCGTGCAAGATTTGGCGGCGGCTCTCGGATATCCAGATGTTCAATGGAAGGGCCCTTCGTGGAGCTGCTTCTATCATGCGACTCTCAATCGTCGTCCGATGAGTGTGATCACCGCTCGGGGCCATCGGCCGGAGACGATTGTCGAAGGCATTAATCTGTTGGTCGAGCGACAGTACTTGCCGCACTCGCCGAACTACCTCAGTATCTTCCCCGTGACTCACCCCAATGTGCGTCGGGAGTTGGGCTGTCAGAGCGGCCAGACTTCGGTCGCGGCACTCAAGAAGGCCGCGATTCGTGCCTCGGTGGAGCGAGCGGTTCAAGTTTATGGATACAGTGACTTTCATCGCTTCGGCATGTCTGATGACGACCCGCATAACGTGGAGCTCATCGTCGAGGAAATGAAGGCGCTGAAGGCTCGCTACCCACAAATGTCGTTTTTCGTGATTGAGACGCAAGCGGGGCGCTTCGTGAAGTGGGAAGTTTATGTCGACCATACCGAGGCGACGCTCTGCTCAGCAAATTCTGATTTCCAGTCCTTTGAGCAGCTGACGCTTCTCCCGCCTTAAGGGCAGAATAATTCCAGAGAGGGACAGCCGGTTCGCGTTCAGCCGTTGGGTGGGCGCGGTGGCGTTGTACCCGAAAGGAACGGCATGAAGCGAATGTGGCGTCAGAATGGTCTTGCGGTGTTGGTTCTCAGTGCGACGTTGATCGGCGCGCACCAGGTTCATGCCCAAGCTCGATTGAGTTGCAATAACTTGATCAGTGTTCAGGGTAAGTTCTTCGAAGAACATGTGAAGTATCAAGGTCCGAACAAGGATGTTGAGAAGCGTACGGTTGAGCAGATCATCAAGCGACTCGATGGCGCGAAGCTCTACCTTCGCGCGGCCGATGTGGATTCGATTCGCTCGAGCATGGCGAAGTTATATGAGTCCTTGGCTGCGGGAGATTGCGGTCCGTTGAAAAAGGCCCAGGCCTTACTCGTGGCGCGGATCCAAGAGCGGGGAGAGTTTGCGAAGGCCACGCTCACTTCAAAGGCGTTTAAGTTTAACCCCAAGACTGAATTGGTTTTGGATCCGGATCGCCGAAAGTTTCCGGCCTCGATTGCTGAGCAAAACGAATTTCATCGCAAGTATTTGCAGTTTCAGTTGTCCAACCAGTTGGCGACAGGCTCGTCCCAGGACGAGGCGATTCAACAAGTCGTTCGACTCTACGACCGCGTTTTGAAGCGTGCGAAAGACGTCAACGACGAACAGCTCTACAGCGACTACCTCGATTCGTTTGGTCGCAGCCTGGATCCGCACACGAGCTATTTCTCGCGTGATCAGTTGGAAGACTTCGAGATTTCCATGGGGCTTTCGCTGGAAGGAATCGGCGCCACGCTTTCGTCGATTGACGGATTCACAGTTGTCGAGCAGCTGATCGACGGTGGTAGCGCGAAGAGCTCCGGACTGGTGAAGCCTGGCGATAAAATTCTCGCCGTCGGGCAGGTGGCGAGCGACGGTAAAGAAGGCGAGCTCGAGAACGTTGTCGAAATGGATCTACGGGACGTCGTCAAAAAGATTCGTGGCCCGAAGGGCTCGAAAGTTCGTTTGCTGCTCATGCGAACCGTCGATGGTAATACCAAGGAGCGCCTCACGATCACGCTGACGCGTGAGAAGATTAAACTGGAAGACGATGCGGCCCAACTCAGCTTCATCGAGCGCGAAGTGGGTGGCAAAAAGGTTCCCGTGGCGGTGATTAACCTGCCCTCCTTCTATGCTGAGGCGAAGCGCGGTGGCCGATCGAGCGCAACGGATGTGAAGAGACTTGTCGCCGAAGCCAAGGCGAAGGGCGCGCAGAGCTTGGTTTTGGATTTGGCGAGCAATGGCGGTGGTTCTTTGGATGATGCGGTCCGCATGGCCGGCCTGTTTTTCGCCCAGGGCAATGTCGTGAAACAATCAGGGCGTGACCCGGATCGACCTGCGATGGCACTCGATGATCGCGATCCAGCGGTGGACTGGACGGGACCCTTGGTGGTCTTGACGAGCCGAGCTTCGGCTTCGGCCTCGGAGATCGTGGCGGGCACTTTGCGCGATTATGATCGGGCCGTGGTTGTGGGCGCGGATCATACGTTTGGCAAAGGCAGCGTGCAGTCGGTGCAGCATCTGCGACAGGGCTTGGGTGCGATCAAGGTGACGGTTGGCCTGTTCTACACGCCGGGTGGATTCTCGACGCAGTGGAAAGGTGTACCGGCGCATATTGAATTGCCAAGCGCACTGTCGGTCGATGATGTCGGCGAGAAAACGCTCGACTACTCGCTGCAGCCGGATCGCAAAGAGAGCTTCATTTCCAAAGAGGCCTTTTTGACTTCGGGACCGGGTGCTTGGGCCAAGGTGAGCAATGAGGAAATCAAGCAGCTTGCGCAGAGGTCTCAGGGCCGTGTCGCTCGCAATGCGGAGTTCAAAAAGATTTTGGACGAGATCAAGAAGAG
>CANHQR010000093.1 GCA_947462815.1 Pseudobdellovibrionaceae bacterium
ACAACGTCGCAAAGCTTGTCCAGAAGAGGGCTTACGGATATAAATCGTTCGGAAACTACCGACTTAGACTGCTAAATGCTTGTGCTTAAAGGGCTTTAGACGAAGACCCACCATAAAGTGAGAAGAACCGAAGAACCGAAAAGCCGTTCGCCCGATTGGCGTCTTGGAAGGAAAATAAAGAATGGCGGAGAGAGTGAGATTCGAACTCACGGTAGGTGTTACCCTACACACGCGTTCCAGGCGTGCGCCTTAAACCACTCGGCCACCTCTCCGCAGGATTGGAACGTAGACAAATCGGTTAGCACGCCCCCTTCCACCCGTCCAGCCTGGCGTTGCGACGCGGCCTTATTTTCGCGACATCTCAGATCTCAAACCCTCCAGCTAGTCAGCGGTGCGACCGCTCTAAGGTCTTGCGCCGACTGCGAAAAAACCTGCAGGCATCAATTTCCGTCAAATTCCGTCGGAAATTTCCATTCATTTTGGGCAGTTCGATTTTATGATCAACGCTTACAAAGAGGGCGAACGTATGTCTGATGGGATTTGGATGCGGTTTTCGCTATCGGGCGTGGAGGCCGCGAATCGAACGCCGATTGTGATGTAACGCTTAGACGAGTTGCTCTCGATTGATCTGGATCCGGAAGATGAAAGGGTTTGGATGACGTCACCTGTTCAAAAGCTGTTCAAAGTCTATCACGCTTCGAGGCCGGAACTCGTTCGGTAGATCGGGCTCGCCGAAAATGTTTAATCGGTTCGAATCTTGCTGCAAGTCTTCGTGGCATTGATTAGGACGTTCGATCAAATCTGTGCCGACGACGTGTCGCATTTCAACCCTCTGGAAGATCTCGAATAGGGACGGAGTCAGGCCGTGCCCAACCAACTCAATCATTTTCATTCAGCTCCATTAAAGACTGGCGCTGTCGGCTTTAGTTCTGTAGCCGCGCCCGAGAAAATTCAATTAGAATCGAAGTCCCCCGCGAGTACTTGTCTTTGGGATCAAAGCCAATATCATGAGGGTGTGAATATCAAAAGGCGCAACCTATTGTTTGGAGCCATTGGTATAACGAGTGCGGTCGTGTTGGGTCGACATGGCAAGAACTCGCATTTTTTGTCGAGATCAGATGTCCATTATGACGCTCAGTATCTGATCGGTGGCGCATTCAAGCTCGATGTCCGCCAGGCAATCAATCATCCTCATCAACTTGATCAACAGACATCGAGGCGCCGTGCCTTTCGCCTAGACTTGCGCAATGGCCGCTACGATGAAATCGAAACAACGGCTCCTATTCATGGGCTAGAGTCCAATCCGCGAGAGTCGAGTTTGTCGGTCGGCTGCTCTCGAGGAGGACGCCTTCTTTCGATGGTGGATTGGAGGCTTGGTCGTGAGGCCAAAGTTATGGAGTTGCCAGCGCATCGAATTTGGTACGGACACTTGGCCTTTTCGGATGATGGTCGCTACGCCATTTTACCTATGGCCGAGTATATTGAAAGAGTTCGGCCCATTTACGAAGAGCAGAAGGATCCAAATGCGTTTCTGGCAGTTCTTGATTTGGAAAGTTGGAAAATCGTCGATGAGGTGCCGACGACAGATGGTCGAATGCATGATTTAGCGCGTGCTGATGCTGACCTCTTCATCGGCTTATCGGCGTCACATGAGCGAACTCCGACGCTTCAGGCCTTTGATTTTCAGAAACGTCGCATCGAGCGAATTCCGTTAATTCAGTCCAATGGCGAGTCTGCGCAAACAAAGCAACGGAGCAATCCGGGTCACCTCAAAATCGCGGGCGATCAAGTTTTCGTGGTATTGAGTGGTCAGGCTGCAGTGCCTATCGAGGCTCACGGACTATGGGTGACAGTGGACTGGCGCCTGAATAGAATCCAGGGCGACTCGGTAGCGAGACTTCGCCAAAGCGGAGAACTGCTTTCCGTCGATTTCGATGAGAGTTTGGGCAACGTCTGGGTCACGGCTCCTGATCGTAAGGAAATTTTAATTTGGCGAGCCAGCGATGGAGATCTGGTGAAGATCTTACCGTTTTCAGAGCCCCCGCGCTCGGTGCAGATTGTGCCTGAGCATGGGCTGGCCATCGTCGGTACGCTTCGAGAGCTTAAGGCCATCGACCTCAGGTCGTTCGCCGAGCGATCTGATTTCTCTCAAATATGGCGCGGGTGGGGGCCTCGACCCTTTTATCACTCCCATACGCGAATTCAGCGCTCATAATTTCATGTCCTTAGGATACTTTGTGGCGCGCAACCTAAATCACGATGGCTAGACCTCAAGCGGTCCAGGTTGTGCTCTTTCTTCGGGCCGATTAAAATCTGAAATATGAAGTTACCTCGGCGGAAAGTTTTGACGGGTTTAGCGGGATTAAGTGTGAGTGCTGTCGTGGGTATAGAACTCCATGACGTCTGGCAAAATTTGCGACGCCCGATCCTAGAAAGGCCTTCCGGCGCTCTGGTCGGTGGAGTCTTTCAATTCGGAACACAGGACCCCGCGCGACCTTTGCCAGACTATGATCTTCTGACCTCAAATCGTCGAGCCTTCCACTTGAATCTCAAGAGCGGTGCTTATCTCGAGATTCCCGTTCAGAGTCCTTTGCACGTCTTAGAGCCTCATCCTCAACAAAAAAGTTTGATGGTGGGTTGCTCGCGTCGAGGCCGCTGGATGTCCAAGATCGATTGGTCAATTGGGCGCGAAGTGGGGAGCCTGCAGCTGGCGATGGGCCGAGTTTGGTACGGACATGTGGCGTTTACGCCAGATGGTCGTTATGTAATCGCGCCCATATCCGGTGAACATGGATTAACTGGCCGCGGCCAATCCGTGAATGCGATTGCCCTCGTTGAGCTCGAAACCCTGAAAATCATCGATGAAATTCCAACTCTCGACGGCAGGATGCATGATGTGACTTGGGTGGAGGGTTGGAAATTTGTCTCTTTGGCGGCGCCCAGTTCCAAAGTTCCGACCTTGTTAATGTTGGATTTGAAGAGCAGGCAATTGGAAAAACTTAAGCTCGAGGAACTACAAATAGAGGTTGGCTCCAATCCGGGACACCTACGGTTGATCGGCCATCATCTCTACCTCGCGATTAGTTCACAAGACGACATTACTAAGGAGGGAGATGGTCTTTGGATGGGCTATGATCTGAATCGCGAGAAGGCTCTACACCCCGATGGAGCTTTGCGGCTTAGGGATTGCGGAGAACTCCTTTCGATCGATGTTGATGAACCGCGCCAGCGAATCTGGATTACGGCTCCGAATGTTCGTGAGGTCAAAGTCTTTGACCTACAAAACCGAGAACCGGTTGGAGTCCTTCAATTAGCGGATTGGCCGCAATCGGTCCGGCTCCTCCCTGAAGCGGGCCTAGCGATCGTGGGCACATATCAGCGCGTTTATGTGTATGACGCAGAAACTCTCCGCCGTCGCCAAGATCTCGAGGCACCTTGGGCAAAATGGCAGCCTCAATTTTTCTATCACGCCCACACCCGAATCGCTTGAAGAGTTCGATTACATGATCCTGAGAACCACATAGTCAACAGCGTGAAATCTCGATAAGCTCGAGGTTTCCGAGGTGACACCCCATGCTCGACTTAAAGTTTATTCGTGAGAACCCTGATCTTGTCCGTAAAGCCATCGAACAAAAGCGTGTGAAGCTGAATCTCGATGAACTGCTGAGCGCGGATTCGCGCCTCATGGATTTGAAAAAGCGCAACCAAGCGCTGAATGAAGAGCGGAACGCCAATTCGAAGAAAATGAAGGGTGCTTCGCCTCAGGATCGCGAAGCGATTATTGCCCGCGGTCGTGAAATTGGACAGGAGATCGATTCACTCAAGGCTGATACCGAAGCGGCCGAGCGAGCCTTGCAAGATCTTTTGTGGTTGGTGCCCTTGCCGGCCTCGCCCGATACTCCCATCGGACCCGACGAGTCGGGCAATCAGCAAGTTCGGACCTGGGGTTCAAAGCCGAAGTTCGAGTTCAAGCCCCTTGATCATGTCGAGATTCTGCAAAAGCGCGACTGGGCGGAACTTGAGCGAATCGCCGCTGTGAGTGGTAGCCGTTCTTATTCACTGAAAGGTGATCTTGTCATCCTTGAGCACGCGATGCTTCGGTACGGTCTTGAGAAATTGCGGGCCAAGGGATTCACCTTGATCAGCGTTCCCGCTATGGCGCGCGAGCACGCTTTCGTCGGCACAGGACATTTTCCGACCGGACGCGAACAAGTTTATCATCTCAAAGAAGACGAAATTTATTTGGCCGGAACTGCCGAGGTGCCCATCAACTCTCTGCATACCGGGGAAATTCTGAGCGAAACTCAACTGCCCATCCTGTATGGTGGGGTCTCACCCTGTTTTCGTCGTGAAGCGGGAAGCGCAGGCCGAGATGTTCGCGGTCTGATCCGCGTTCATCAGTTCAACAAAGTTGAGCAGTATATTTTGTGCAAAAATGATCCGGGCGAGAGTGAGCGCCTCCACCAGCTGTTGCTCGCAACGAGCGAAGAGATCCTGCAAGACTTCGAATTGCACTACCAGGTCGTCGCGGTTTGCACCGGCGACATGGGTGCGGGGAAGTTCAAAATGTTCGACATTGAAACCTGGGTCCCCAGCGAGAACCTCTATCGCGAGACTCACTCGTGTTCGAATCTCCACGATTGGCAGGCGCGACGATCCAATCTGCGCTACCGTGATGAAGGCGGCACCGTGCGCTTCTGTCATACGCTGAACAACACGGCGATCGCCACGCCTCGAATTCTCGTTCCGTTTCTTGAGCAGCATCAGCAGGCCAATGGCAAGATTCGCATCCCTCCCGCCCTTCGCAATTGGATGGGCGGGGTGAGCGAGCTGTGAGCTATCGAGGATCGCTTTGACCTCGATTTAAGAGGTCGCGCGATATTCGCCATCAGCAAGGCGACGAGAGAGCTCGCGCTGCCAGCGCATACGTCCTCGCCGAGGTGAACGTACGAAAGCGAGCGCTGTGCGGGCCCCGGGAATTTCTGCCTGGGGCCGAACGCTCACCTGACCGCCCGATCGCAACACAAGCTGAGCCAAATCATCGAGAATATCGTCATCATAGGCGTTCAAATCGCAAGGATGCAGACTCAAGCCGCCCTGTGTTTCATCGATATGCCCGAAAATATGTCGATCTTCGGCCACCACCAAGTGGCGCACATCTCCTCGGGTCGCAGCTCGAGTGATTTGAAACAAGTTACTCTTAATCTGCCCCTGCTTTTCCCAGAGCTGCCATTCCTCAAGCAGGCAGTCCTCAAACCAAGCTCGCTCGCCGCGCTCGTGCTGACGCCATTTCAGAAGAGGCTTAACGTGAAAGCTCGAGGCGACGGTCCACAGCGGTCGAACGTCGACCGGGAGCGCGAGCACTCGAAATGCACCTTTGGTGCGAAACAGTGCGAGTGTCGCGGCATTTTCAAATCCAGCGAAAGTGGAGGCGTCTTCTTCAAACTGACGAAGCGGCGCCAAAAACTTCTGCAACTCAAGGTCACTGAGTTCGCCACGCAACTGGGACTCAGCGTGCTCAATGACATGCATCAGCTGCCGAGAGCGTGGGCCAGGGTGAGCCGGCTCGGCCACGTAGGCCGAGAGGTGGAATTCACCGTGAGACAGAAGTAGGGATTCAATCGTCCACGCTGATGTTGTCGAAGGTGCAATTTTCTTCGCGTTCATGAGGACCTCCTGTTCATCGTTGGCTGTCTTCCTTAAGAATCGATGAAATGGAGGCTTTTAAAAATGTGATTGATTCGATGTGAGACTTCGTTTGAAGCGAAGAGGCATGTGATGCGCGTCAGGGACTCCGCAATTCCGTCTGATGGAGATCATAAAAAAGCCGATTCCCCTAGGGGAATCGGCTCCTTGGTCGAGGTTCGCGAGGTTCGCGATTACTGCATTTCCACCATGCTATTCACGCTCTTCGCGTTCGCCGAGCGAACGTGCAGCAGATATCGACCTTTTTGTACGAAGTCGATCATGCTGATGTTGTGGAAGGGGAAGCTGCCCTCTTGGCAAGTGCGGCGCTTCTCGATTTTCGCAATCGGCTGCACCGTGATCACATCGTCACCGGTGCGAACTCGGACTTCATCCAAGATCCAGCAGTCGTTCGGAAAGTGGCCGGCGATGATCAACTGTCCGCTGCGACCTTGATCGCGGAAGAAAGCCTGCTCGACCGGAGCGTAGAGATAATCATCCGGCTCTTCGGTGGTGGCAACCGCAACGGGAATCTCGCCCAGTTTGCGACCATCTGTCGCTTGCACCAGATCGTACACGCCGCTGCGGAGTACACCGATCGGCACGACGCGATCAAAGCGCATCACCATCTGCGCGCAAAGACCAGGATATTGGTAAGCTGCGGGTCCGACCAAAACCTTCCGACGATCGTGATCCACTTCCACCTTGATATCTGCCGGTCGCCAGCAAGCACTCGAGAACATGCCTTCGAGAACGACCTCAACGATGTCGTTGGAATCGAAGCCCTGAGGGATGTACGCCTTCTCGTAGACCGCCGGGACGCGCTGAGGCTGCTCGGGATCGAAAAAGGTTGATGGCATTTGCGCAGCGTAGGTCACGCCTGCGATCAGCGCGACCAAAGCGACGCCGGCGCCGAAAAGCTTGTGACCCATGTTGGAAACCTTCGTTTGCGACTTGCTTGTCATTTTGTCCCCCGTTTGTCGTGACCGCAAAACTCCTTCGGTCGTTGAACTCCCCATGAGTTCTGACCCTGAGTTTGGGTTGCGGAGTTGGCCGCCGATCGATGACCGGTTTGACCGAAGTTCCGCTGGCCCCACTTTGCAGCGATTCACCGACAGTTCTGCTGTTCTTCATTCGACCTGCTACAAGACGCTTACAAGACGTGGGCCAACTCTGCGCAGAGTTCGTAACTCACAGAGTGGAGCTGAGGCAAAAAACTCTATGAATACTCCACATGACACAAGCTGTCGGGGCGCTCGTGTCCCATTTAGCTTCGGGCAGCGCCCCTTCGTGTGGCAAAAAAGCTCGACAGCCGTGCTCCACATTCTGCGGCCAGCACTTCGCCTCGCACCGGTGGGCGGTGATTGAGCCGAGGGTCTTCGAGAATTTTGTACAGCGACGCCACGGCGCCAGCTTTTGGATCGAGAGCTCCGAAGACCACGCGTCCAATTCGGGCATGCACCAATGCACCGGCACACATAACGCAAGGCTCCAGTGTGACGTAAAGGGTGCAGTCGGTCAGTCGCCAGCGGCCGAGTTGGCCGGCGGCCTCGCGCAGTACCCGCACCTCCGCATGCCCAGTCGGATCGAAATTGCCTTCTTTGCGATTGCCGGATCTGGCGATGATCTGCGCGTCGGGACCCACTAAAATCGCTCCGACGGGAACTTCCCCAGCGGCGGCTGCGGCTTCGGCCTCGGCCAAGGCTTCGAGCATGAACCGACGATCGAGTTCGGCTTGCTCGGGCGAGAGGGAAGGGGCCGAGACATGTTGTTTCACGGTTTGGCCTTTCCGCAGCGCGTATGGGCGCTTAATGCGCCGCAATCAAGGCAGTGAGTCCACATCCCAAGCGGCTAAATTCCACAAACTGCTTTGTCAAGAGGCATCGCCCATGCTAGCTCTGATTCTCTCGTCTGACCGAGGTCAGCGAATCCGAAAGGCAGGTGATGACAACATGGCGATCGTGAAAGTCCGGGACAATGAAAGTTTTGAACAAGCTTTCCGCCGTTTCAAGAAAGCCTGCGAAAAGTCCGGCATTCTTTCGGAAGTGAAAAAACGCGAGCACTTTGAAAAGCCCAGCGTGCGCTTGAAGAAGAAATCCTTGTCGGCTCGCAAGCGTCTCACGAAGAAGCAAAAGAAGTTCAACGACTGATCAGCATGGCGAAGCTCGCGCTTCAAAGTCGCTGACCAAGTCGTCTGACAAAAAGAGCCGGGAAACCGGCTCTTTTTATTGGCCCTGAAGAAGTTGAATTCTCGGATAGATCGTCAGGGCGGAGCGCTGAGGTGGGCGGCCCGAACAGATTTCAAGAGAGCTTCTTCGTGGCCCGAGTGGAGAAATCATTCAATCGACCCAGCAGGGAGGATCCCCATGTCGCTGAGAGAAAAAATCGTTCATGACATGAAAGAGGCGATGCGAGCGAAGGACAGCTTGAAGCTGAACGCGATTCGCATGTTGCAATCGGCCTTTAAAAATCGCGAGATCGAGTTGCGTCCTGAACCGATGAGCGATGACGAATGCATCGCGGTCATCAAGAAATTAGCCAAGCAACGCAAAGAATCCATCGAGCAATTCCAGGCCGCTGGTCGTCAAGACCTCGTGGAAAACGAGGCCTCTGAGCTGAAGTTGCTTGAGGCCTACCTGCCGGCGCAAATGTCGCGCGAGCAGATTGAAGCTTTAGTGGCGCAGGTGATGGCGGAGACCGGTGCGTCGAGCATCAAGGATATGGGCACAGTGATGAAGGCGGTCCAGGCGAAGTCGGGTGGAACAGCCGACAACAAGATCGTGTCTGAGGTGGTGAAAGCCAAACTCGGGGGAAAGTGAGCCCGATGCCTTCTTATCCGCCGGAGTTCATCGAAAAAGTTCGCCAAGCGAACAACATTGTCGATTTGATCGGGCAGTACACTCAGCTGCGTGGTCACGGCGCCAATTTTATGGGCCGATGTCCGTTTCCGAATCACAACGACAAGACAGCGAGCTTCTCGGTCAGCGAGGATAAGCAGCTTTTTAACTGCTTTGGCTGTAAACAAAGCGG
>CANHQR010000094.1 GCA_947462815.1 Pseudobdellovibrionaceae bacterium
GCTGGAATATCAGATCTTTGGTATGGCCGTCCTGGCGCAAGACATCGTTGATCCAAAGCTGCACACGGAATTGCTGATTACGCTCAAGCTGAAGCGGGCGGAAGCCACTGATGGGGCAGCTGCCTCGAAAGCTCTTGGCGAGCGTCCACGGATGTTTTTTCTCCTTGAGTACATTTTGGAGATCGCGGGCTGTGAGGTCTAGGGCCACACCGACCGCATCGAATTGAAAATCCGCACCAAAACGAAGTGCCAGTTCCACCTCGTGATGCACATCCTTAGAAAAGTCCGGCAATTGCACAGCCCCCGGGGCGACTGCGGTGGCGCCGGATTTCAAGAAAATCATCGGAGAGTCGGGAACTTCGTTTCCCAATTCTTTCGCGTGTGCGCCGTAGTTGCGACCTACGGCCCAGATACTTCTGCCGTTAAACTCTTGCATGAGGAGAGTTTAGCGAATGGCGCATCGTTTCGTCCAGCATTCACGCGTTCTTGCCGAATTAACGTGCGAGGTCGAGGGCTAGATCCACGTCGCGACTATTGAGAATATTCTGAATATAAGTTGCGGCCTCATAGAGTTTCCGATCGGGCATTTGGCCATACTCAAAGCTGATGGGCTTGGACTTGTCGGCTGTCAGGCTGAGGCTAAAGTACACCCAACGGTTGAGATCGGCCTCCGGAATGAGAGATGTCAAAAAGCCCGGTGCAATCTCAATAAAGAGCGGCGTGTATCGCAAGTCAGAGAATGCGTGCGCTCGCTCAGCGGCGGGACGCGAGGGATCGAAGGCTAACCTGAGTTTTGCTGTGATGACTTCAAGGTCATACTTATACCTGTCTTCGATGTGTCGCGAGTGTTGAGTTTCCGCATTTTGGAAGGGGTTGGTGGATGCGGCGTTGGGCGCCGGAATCGACTTTAAGTACCGCACCAGGCGTGTCCAAAGTTGACCGGCATCAAGTCCGGAGACGATTTGCAAGGCGTCAGGATGAATCATGAGTCGATAGAGAAAACGAATATTGTCCCGATCTTGAGCGGGGTACCAGGGCCGCCAGTCGATCTTTCGGAAAATAGAATTCGGTACGAGCTGCTGGGTCTTGTTCCTGAGAGACAGGAATTCACGTCGGCTATGAGACTTGTCTCTAAAGTCCATTTCAAAATAGAGATCTTTCAGGGATACGACGTCTCGGTTTTCATCAGCATCCATCAATAAGGTGGCACGACTCATCTTCTCTTCCTTGTAATAGCCAAACAGAAACTTCGACATTTCTCTCCGTGTGAAAGTGTGGAGTCGATAGTTCTTGGCGAAGTCTTGATCATCGACGGTTGTCAAGATGTTATCTGCAAATGCTGCATCGTTTTCAAAGCGCAGCAGCATGAGCCCAAACGCAAATCCGTGGGCGGCCGCATCGGTCACGTCGTTTTTCCCTTTAAAACGGCGATCGACAAGTCGATCAGCAGGGGCTCGACTGCGGTTCATATCATAGATGTTCTCGAGAGGTGTAACGTCCGAAATGAGCTGACTGGAGAGCTGGGTATCGCTCTGGAAGGGATTGGTGATGCCCAAGACCTTGAGCTTCAGTACCGAAGCCAAGATGGCGTCATACGCCTCACGAACTTCCGCTTGGCGCGTGTCGATCACATAGTCGACCATGAGAAGATTCGAAGTGCCTCGTGACAGGGAGAGTTGGAAGGCATCGCTGTGGAAGTCGAGAATTCTCTCGAGGCGACGATCGACGACGCGCAGACCTGTAACTTTCAAATTGGGGGCAAATCCAAACGAGAGGCGGCCGCCCGTTCCTCTCTTACGAAGGGCGATCAACTTAAGTCGAGCTTTGCCGTCAGCCATTTTGAAGACGTGAATTTGAAACTGGCCACTGATTAAATAGTGGGTTGCGGCGGAAGCTGGAAAATTGATGGAGGTCAGTGCGGTCGAAGCGCTGACAACCAAATTCAGATCGGAAGTCATACTCACAAAGTCGCCCACCTCAAGCTTGTCGATGATGCGATTTGCGGTGAAGGGAATCTGCGCGGGCGTATAGGGGAGAGCCTTAAAGGCCTCGGACTTTTTCCTAAAGGAGCGGACAAATAGGATTTCCGCGCCTTTTTGAAGATTCAGCCCGACGGGCGAAAGATCATAGTCCCCGAGAAGGTCTCCGGGATTCACATCGGCCTGCATGATCCACCGATCCATCCGCAAATGATAGTCCCCTTTATATGAAGGTTCGACTTGGTAGCGATATCGAACGGCTGCATTCACGCCCTCGAGCAATTCGCCTTCGAGCAAGTCGACGCCGAGTCGAATATCAAGACTGGCGATTCGGTTGCGAAGACTGGAGGCGACAGCGGAGGGGGCTAGGCTGTCGAGGAGCGAGGAACGTGGGTGAGGCGACGTCGTCAGTCCTGAGCTCTGCGCCTCGGAAGTCAAGCTGAGGCCGAGGGCCACAATAAGAGCTATCGGCATGAAGAGTCGGTTCAGTGAGCATCGAAACGGCGGGCTATGCCTGGCCATTGAGTGTGACAAGACTCTTTGCCCAAGGCCCTGAAGAGCCTGCTGAAAATAAAACGAGCGGAAGAGCCGAGCTCTTCCATGGCGAATCGACATGGGGACCACCTTCAAACATGCCGCTCAGCCCATCCACGACGATGTGATCAGCGGGACGGAGTTCGCCACATGAGGCTCGCGACTCCGTCAGATTTCGAGATTCGACGACCTACTCAGCGAATCAGAATCGATAAGATTCCAAACAGGCCAAGATCAGGCCCCGCACGGGGCAAAATCAGGGCCAGATCGGGAATGATTCGGCGGAAGTGTTCAAATTGATTCAAACTCATTTGATTCGAGGCGGAGGCACCTGAGCGCGGGTGGGCTCCGCAAGCTTTTCAAAAGCCGGGTCGCATTTTGGCTCGAGGCCGCGGTTGATCTCATCAAATCCTTCAGCCAAGCTCTTCATTCTATGAATGCCTCTCGACCGTTTGCGAATTGGACCTTCGATACCTCGCAATGTCCTGGCTTTAAACGTCATGAAGTCATCGATCACCTTGAACGAGATGCCTGGGTTCATCACACCGAGCATTGGCATCTTCGAACGCCGACCCGCTATGCCTTGGTGAATGTCACTTCGCTTGTTGAAGCGGCCATCTCTCGCTCTGGGTTGTGGGACGGTCAAGCCATCATCAGTGCGATGCACATCACCGCTGGCGTCTACATCAATGATGCCGAGAGTGGCCTTCTGCGCGACTTGGCGAGCTGGTTTGAGGAGCTCGCGCCAGCTCGATCGGACTATCTCCATCACCAAACAGGTGAAGACAATGCCGATGCGCACCTCAAGTCTTTGCTGACTCATCACATGGTGACGGTGCCCATCACGCGAGGTGAGCTGGACTTTGGAACTTGGCAGCAGATTTTCTATGCTGAGTTCGACGGGGCTCGCGACAAACGGATCTTGATCAAGCTCATGGGGCTCAAGTCCTAAACAGGTGCCGAGCTGAGGTGGGGGTGATCCAGGTTTGGAACGATCTGTTCCAATTCTTCCGATGCCGGCGTCGACAGCCGCACATCGAGCGTGATGAACTTGAACATGAAAACGCGCATGCGCCTAAGTTTGGAGCGGTAGGCTGCTATTAAGGCTTAAGTCACACAGTGAAGGAGAGTCCTTTGATGCCGCAGTCTCATCCTGGCCAGTTCCTTCGTGTCGTGGTCTTTTTGGTCTTGAGCTCCCTGACATCAGGCTGCCATAGCCTCATGGAGGCGTCGGATCCGTCCGATAGCACATCGGGTTACCGCGAAACCAAGAACGCGTCGGGGGAAACTGTTTTTGTGCGTGAACGTCCGGTGTCCTCATGGGCCCCAGCGCCTCTTCCTGCGCCGATCGCGGCTCCTCCAAGTTCAATCGGCAGCGGTGCCCCGAGGACAGCGCTGGCCTCGCCCGAGAACGGAGTTTCCCGCCCGCCGCCCTTGGTGAATTCGTTGAGCGCAACAAGTCCCTTGCGAACAGGCATTGAAGCGGCGCTCACCGATGGTCACGCGCATTTGGGATTGCACGCAGGTCTCAACAGTTCGCCTTACTTTGAGCCCCGGATCGGACTTTCTTTGTTTGCATCCAAAGACCTTTATGCGGGTCTCGACGCTTCTCTGCGGCTGCGCATGCCGCTGGGTGAATTGAAGCCATTTGTCGGCTTGGGTGGCTACCTTGGCGACACCAAAGAGTGCGGCATGGGCTTGAGTGTGGAGACGGGTCGCTATGTGGAGATTTGCGTCAAAAAGTTCTTGAGTGCGGGCTATGCCGAAGCTGGCCTTGAATGGGGCCATCTGTCCGTCTTCGTGCGTGACTATCGGCTGACTCGAGCGGGCTTAGACGTGCCCACAAAAACTTTTGTGGGTCTAGGCCTGCGATTCTAAGTGGATAGCGCTCGGATTTCACGCGGCCGCTTGAGCTCCGATCTGTTTTCGGGGAATTGTGAGTCGATCTTCAAAAGTTGCTTGATCTCGGCATCCGGCTTTATTTGTCCGACGCGATAGTCTGTCATTTTTCTCCGCAGTGCCGATGGGTAGTAGCGAAGGTGTACGAGAGTGCCGAAAAGATCACTCACCTCCAGAGCGGAGATGGTAAAGCCCAACTTGAGCTTGGGAATGATCACATCATTATTTGTCACATTGTGACGACTCCAGATTTCGAGAAAACCAAGTTGTGTGGTGGTCTCAAGGACTCTCTTGACCATCTCCGTGTACCAACCTCGCCTTCGAAAATAGGGAAGTGCGCCGGAGTTCTGCATATAGAATGAAGTCAAGGAGTCTTGGCGCGATAAGGGCATCGTCACGTTTCGTCTGCATTTTGCGCTCGAGCTTCGAGCAATTTAGATCCAAAACACGGCAAGCTCGAGTCCTCGAGATTTTTCTCTCTTCAGCGATTGCTCGAACCGCCGATCTCTTGGCTATCGGTCCTACCACTTTCCGCGTTTCACATCTTCTGGGATCTCGACATCAAGAGCCATGTCGGCAACAAGCCGCTGGAACCTACAGTTCTCAAACTCCGGGTCCTTTAGCCGCCTAACATCATTTACTTCGAGACCACTAAGCTTCTGTCGCCAAGTGAAGGGTGTCGGCGACGGTGCAACGAGCTCTCAACGACGATACTTCCCCTTTTCGTCAGGCTCCAGCCGCTGCAAGCTTTCAACGATCTGCTCGTTCGTGAATCGCCTCTTCGTGCGCTCTCCCTTGCCTATCTGGGCGGTTATGACACGGAGCGATCTAAGCTGAAAACTGTATAGTTTTTTAGGAGTCGGTCAGGTGTCTCGTGCTTCAATTGATTATCTATTTTTTGCAAGGATTTGATCGATCAACTTAGGATCTAGAGTCAGTGATACCAATTTTGTGCAGGTTAAAAACGTATTGTTTGGTCCTTTGCCTTCCTGTTTGTTGTTTTGGTGGTGTTGCAGCTGGGAGCGCTAATCGGCTGCGGGTGGACCAATCGCCGATCGTAAATGCTTTGAATAGCGACGCTGAAGTTTTGCTAGCGGTTGAGTTCAGTGATGGGCTCGTCGTTCTTGATTCCATGTCAGCCTACGAAGTTGAGGGAGGTGTGCTTGTCCCAGCTCGAGAATTCTTATCGGGATTGGGTGTCAGCGTTGATTTGGATGTGAATTCGGGTCGACTTAGTGGGTTTGTTCTACGAGAGGAGAATACATTTGTAATTTCGCTTTCGCCTTGTCGTTTGATGACTGCAAGTGGGGAATTGCCTTTCGACTGCAGCGCTGCGGTTCTGCGCTCTGATGATTTGTTTTTAACTCTCGAGCAGTTGCAATCCTTGCTGCCTGCGACTTTAGACCTTGATCGATATGCTGCTAAGATCGTGGTTCATTCTCAGGAGCCCTTTCCGCCTCAAGAGCGTCAACGAAGAAGTCGAGAGGGGCTTTCACCGATTGAGACAAATGACCCATCAATGGGTGATATTCATCTGGGTGAGAGGCGCAATTTCAGCATCTCAGGTATGTCTTACGCTTTTTCGGGGACGGGAACAGCGACTTCCGTAAGGACAAGTCGCGAACTCGCCTTTCATGGTGGCTTGTTGGGTCTTGAGAGTCGCTTCAGACATTCGGCGTCTTCGGATGGAAGTTTCTCCAATCAGTTGGCTCTGAGTGAGTACGGTGAAAATTCGGTCCTCGAACTTGTGGACTTCGTTTCGCCAGCAGTTCCTATGGTCGGCTCCCCTGGGGTGCTCCGAGGACTCCACTATGCGAACTATTCGGATGAGAGCGCTCTTGATTCGCTGGTTTGGGAGATTGACGGTGTGGCCCCTGACCAGTGGGATGTGGAATTAACTCAGAACGGTCAGCTCGTCCAAAGAACCCGAGCTTCAAACGGCAGGTACCTTTTCCAAAGAGTGAGGCTTCAGACTGGTGTGAATCGTTTCATGATCATTTTGCTAGGTCCCCAAGGGCAGAGAAGAACTGAATTCCGATCAATCGACTTTGAACCCAATCTCTCAGCCGCACAGAGATTAAGATACCGGCTCATCTCTGGGGTCGATGAGCAAGGTCGGAAGAACCACATTGGTTTCGGGCTTCTTAAGGGAGGAAAAAATTGGGGTGTGAGATTTCTAGCTGGGGAAATCACTCTGCCGAAGGGATATGACTCGAGGGCGTTGGCTGGGGGCGGCTTGCTTTGGTTCGGAAATGAATTGAGTTCCACTCTACAATTTGCCGCTCAACAGGAGGGCAGATGGGGGAGCGAGTGGGTGGTTCGTCGCCCTTTCCATAGCGGGTTGTTAGCATTCACGCGTCAAGATGCTCGTGGTTTCGGAAGTTTTCAGTTTCGCGTGGATCAAGGTCAAACATTGAAAACAAAAAATTCGCTATCCGGGTTTGTACAGGTCAAGCTCGGACTAAATTTTTTTAATGACGTCGAATTAAGTCAGACAGAATTTCATGAGGGGGGAGTTGAGTCTGAGCTCAAATGGCGTCTTTCAACCCAGATCGCAAAAGCGAATCTTCTGTACGAGTTAAAGCAGATTCGAGGCTCTGAAGTGGCTACCCAAGGTCAATTGACAGCAGGGCTCCCAACTGCCTGGGGAGATACTCGATTGGTTGTCGTCCAAGACTCTTTCCGCAGGGCTTTGAGTCAGATTCAAGGTCAACTTACGTTCCGGCTTGGAACATTGAGTGGACTGCAGGCGAGTACGATCTTTATGCCTGAGGAAAAAACCTTCGATTCTTCGCTCGATTATCGGTGGGTGGCTGCTGAGCATTCTTGGAGCCTAGGAACAGCTTGGCGATCAGCGAATAATGAAGCGGTGTTTCAAGCCTCAATGAGCTCGAGTCTTGATTTTTTAAGAGTTCATGATGATCGGCTATCTTTCACACGCTTTGATAGAAGCGATTATGTGACCACAAAAGTCCAAGTTCAGCGAAAGGAAGATGGAAGTCCGTACGAGGGCGTTGAGATTCTTATGAATGGTCAGCGTACGGGGCAGCGCACGAACTCGAACGGTATTGCAATTTTGACCGATCTGCCGAGGCGCCAAACCAGTCGAATTTCGGTTCGAACGGATGATCTAGATGATCTTTACTTGCAGTCTCAGCCTTCCGCGTGGCGTGTGCGAGGATCAACAGGACGTAATTGTGATCTTGTTTTTAAACTGAAAAGCGTAGGAGACGTATCTGGATCTATCCGATCGGCAAAACCTAATCAGCCAGTCGGGGGTATCCGACTCAGTTTAATCGACACTGATGGCGCTGAAGTCATGAGGGTGCGCACGAGCAATGATGGGTATTTCTACTTCGGAGGGATCGAAGCGGGTAAATATCAGGTTCGAGTTGCGCCTGAAGATTTGCTGGGGCGCGATTTGAGACTTGTAGATGAGACTATCGTCGAGGTGGTTATTGACCCTTTGGTCGAGATGTCCGTCGAGACTTCTATCCAAGTTAAATGACCGATTGAAAATAGTATTCAAGATGCTCTGTTTTTTGTCCGAAACTGAGGGGGCGGAGTTCTGTCTGCAGCTGCTAAGCGGGACACGAAGTCTCTTCAGTTTGCGGAATCACGTTTTCAAGGAGGATCGAGATGTTGAAAGCGCACTCAAAGAAGTTTTTAGTGACGGCTTTGCTCGCGTTGGCGATGGCGCTGCCGGCTCAGCAGGCGTTCGGCGTTTCAGGATCGGGAACAGCTCGCCAGATCGTGATTGCGGCGATTGCGATTTCGAACGTGTCGGACCTCGTGTTCCCGCAGGCTTCTCCTGGTGCAGCGGCTGCGACCGTAGTCCCTGGGACAGCAGAGAATGCAAGCAACGGCTCGTTCAACGTGACAGGCCAGGCTAACAC
>CANHQR010000095.1 GCA_947462815.1 Pseudobdellovibrionaceae bacterium
CGAGCGGGCCACGCGAAGCGGGGTTTTGATGTTTTTCGCGCAGCGAGCGGGGCCTCAAGCGGTGTTTGAGCCCTGGCGGAGTGGGGCTGGGATTTGCGAGATCACCACGCACGCGGCACAGGCAAAAACACGTCAAGGATAATCCGGGCACACCGTAGGCGGGTCCGAAACCCGGACACGCGACCTGCACGCTCCACCCAACGCGAGTCCACGTACGCGCTGGCGCGGGTCACTCTGCGTCAGCGCCCCGCACATCACAACCGCACATCACCCAAAACGCTATCGCGCCAAGGATTCCGGCGTGAACTCACTCGCCTTCAGACCGAGGTTCACTCGCACAGCGAGAAACTCGAGATCCGTCGCGCGCCGTGTGCGCAGATTCTCAATCCGCATCATTTCGGGGCGAAAGATTCCGCTCTTGATCTCACGATACTTCTTCACACTCAGGCGCTTCACAGGTCTACCCGATCCGTCCACACATTCCGCCTCGAGCAAGAGAGCTCGCGCGCGCTCAAACGTCGCGACACATCGACGATACGGACTTTCTTTGTTGCGAATCTCTGATTCAACCACCACCACGTCCTTGTCGGCGCGAATGAGTTTCGCCCGAGCATCATCGATCAGCCCGAGATCAAAGTCGCCGGAATGTAACTCACTTCCTAGAATTGAGCCGCCCTCGCCTCCTCCCATCACGCGACGAACCTGCTTGGAGCTCGGCAGATAAATCCACTTGGACTCAGTCTCACCGTCGGTCACGACAAGTAGCCCCGTCCCCTTCCATTTCGATGGCGAGCTCACTTTCGCTGCCAGCTTTTGCTCACCCGAGCCGGCCTGGGTTCGCGAGAGTTCAAGCTCCCGAACCTCCACTTCGTCCGACTCACCAGGCGTGCTGGTTCTCATCCGGAGTTTCATACGTTCATCGCGACTTTGGATGCGCGAAAGCGCCTTCGCCGAAAACTCTTTCAAACTCACAGGCCCCGAGTGGCTCACCCCGGCTGCGCCACTTGAATTTGCGACCGCTGGATTGGCCAATCCCAACGCCATCACACCGACTAGAATCCATCCCGCCGCATGTGCGCCCGCACCCACCTCGCCAACGCGCGCTGAAGACTGAGCCTCTGGGTCGCGGCTCGCAGCACCAAGAAGCGCAGGAAGCAAAACTAAATCACCATACAAGCCGGCCAAAATTGAAATCACCATGGCGCCTCCAAAAAACATCGTCACTTGAAACTGAGATAACATCAGGACCGCAAAACCTGCCACTAACGGCAAAGTCGCGAGCAGGCAGGGTCTCGCTTCTGTTTGAAAAGCTCGAATGACATCAGCTCTCGTCCAGCGATCTCCCGAAGTCTCGCGCAAATGCACAAGGAGATAGATGGTGTTATTAAATGCCAATCCGAGGGCAATGGAAAAGACAATCGCAAGACCAGGCGTGACCGGCGTCCCACTGAGCGCCAGAATTCCGAGAAGCACGAGCGCCGGGATGATGTTGGGGAGTACGGCGATCATAGCCAATCGGAAGGATCTGAGCACAAAACCTACTATCACGGTGATCAGCAAGAGGGCTTGCCAAAATCCGCCAACTAAACTCTGAGCTAGTTTTTGGTTCATATCATGAATGTAACTCGCCCAGCCGCCGAAGCTGAGTTCCACACTCTGCACACCGGCAGCCACCCCATGTTGGGCGACATAGGTTCGCAAGCTTCCCAGAACACGACGAATTTCCTCGCCCTCTCGATCGCGTAGGCGCAAAGACACCCGAGTCGTTCGTCCCGAGTCCATGAGGAAACTTCGAAGCGCATCGCCTGCACCGATCTCCATAAGCGTTCGCGCCTCATCGAAGTCGCCATCGCGCACCACCAACTCCAGGGCATCCAGAGCACTGGCACTCATACCCACCTGGGGACCCATGGCTTGATTCGCTGCCGATTGAAAACCTCGCAGCCACTGAAGTCCCTCCGCACTCATCCAATCTCCGTGTTGACGAGTCAGGCTCAGTTCCACGGGTAAAGTTCCACCCATCACCTGATCTGCAAGGGCCGTCGCAAAACCTGCAGGCTCGCCCTTGGGTACGTCACCGAACAAGCGGTGCTCAAAACTGAGGAATGGGAGGAGAGGTAAAACGAGGACGGCTCCAAAAAGCGTGCCGATTAAAATCGGTTTTCGAAATGCCACGATCCAGCCCGGCCAGCGAGACGGACGCTGAATCCATGCCCGAGGCTCAGGCACCGGAGCCAACAAAAGAAACGGCAGGCAGACGGCCATCGTCGTGAACCAAAGCCCCACCGACGCCACCGCGACGAGCATACCAAAATCGCGAAGCGCGGGTGCTGAAGAAGGGATGAGAGTGAGAAAGCCCACGCTTGTTGTGATCGCCACCATGAGGCTCGCGAGCCAATGTTTCTTCCAAACCACAACCATCGCATCCCATGGATTCATGTCAGTCTGTCGGACTTCGCGATACTTAAAAGCCGTGTGACTAAAGAGTGCCATTGTTTCAACCGCGATCAGAATAGGTAACGAAAGCCCCAAGACATCCAGTGTCCCCCCAACGAGAGACAGTAGGCCCAGAATTACGGCATTGGAAACTCCTACCGCGAGAGCTGCGCCGAAAAGCGAACTCCAAGTTTTGAACATGAGAATCAAGGCGACGAGCGAAAGTCCGAGCCCGAGAGCCGATAGACCTAAGAGCTCTCGCCCCAGCAAAGACGACATCTGGTTTTGCAGTACGCTGACGCCGCCGATCTGCACATCATGGCGATCGCTTGATAGCACCGAGCGAAGCCGAGCTTCGAGTTCACTGAGCCGCGCGGCCGGCCAAACCTCCCCATCGACCTCAAGAAGCATATTCGCCCATTTGGCGTCTTCCGAAAGCAGCGTTGGCGTGATCAGACTGGATCGGTGCCGATGCCGATCCCGCTCCGATTCGGGAATCACCTGCGACCACGGACCAACGATATCTTCACCCTTCACTTTTCCCTGTACGATGAGGCCCGCCACGGAATGAACACGATGTATTCCCTCGATCTCGCTGACTTCAACATGGCGAGCCTCAAGCCACTCAAGCTCCGAGGTGCTCAGCCAACTCGACGAAGATCCGATCAACACCAGCACGGGCGAATCGCTGGGAAGCTTAAATTGCGCTCGAAGCAATTCATCTTCTTGGAGCCGAGGATCTCCCTCCAACATAAAGCGAGTCAGCTCCCAAGTTGTTTGTAAGTGACGAACTTGCAGACCCAAGCCCACAGCCGCCAGGATGACAGATCCCAAAACGAGACTTGCGACGAATCGACTGCGAAGTGTGAGGCTTTCTCGAAGTTTCACTTTCACCCCTCTCGCGCCCGCTACACTGAAACCGATCCGTTAAGAAACACAAAGAGCGCGATGAATAATCAACGGCGCTCTGCTGTGAAGACTGAAGCTCAAGAGACAAGGGAGACAGAATCTCGTGCAGAACTTCACATTTCGTCGCCGGAGTCCGCTCCGCATCCGACTTTCACATGTATGGTTCTCTTTGGGCCTCTGCGTGCTGGCCCCAGTTGTGGTACCCGGCCTCGACGCTCGCGCCGGGGAACTTCGCAGCGAGATGGCGCTCTCCTTGCCCGCTGAACCGCGACAAGCCCTTCAGCAAATCGCCGAACTCCTGACGAGATCGCTGCCAACGACATCTCCTCAAGAAGGCAACGTGTCCTCTCAGCGCCTCGCTCTGCAACTCCAAGATCAGTCCTATATCGATCCTGAAAGCGGCCTTCAAACGAAACTGCTTGGACCTCAACTTCGTTCCTCTTGGTCACTGCGAAACGTCCAGTTGATAGATTCCGTTGAGACGAAAGGCTCCTCCGCATCCGCCGAAGCCCTTTTGCGCTTCGATTTGGGTCCCACCCAACTTCAAGCTCGAAGCCTCATCATCCAAGGCAACTTAGATATGGGTCGACTCAATCTGAATCTTGGCTCCGTTGGTGATTCACGTCTCGATGCCGAGATTCGTTTGGACGCTCGTTGCGAAGGCCTAAAGGTTGAAGTTCTGTCTCCGCTTTCGGTCAGCGCCCGCCTCCGACTCAATACAGACCCGATGACCGCATTTCGTGCTGAGGTCCTCGATGCCAAAATCGAATCATCCCGGGCCGAGCCTCAATTTAGAATTGAGCTGGGAAGCTGCCAGGGCCCTGCTGGAATATCACGCTGGCTGGAGCCCGCGCTGATCGCCAAGCTCCAGAAGGAGCTGCAAAGCTCGGCTTACGCTCTTGAGTTGCGACGAGCGGCTCAAGCGGAACTCGATGGCTGGTTGAATGGTCAAACACAGAGGCTCGTTTGGCGAGAGTACGAACTGCATCTGCGCATGATCGGCGCCAAGCCTTACGGAAATCAGGCGCTGCTCAAGTTTGAATTCCGACTGCGTCACCCGATGGCTCCACAACTTTATATTCCTTGGAATAGAGCCGAAGTGACGAGCCCTCTTGCGAAGACGATCAACTCTTCGCGGACCTGGGCAACTCGCCCCCTGGATGATTCACAGGTCGCCATGCTTTTGCCACTCAATCTGACAGCGGAGATTTTAGCACTTCAGCTTCGACACGAAACTTTTCTCATTGAATCGCAAAACATCTCGGGCTTTCAAAGCCTGATGAAGTCGCGCTGGAAACAATGGTTCGCCTTCCCCGAGCTTATGAAGTTTTCAAAATCGGCGCGCTTTCTGTTTGCCGTGCAACTCGGCGAGATGAACTCAAGTCAGCCGTCCAGCGCGCAAGGTCCCTCGACCTCTTCGGCGCGAAGCCTTAGACTCAGCTGTGATCCACAAAATGCGAACAATCTTCAAGTGCAGCTTGCGGCACATGTCCAGATGCTTCGTCAGCCCACTGATCCCGCAACGACCGCGATGAGTTCGGCGGCGGAGCCACTTCCCTTTGCTCACTTCGCGACCGCGTCTCAGACCACTTGGTCGCTCCATGATCAACGCATTGTCCGCAGTCAGACCCATAGCCGATCTCACTTCGATCGACGCTATAAGGCGAGCGGCGAAAGCTTTGACTCGACCCTCTTGGCTAATGGCATCGACGATGCCCTGGAAGGCCTACGACTCAGCGATCTCGCGCCTGAGATCGCCGCCCAACTGGCCGCTTTTTCGCATCTCAAATGCACGGATAAATGGCTACAAATCTCGCCTCGCAAAAGATGAGGCCCGCCTCAATTTACTCATGAGGCCCGCCTCAATACTGATAAGAATACTGAACTTGTACGCTATCATTCACAGCAAAGGCTCCTAAGGGAGCCTGCTCTCCGGCTTCAAGACCACTCATGAGCAAGGACCAGGTGGCGCGATCCGAAATTTCGTAGCGGAGATCTAAAAGAGCAAGGCTTGAAACTCGCGAGGCACTCCCCGATGCGCTCGGCGGCGACGAGAGCAAACCACCACCCTGCAGACTCAAGCGATCTCGCGGCGACCAGCGCATCAGCACACTCAAGGCTCGATCAAAGAGTTGTGAGGCGGAGGCCAAATCATTTCCCGCGAGTTCTAAGGCTGAAGCATTCCAGAAGACTTGACCCACCCAAGAGAAGGAGGAGCCGATACGCTCCAGCTGCAATCCGACATCTGTTCGTGTTGAGAAAAAACTGCGCCCGTCGCCAAGGGGCTCGGTACGAGCCACCTGCAAACGTAAGAGGCTATCGCCAAACGCCCAAGACAGCGAAGAGCCCCAGCGCGTTTCACGCGTGATGATCTCGGTCAGCTGCACATCCGGATCAACTCGAATTCGTGGGCGCGGATCCACGGCCACCACCGGACCTGTCACACGCGGGCGTAGGGCTGGAAAGGCGGGTGTACCTTGCTCGGCTTGGAGCGCCAACTCCAAGCTTTCACCTCGCCAGACAGCGCGAACTCCAGCCGCATGGAGTTGCGCTTGATCACGCACCTCGCGCTCGCGATAGGTGTAACGGAGCTGATTGGGAAGTTCCAAATCCGCTCCGGGAAATCGCGGCACGAAGAATTGTCGAGGCAGCCAAGCGCTGTCTGTCGACGGCAAGCTTGAAAGCTTTTTTAAAGGAATCCAATAAGCTTCAAAGCTACCACGAAGCGCCGCCCACTCCAAACTTAAGGAGCGCTCGCCGAGCTTTCTGGATTCCAGCGGCCATTCGTAGCGACGAGCATGGGCCTGATCGAGAGGATCAAAGGTATCCATGACTCCCCAGCGCCACACTCTCGAGCCCAAACGCCAAGTCCAAGCTCCGGATCGATACGTCAAGAGCAACTCTTGATCATCGACGATTTCACTTGCCCCACTGCGATCTGCGTCCACGAACACACGCGGTGAGGCTCGCGACAAACTTTGCGAAGATGTGGAAGACTGACCTGCGAGCAAACCCACAGCATAGAGCTTGGCTGAGCCGGTCCACGTGGAGTGACGTCCCCAGCGCCACTCGCGATCCACTCCAAACTCAGCCTCCAGCCAAGCTTCGCGATCACGCGCCAGAGAATTGGCCGACTGGGAAAGACGCAGATTCCCGCTCCCCTGAGCCCACACCTCGCTCTCGCCGCCTCCCACGCCGAGACACGCGAGGAGCCAAAGAGCAGACGACCTTCTTCTGAAAGGCGCGGACGACCCGATGTACGACCCGATATACGATCCGATGGACGGCCTCATGATAACTCCAAGTTGGATGGAGGCGGATCAACTCGAGGTCGACCGACGGAGATTTGATCCGCCAACCGCGTCGCAAAGCGCTCAGCCAGAGCCGCGATGCTCAGACTCGGATTCACACCCAAGTTCACAGGAATCACACTTCCGTCACACACATAAAGGCCTGGATGACCAAAAACTTGGTGATTCTCATCAACCACTCCCTGCTCCGGCGAATCGGCCATCGCAGCTCCACCTAAAATGTGCGCGGTGGTCGGTGTGGCCAGCAGCACTTCACTGATGACGTTCTGGGCGACGGCACGACCAGATTTCGATTTCGCAGGCCCTTCAGAGCTGAGCCAACGTGCCAAACTTAAAGCCGCGCGCTGAGCGAGAGAAAGCTCACTCGGCAAGCGCGAGCCCCCCCTGCGACGCAAAGTTCGATGCCCCCACCAAGATCGCGAG
>CANHQR010000096.1 GCA_947462815.1 Pseudobdellovibrionaceae bacterium
GGGGTAAAGACCACCGACCAAGAAAACTCCGAGATTCGAAATCACAAAGAAGGCCAATGAAGCTCCGCCCGCAGCAAGCAAAGACCGCCCCCATCGGACTCCCCATCCGAATGACGAAGTTCGCGTCGACCAAGCTGCCAGGATCGGCCCAAAAGCGAGACCCGCGTAAACAAACAATATGGTCGAATGAAGACCCAACGCCAAATCACTGACGAGAACGCCGATCAAAATCATCGCATTGGCGCGCCAGAGTTGGCGCGGCAACAAGGCACCCGCCAAGAGACTCGCCGCCGTCAACAGTGTCACGTTCGGAGGATGCGGCAACAAGCGACTCAAGCCCGCCAAAATGGCCAGAGCGAGAATCAAAAGCGTGGCCGCGCCTTCTTGACGATGCAAAGGCGAAGTCTCGAGCGCATTTCCGCGACTCCCGGAAAGCTTCCGTGAATTAGCGTGATCAGAGTTGGCATACGTGTTCATGTCACCGTTCATGTCACCTCGCCTTCGACTCCGGGTATTCGATCCGGGTATTCGACCGAAATTCTCGCGAGGACGCCTGAACAAATACGGCGCACCCCGCAAAAAAGCCTGAACCGAAGTCTTACACGAGCCGACGCGTGTTTCCAAGTCCTCGCTCGGCTCGCCAGCTCATGATGCGGCCGAGGGTCCCACCCAAAATCGCCGCGGCGCCAACCAAAATCATGCAAAGCTTAAGATCTAAGCTCCAATCTAACTCAAACCACGCGACACTCACCCACCAGGAGGCCAAGGCCCCCAAAGTCGTACCCAACACGGCACCGCAGAACGAGGCCAAAGTCAGTTCGGCCGTCAAAAGTCCCTTAACCCTTGCTGGGTCCGCACCCAAGACACGATAAAGCTGCAATTCAGACTGGCGAGAATGCGCCGAAAACCAAATCAAAGCCAACAGGATGAGAGCCGCAAACACGACGGCCAGGCCAGCCGATAGACTCGCCGGTCCTGTCAAAGCCCCCAGCATCTGTGCGATCCGGCCGAGAGTCTGCCCCACATCGATGACCGAAATGTCGGGAAACCGACGAATGAGTTCACCTTGCCACTGTCCCCTTTCCGTGTCGGGAACCTGCAGGTTGGCAAGCCAAGTCTTAGGGGCATCTTCCAAGACACCGGCCTGAAAACTGATAAAGAAGTTGGGATTGAAATCCGTCCACCTGACACGTCGTAGGTTGGCAATTTCCGCTTCGATCACGACGCCCTGAACGTCGAACTTCAACACATCGCCGATTTTGAATTCGGATCTTTCGGCGAATTCCACTTCAACGGAAAGTTGGGGACGGCCTTGGGATACTTCATATCTCGGCGGCAAGGCCTTGCCCTGCACCAAAGATTCGCTGCCAATTAAGCCCTCTCGCCAAGTCACGCGAACTGGAAAGCGGGCAAAGCTGTCATCTTTGAAAGCTTCGCCGTTTTTGGCTTCAAGTCTTGCCAAAATCATGGGTGAGACAAATTCGAGCTGGCGGCCCTTTTCCTGAGCAAAGGCCGTCAAATTCGGCAGCTCGCTCTCGGGAATGTTGAACAGGAAAAAATCGGGAACACGATCGGCACGGAGCTCCCGGAGATCACCTTGCAGCGCCTGCACGCTCTGACCCACAAGCGAAATCGCGAACGAACAAAGCACGATCGCCAAGAACGATAAACGCACCGCAAAGCGAGCCCGAGTGAGCTGCAAGCCCAACAAGCGCCACCAACTGGAGCCCGTCCAGCGAAAACCGCGACCCACAAGGGCAAAGGCGCCTCGACCCAACAAATCACCCAAAACCAAAAGCACAAGTAACCCAAGGGCCACCCAAAGACCGCGGAGAGCACTTTCAAGAAGCCAGGCACTCAACAGTCCCAAAGCGCCGAGACCGAGCCCCAAGGCCGCAGCCGCCATGCGACGCGCTCCCGGCTCCCGCGAATCCGCGGCATCCGAGCGCGTGACCGTATCAGCCAATAAATCGGCAAGCCGAGCTCGCCGAAAGCGTTGCTGAAAGGGCAACAAAAAGGCCAGAGCACCCAACCATGTTGCCAAGGCCAGAACGAAAAAATCCTGCCAAGGCCAGATCAGTCGAAAGTCTCCGGCTGTCGAGCGAGCGATCAGTTGTTGGAGCGCGGGCTCCACCAAAATGGCCGTCAAGTAACTCGCGGCTTGCGCGCCCACGCAGGCGACGAACACCACAAAGCTCACGCGCAGAAACTCGGCGACAGCGTGTGAGGAGGCCCCCGCACCAAACACCGAAGCGATCCCCGCCGTGCGCAGTCGCTCAAAGCTTTGCGCTCGAAAGATCGCGAACGCCGCAGCGCCCGAAAGCCCCAGAAGCAGGCTCGAGATCAGCGACAAAAACAGCGTCACGGATCGAGTACCCCGCTCTAAACCTCGACCCGAATCACCGGGCGTTCGAACGAAGATGTCTGGATTCGCGAGCAGACTTTCCACCTGCTCGTTGAGAGGAGCTGTCGCGGATACGGACTTTGGAAAAGGGGTCCCATCCCGACGTTCAAGATTGCGGAACACTCGATGATAAACTTGTGCGCCAAAATCGAGCAGCCCTGTCGCCGCCGCCTCAGATTCGCGAATGTAGACTCGAGGAGCAAAACCAAACCCGGCTCGGGAGAATCCGGGGGCCTGATCAAGAATGGTCTCGACTCGAAACTCACTTCGCCCCAGACGAATGCGATCGCCAGGCCGAACTTGCAAAGCCATCTCGGCATCGCGGCTGAGCCACAGGGAACCCTCGCTGATGTTGGCCTTGGGCCGTCGTCCGGAGTCCGTAATGAACTCGCCCACCAAAGGAAAACTCGGGGCAACGGCATGCACTTCGACCAATTGGCCTCGCGTCGTTTCCGCCGAACTGACTTCGGCGCCCACGACACCGGCCATCGTGACAAACTCAATTTCGCGCGTCTCGTCGACGGTCCGCCAATACGAGTCGATGGCCGACAAATCCTCGGCATTGAGCCGACTGTAGGAGGTCAGCGAAACATCTGCGGTGAGAAGGAGGCGCGCATTCGCATCGAGAAAGCTTTGCACCGAGGTACGGAGAATCGCCGAGAGTGCCAAACCGAACAGCCCGAGCCCCAAAATACCTGCCACCAAAAAGCTGGGGCCAAGGAGACGCCGAAAGTCCAACCGACGAAATCTCGTCATCGCGGGGCCTCCGCCTCGAGGCGACCTTCGCGCATCGCATATCGGCGATCACATCTTTGCGCCAATTGGGGATCGTGAGTCACCAGCACGAGCGCGACTCCGGATTCGCGTGTGGTCGCGAACAAAAGATCCATCACCTGCTCGCCGGTGTTTTGGTCGAGACTTCCGGTCGGCTCATCCGCAAGGACGATGGGGCAACCCGTGGCGAGAACTCGAGCGATCGCCACGCGCTGACATTCGCCTCGACTGAGCTTGTCGGGAAAGTGATCGGCGCGCTCGCTGAGACCCACGCGACGAAGTTGCTCGAACGCTCGGCGATCCGCCTGAGCACTCGGAAGCCCCGCCAAATCGAGTGGCAGGCGCACATTTTCGAGCGCCGTGAGATGGTCGAGAAGCTGGAACTGCTGAAAGACAACGCCGATATTCTGCGCACGGAAACGATTGGCGTCTGCGCCGGAGGCCTCGCGGAGAAGCTGAGAGAAGTTCTGGCCTTGAACCCAGATTTCGCCTTCCGTAACCGCGTCCAAACCGGACAGACAAGCGAGCAGCGTCGACTTCCCGCAACCCGATCTGCCCATGATCGCCACGGACTCACCAGCATGAACCGAGAACTCTACGCCTCGCAAAACTTCAAGTCGGGCACCCGGCGCCGAACCGGAGCTGCGGTCGGGAAAGCTTTTACGAACATTTCGCGCTTCCAGAACAGACTTCTTTTCCAAAGTCGATGTCGTTTCCGTCAGAGTGTTCACGGTTTCACCTCGCGTAAAATCATTCGTTCCAGAACTTCACTCACCCGCTCCGCAATGCGCTGATGGCCCAAGGCATTCGGATGACGCATGTCGCTTTGGTTTAACTTCTTCTCCAGGGCCACTCCTTCCAACAAAAAAGGAATGAGCTCGATTTGATTCTCTTTGGCGAGATCCTTATAAACGCGCTCAAACTCTCGGACATAGTCCGACCCGAGATTTGTGAGCATGCGCATACCCCCGAGAACGACAGGCAGCTTTTCGGCTTTGGCCAGATCAATCGCCTTTTGCAAATTGGCCTTCATCACGGAAGGCGGCGTGCCTTTGAAACCGTCATTCGCGCCGAGCGCAATCAAGACAAGATCCGGTTTGGATTTCAAATACCACTTCAGTCGTCGATCCGCCTCAGCCGTTACGGATCCGCTGATGCCCCCGTTGATCACGCGCACCCGCCGCTGTTGAGTGATGCGAGCAGGTAGCTTCTCTCGAAGGCGCTTCTCGACCAAAGCCGGAAAGGCCTCTTCACTCCGCACTCCGTAACCTTGCGTGAGCGAGTCCCCGATCATCACGATGACGAAATCTCGAGCGGCCGTCTCAGACTGAGTCGCGGTGGCGACCGAGGGCGACGCCGCCCAAGAGGGCACCGGACTCTCGGCGCCCACAAGGAGGGTGGCGACCGCGAGGACCGAAATCTTTCTCATCCAGGAGCACGACTTGGTCATCCCTCGACGTTCGTTGGAACGGGGTCGGGGCCAGCGAGCGATTTTGGGGCGGAATTGAGCATCGAAGAGAGTTGAGGTCATGGAGGCCTCCACGTTCATGAAATCTCAGTTTAAGAAGCCCGACTCACGCGGTCAAAGAACGCGCCCGTTTCATCTGAAAAAACTTTGGTTAATTCACAAAGAATTCAAAGGAATTTGATGAACGCTCCCCGCAGATCACCTAAACTATTTGAAAGAGGATTTTTGCAACTCAGCAGAGAACCCTCGTGGAGGTCCTGCTTTTTGTCAGACCCATCACAGGCGCTGTTGATCGAGATCCGCGCTTCCCGAGTTCGCAGATTCGCGGAGATCTGCTGACTTGTGGAGAGCTTGAGTTGGGTTTGAGTAGAGATTGAGAAAAAATTGATGTGGCAAGCAAGTTTTCAAGATTGAACCGAACCGATAACGAACCGAAAACGAAATCATCCGCACTTGAGGTCCCTATGTCCGAGTCCGCCAATTCGCCAGATCCCCGTACATCTTCGTCAGCCTCTCCCTCGCCCCTGAAGACATCACAACTCGATCAGCTGCGTTCGAACTTCCGCGACTTCCCTTGGCATAGAGTCAACTGGGTGAGCGCAGTTTTTCTGATTGTCACTCCTCCTCTCGCCGTTTTGCTCACGTCACTTTATGTGTGGAACCATGGCTGGAGCTGGGGATTGACATGGTTACTCATCGGCAGTTTCACCATCTCCAATCTTCTCATTACAGTCGGCTATCACAGACTTTTCGCCCATCGAGCCTTTGAAGTCCCGGGATGGGTGCGCTTCTTCCTTGTCATGCTCGGCGCCGGTTGCTTTCAAGGAACTTGCTTGCAATGGTCGACAGATCACCGGCGCCATCATCGCGTCGTCGACTCCGATGAGGATCCGTACACGATCGGCAAAGGCTTCTTCTTTGCTCACATCGGCTGGATGCTCATGAAGGATCAGCATCCGGAATCCAAGCGCTACGTTCCCGATTTGGCAAATGATCGCTGGGTCAAACTGCAGCACGACTATTACCTGCCGATCGCTATTTTTGCGGGCTGGATTTTGCCCGGCCTCGTCGCTTGGGCCTGCGGCTTAGGCTTCTGGCCTGGTGTCTTGGTCGGAGGTCTCTTGCGGATCGTCTTATCCGAACATTCGACGTTTTTAATCAACTCCGCCGCACACACCTTTGGCGGACAACCTTATACGGACAAAAACTCGGCGCGTGACAACTGGATCATGGCTTTTCTCACTTTTGGCGAGGGCTACCACAACTACCATCACTACTTTCAAGCCGATTATCGAAATGGAGTTCGTTGGTATCAATGGGATCCAACGAAGTGGACGATTTGGACAATGTCCGCGCTCGGCATGGCCCGTCGCCTCAAGCGGGTTTCGGGCGCAGAAATTCTCAAAGCCAAAATCGCGATGGAGCAAAAGCGCATGGCCGCCCGCGGTGCGAGTCAGGAACGCCTGCAGGCTTTGCGCGACCGCATCGAGTCCTCGCACAAACGCATGCAAGAGCTGCAATTCCAAATGAAATCCGAAATGAAGCTTCGGGTGGCTCAGCGAGCTGAGCGACGCCGAGTTGCTCAAGCCGAGCGACAAGCCCAGCTCGCCGAACTTCGCGCCGAAGTGGCTCTCGCGCAGGTCGAATTCCGCAACGCAGTGGCAGCCTGGAAGGCTTACGCTCGAGCATGGCGAACGGCAATACAGACATAACCCCTCATTCGCAGAGCGAGTCGCCACCGACGCCCGGCCTCGCCTCGCGCTCGACATCGCGCGCGTGGGCCTACGCGCTAAGTAGCGGGATTGCCCTTTTGGGCCTCACGATCTTGAGCGTGGAAATGCTCTTGAATTCAAATGTTGACCCTTTGATTGCCGAGGTTCGCGATCGCCAAAGCGCTCATCGCGAAAGATGGCTTGAGGATTTAGAGTATTTGCAGAAGCTCGAGGTCTTTCGAGATTTGCTCCCTGAATCGAGCACCTCAAAAGCCAAGCCCTTCAACGAACGGCGGGACGCCGGTCCAGCTATCAATGCGATTTTTTATTGGACACCTCGTGAACAAATTGGGGACTTCGGCGCGCCAAAACCTTTGGTCTCACCGGGCACGCGGGAGTTTTTGCTGCGCTATCAAAGTGAATGGATTAAGTCGCGCAGCTTTTACTCACTCGGCAAAC
>CANHQR010000097.1 GCA_947462815.1 Pseudobdellovibrionaceae bacterium
CTGGGCAAAAAGATTCGACGAGCGGTATCAGTGAACTCGCCTTACGGGGAAGCCTCGACGATCACGCATCGGCGAGGTCTCAAATTCAAACTTCTCAAAACGGACTTACTGACCCCGCACCCGATGCATCCAAAAACGTCCACTTCGAACAGCGAGCTTCACGTATGAGTTCACAGATCTCCGGTCGAAGTCCTGCCAGCGTTGCCCCGAACTCTCTCAAGACGAAAACCAAAGCCAAGAGCATTTTGGTGATCGACGACGAGAAGGACATTTTAGATTTTGTGGACGAGTTGCTCTCGTTTCGCTTCAAAGTCCTGAAGGCTCAAGACGCATCGACAGGTCTTGAATTGGCGATCAGCGAGGCTCCAGATTTGATTATTCTCGATTTGGGTCTGCAAAATCAAAGCGGGTACGATCTCTGCCGCATGCTCCGCGAGCGTCCCGAAACCAAGCAGATCCCGGTTTTGATCTACACGGGCTCGGACGACATCGATAGCCTCACCCAAGCTTTCGAACAAGGCGCGGACGATTACATCGTTAAAACATCTCGCCCGCGAGAGCTCGTCGCCCGCGTGCTCGCCAAGATTCGTCGAGTCGAGGAGCAAAACGAAGTTCCCGAAGTTCTCAAAGTCGGCAATCTCGAGCTCGATGCGCGACGACTTGAGGTTACTCTCGATGGACGAAGCCTACCGTTGTCGGTGCTCGAATTTAATTTGCTCCGCTTTTTTGTGCTCAATCTCGACCGCGTCATGACACGTACCGAGATTCTCGAAGGGGTTTGGAAAGGTGCGGTCGTATCCAATCGCACCATCGACACGCATATGGTCTACTTGCGTAAGAAGCTGAAAGGCTTCGATCACTCTCTCGCGACAGTCTACGGCGCCGGCTACATTTTGCGTGCTCCTTCACGGCGCTAATGGTCTGAGGCTAGAAGCAGCGCACCCGCTCCAGCCACGGCTCCGGATCCGGAAAGACGGCCAAGGCCACGTCTCGATCGCGTGGGAAGACTGCCCCCGGCAAATCGACATCGAGAGGCTCGAGTCTCGAAATCTGAAAATGCAAATGCGCGTTCCAACCGCCGTTTTCATGGCGTTCACCCAACCAACCGATGAGTTGACCGCCCACGATCTGATCGCCGGTCTTCACCGCGCGGCACCGACTCAAATGGCCCATGAGCATCCAAATTCTTTCTCCAGCCACTTGGCTCTCGAGCACAACCACACCACCATAGTCGCCCAACTCCGAGCGATCGGCGATGCCCCAGATCTTCGCATCGAGGGGTGAAAAGATGGGCGTTCCCGGGGGGGCACCTAAGTCGACACCGACATGCAGACTTCGCACCTCTCCCGATCCTTGAAAAAGGGCGCTGGTGTACATACCGCGTCGATCTTCATCATAGCGCCCCCAACTGAAACGCTCAGCCATCAATCGATGGGGATCATAGCCTTGAGTAAAATCTGGATTTTCATGCGGCCCGGAAAAGAAGAGCGGCGGGACAAGTGTTTGCGCCGCGCGAAGCTCTTGCAGGCTTTGCCGAAAACGCGCAGGTGAATTCAACTCTTTTTCGGCGGGCTTAAGGCCCCATGCGGTGAGTTGCTGCTGAGGAATCTGCAGAAAAGAAAAGTCGCGATTCAATTTTCGCCTCTCGTCTCTGGGGTCAATCACCCGGCTTCGCGGCAGGGCTCATGAGCAAGAGCTGTAGGCGATTGAATCGCGACTGTCATGTGAATCAAATGACTTCAAAGTGCCTTAGCGACCCAGTTCGACCAACACCGACTCGACAAAGAAGTTGCCGCGAAGATTCAGATCGATGTCCTGAATTTCTTGGCCAACCCGCATGAGACGCGAGGGATAAAACGTGTACTCTGAAGTGTAGGTTCCGACCGTCTGCGGATGACCTTCGGTCCAACCGTTGATTTTCAGCTCAGCTTGACCGCGGCCGGCCGCCGTCGAGCCACGCAGGATCACGCGATGCACGCGATAACCACGGTACTGATGCAAGTTCACCATAGCATCCACATCGAGCATCGTCGCGCCACGGAAGTTCTGCCCGACATACTCCTGCAACATCACTGGTCCCGGTTGGGGATGTCCCGGTCCACCAGGGCGACCCGGACGTCCTGGGCGACCACCGACCTGTCCATTCACCAAGACGCGAATTTCGTGAACATAGAAGGGGCCGTTCAAACGAACTTCCAGACTGCGATGCGAAGGCTGAGTCGTAAAGAAAGTGTAGTCTTGTCGGTAAGACCCCACCCACTGAGGACCGCCACTGGGACGTCCATCTTCAAGCAAAGCGGCTTGGCCTCGGCCACCGGGCGACTCCATCTGCAAGGTCACCTGCTCCACTTGTCGGCCACCAATCAGATGGCCCATCAATTGATAGATCTGCAAGCCATTGAAGCCATTGTACTGACGGCCAATGGTCACACGAATCTCTTCGCTCATGCCATAAGACGGACCAACTGGAGGAAAGTGACCGGGAAAACCAGGCTGGCCCGGAAACCCAGGGCTCAAGTCACCGATGACTTGTGCTTGTGAGGTGCCCGCGATGATGAGGGCAGCCAGCGCGGTCGCCGACCGCAGAACCGACCCGATCTTCTTCTTCGCGAACCTACCCTTCGACTTCAGCTGTTGGGATTTCTGGTCCTGAGATTTCAGCTCCTGAGATTTCATAACATGTCCCCTATGGCGTGAGCGGTGTCGATTCGTCCCTCGAACACCGCGGTGAGTGAGTCGATGCACCGCCGAACCCGTCGGCGATGCATCTCTGAACTGAGGGGAGCAAGCTCGAGGCCAAGCCAAATGGGGTCATTCTGAACCATTAACGCGGCGCATTTCCCAAGGGAACTCCGGGAGGCTGCAAAAGACCCAAGCGTTCGATCGTCGGAAAGTTCATCGCGAAGGCCGCCACACTCATGATTTGAAGCCAAAGTGCACTTCCCCCGCCCTTCATCGCATCGAGAAATCCTAAAAGACCCGGCATTTCTGAAAGCGCGAGGGCGATGATAAAGCCGGTGAAGCATTTCTGCGGGCTCCCCTTGAAGGCCGGCACATGCCGAACAACCTGGCTCAGCAGGGTGAAGACGCCTCCGATGAGCAAGAGGAGATCTCGGTCCAAAAAGCCATCTGACCCCGAGGTCTGCTGGAGCGACAACAAGTAGAACTGAGCTTGTGAAAGCGACATCGCAAACCAAATGATCAGGGCCACCTTTATCTTGGGATGCGAGAAACCCGAAGGCACTCCTCCCCCCGTTGTTTTATTCGTATTTCCCGAGAACTTTCCCGAGCTTGGGTCGCCACCTTGTCCAATTTGCATTTCTCACCCCCTGTACCTAAAGATTTCAGCCGACCTGACCCGAAGTTGTCACGAAGAGGTCGGACGACTAAGTCATCATCATCTTGGACCCGGTGTTTGCCCGGTGTTGGATCGATGCCGAAGTTGATCGAAGCCAAGCGGAGCGAGAAACCAGTTCTGGAAAGCCAGTTCTCTGAGACAGGAGTGACATATGTTCAGTTCATTGCGCCTCTTCACCCGCAAGATCTCCATGACCTTGATGGTGACTGCCGCATCTTTGTCCCTCACCGCATCCGCGACTCCTGAGAAAGAAACCGCCATCTTGGTGACTTCGACCCCCTTGCAACTTGATCACGTGACCTCCCGATCTGTCTGCGGCTGGCGAGAAGCCACCGCCACCTCTCCCCGCGAACGAGTCTGCATCGGGACGAGCGTGACCAACTCGGCGCCTGTCACTTTGAACAAGCCTGAAGCCTTCATCATGGGCTACGAGACCGCTTGCGCACTGGATGCCGGCCAACTGAAGTGCTGGCAAGAGCGCGAATCCAAGGCGCAAGCGATCAGTGAATTCCTTAAGGGCATCACTGCAGCTCAGGCCTCGCAGGTGATGATTCGCTATGAGATCGCTTGCCGAATCGAGGCCAACGGCCAAGAGGTCGTTTGCGCACTCCCTGAGCGTTCGACCTGGAATCGTAGCTCGAGCTCCGAGGTCAAGACTCCGGCGCAAATCAAACGCTTTGGCCCTTTCCCTGATTTGCGTCGCTTCTATGCCGACGACAGCAAACTTTGTGTTTTGGATGGCGAGCGCATCAGCTGCTTGCCGATGTACGACGATGGCAACGCGGCCGAGGTCAGCGAGAGTGTTCCGCAACAAGCTTTCCCCGGAGCACGAGACTTTGCGATGAACTACAATGGCCTCTGCGTGATGGGCGAGCCCACCTCGAGCTGTTGGCAGCGCGACCCCTCGACCAACACATGGAAGAACGTTGAGCTTCCCAGCGAATGGGCTGGAGCGAGCCGACTCGGCATGAGCTATTCGGATCTCTGCGCGATGTCAGCTGCAGGGCGCCCGATGTGCGTGAAGATTGATTACCGGAACAAGACTGTGACTTCGAATCTGCCCATGGAGCTGGAAGATCCGAGTCTCCTCATTGATGATCTCCAGTATCAAGAAGAACGACTCTGTGTTTTGGATCGCCAACAACAGCTTCGCTGCTTTGGATACAATCGCCGGCCCGCAAAAGCCCCCGAATCGCTTGGCAACGTCGTCAAATTCGCAAGCTCAGATGGCCGCACGTGCGCCCTCAATACCGAAGGCCGCGTTCTCTGCTGGGCGGGAGAACGCTTCACACGGTCTCCGCTTCCGCAGGGCCAGGTGGCAGCTCAGGCCGATTCGCGAGGCGTTTGCCAGTGGAACGATGTGGCGGTGCTCTGCAGCGGCGCGCCTCTGACCACAGATTTCTCCAAAATGAAAAGAATTGTGAGCCTTGCCCATGCCGACCGGGAATCCGCGCACTCTTCAAACGACTACTGCGTGCTTTGGGAAAATGGCGCCGGCCAGCAGGAGCTGAGCTGTTACGGATCCGACAACTTGTCGACTGGCATCCCCAGCTTGAATTCCGCCGTGAACTTTGTGGTTCGCTCTTATGGCACAGCCTGCGCGGTCACCGACGACGAAGTTCACTGTTGGGGCACGCCGATCAGCACGGAGCCCCAGCCCAATTTGAAGGCCGTTCGACAACTGGAGTTCGGCAGTGACTTCGCCTGCGCCTTGGATCGCTTCGGACTGACCTGCTGGGGCCGAGACCTCGAGAGCCGGCAACTGGCTGTGCCTCAAGAATTGGCAGACTTTGAAGCCGTACAAAACATGAGCGTCGGCGAGAACCACGTTTGCGTGGTCACAGCTGAAAGCAAACTGCGCTGCTGGGGTGGCAACTCCTACGGTCAGCTCAATCACCCCGACCTTATAGGCGTGACTTCAGTGATCGCGAGCTCGTTAACGACTTGCGCGGCGCATTCAGGCGGAGTCACTTGCTGGGGTTATCGCGAAGGGGCGCTTGATCCCAACGGAACTTCTGAGCCACATTCCGGTGAGACCGAGAACGCTCCGTAAAAGCGGCTCGTCCGTCAAGAGCGATGAATCGCTCAAAGAAAATCGCGCAACCGCAACTCTTGAGGGGGAGATCATGCGAGGGCCAAGTCTGCAGTCGCGTTCGACGCGATCCCTTCGGGCTCGTCTTGAAGCTGTCACAGCTACGATCTCTCGGCGTTGGCGGCGCTTCACGGTGACCAGTCTTGTCGGTTTGGCGACGCTCGGAGCCGCTGGTTCGGCACCCACCCCTCCCGCGCGAAGTTTTATTCAGCTCGATTCCATGTCTTACGAAGAAGTTTGCGGGCAGACTTCGGATGGGAAAACTTTTTGCGTGAACGATGGTCAAACTCGCGTGGTTTTGCCCGATCCCGTGGGCCGACTCAAGGTTGCCTATGCGACGGACCGATCGCAATTTGGTTGGGACGAAGAGGGCTTGCAGTTTTTCACCGTCGCCAATCAATACGTCATCCACGACGGAAAGACGGAACTTGAGATCCTGCGCCATGTGCTGTCTCAAGCCGATCCGTATGGCGTGAGCACTCGGGGTGGGCACGTGTGCGCCGTGCAGCTGAACTCAGGCGGTGTGCGCTGCTTGATTGCCCGCACCTATGATACCTTCGCACAAGTCGAGTCTTCTCTCCCGGCCCAAGCCGTGAGCGTGACGAATTCGAGAATTTGTTTAGCCGTCGATCGACAAGTCATGTGCTCAGTCGATCTCGGCAAGAGCTGGCAGCTCGAAACTGAGCTTGAATTGAACTCGCGCATCGAACGTCTCATCACGCTGCGCAGCTGGGTGTGCGCAGCCGATGCGAGTCGGGCACGTTGCGCTCGACTCAGCGGCGGAAGCTCGCCAGCGATCGACCTCCCCTCGTCGTGGCTTGCCGCTCCCGCTTGGCGCGCCTCGGATGAACGCGTTTGCGCCCTGCTGCCCGTTGCGGGAACGGGCCAATCTAACCTGGAGTGCCGAAGCGATCGAGATCTCAGTCCTCAAATTCAAGATTTGCTCCCCGCCTATCAAAAGTCAGGAGCTTGGCGCGACCTTTTCGTCGGCAGCAGCATTTGCGTACTGCGAGACGATGAGCGCGTCGAGTGCTGGCGCCCCAACTCTTCGCAAGTCAATTTGGTCGAGTACTCACCGGCACCCGAGCAGCTGTTCTCCGCAGGCTGGACACCTTGCGCGATTTTAGGCGATGGCTCAGCTCGCTGTGGCTC
>CANHQR010000098.1 GCA_947462815.1 Pseudobdellovibrionaceae bacterium
ATGTCAGCTAAGTCTCGAGATTTCGTCTTACGAACTGCGCGCTCAAGTCCGGAAGCACCGTGATTGTAGGCCGTAATCGCGAGTGGCCAGGACTGCAGACGCATATAGTTTTCGCGCAGCAGTCTTGCGGCCCCGCGCGCAGCCGTCATCGGATCATTGCGTTCATCAACCTCAGCGTTGACCATCATCATCGGCTTCGCTGTTCTCGGCATGAATTGCCAAACTCCACTGGCGCCGACTTTGGAGCGCGCTTGAATGTTGAAACTTGATTCAACAAAGGGAAGGCGCGTGAGCTCGATCGGTAGCCGCTCCTCGCGAAAATGCTTTTCAAAACCCTTCAGGTAGCGTCCTGAATAAAAGACGCCAAGAATAAATTTGTCTTTTTGTCCCAGCTGAAAGCGAACACGCTTTTTGTTCGCAGCTTCTTTGATGGCTTGATAGACACGTTTGCGTTCAAGCAAATTCTTTTCAAGCTGCGCAGGACCTTGCCTTGAGAAGAGCTTCAATAAGCGTAACTCCTCCCGATCGCGAATCTTCGCAAGATCGCTCGCGCGGCTTTGTGGCGCCAGCTTGCTGGCTAAATCTTGAAGCTGAGAAATGGTTTCAGCCCGAGCATCTTCAACCATCTTCGTCCGACGTCGACTTTTCACGTGAAGAGGCAAATCGGGATCCCGCATGATGCTACCGAAATCGATTGGACGGTAAACAATCGACAAGTCCTGAGTGTCATGGAGGACACCTTGATCTGTCGTATAGCGCGCATAGATATCAATCCAGAAATTCACTCGATCGCGAAGTCTGACGGGAACCTTGAAATACCCAGCCGCATACCCCAGCGCTCCGTCCTGACCTGAATAATCCGGTGGCCGCCAGGTGGTCGAACGCGTGAGGTAGCGCTCGGGAAGTGACTCCGCATTGGGTTCATAGATGGACGGATCCATCACACGGTCCTCAATGCCGAGCATTTCCGGATCTCCCGTCGGCTGCTCGTCCGCCTCACCGCCCTCGGAGTCGGTTTCCGACTCAGTTGAGACACTTTTGCCGACATCACCCTGGGTGAGTGCGCCAGATCCGTCATCCACTTCGGTAAGTTGAGAAAGCTGAGCGCTAACGAACGCAGGGGTCGCGAACAGACCGATCAGCACAGAACCGATAACTATTCTGGACTGAGTTTCGATCTGTTTTTTGAAAGGAGGCTTGTTGGTCGTAAGTTTGATGAAAAGATCAATGAGACGGCCGACACGGATTCGGCCCGAGGAGCCGATGGACTTAGCCATCACTCACCAGAGCCGACGCCAAACGGTCAAAGAGCTGTCGAGCATCTTCTCCCCGACCAGCAGGTCCATTGAAGATAAAGACGAACCTATAAATCTGCCCGGAGCGAGTCCCCGCATATCCGCTCAAGCCTACGACGCCATCGAGCAGACCGGTCTTTGCTCGCACCCAGCCCGCGCCGGGCAACGCCTTAAAGCGTGAGCGCAGAGTTCCGTCGACTCCAGCCACGGGCATCGACGTCAGAAATTCGGGATAAATTTGAAAGTGGGTTTGGGCGTAGCTCAAAATCTTTCCGAGATCGCGTGCGCGAAACTCATTTCCTCGATTGAAGCCCGCCACGTTGACGAGCTTGAAGCTCGCACTCGGCAGACCCACCTCTTTACTGAGCCAGTTGGCCACAGCCAAGCGACCGTCTTCGGCCGTCACCGAAGTCTTCCCGCGCTGAACGGCAATGAGCCGCGAGATGGTTTCAGCTGAAAAATTGCTCGACCACTTCATCATGTCGGCAATGATCTGCGCGATCGGTCGACTCTCCGCTACAGCCAGCTGACGCGCTGAAGTCGGTAGCTTTCCCGAGCGCACGTCGCCCTTGAGCTTCACGCCACGCGAAGCCAGAAACTGAACCGCCGAGTGCCCCGCCCACAAATCGGGACGCGTGATGCTCTTGTAGTAAGGCTTTTCGTTCGCGTCTCGACCGATTTGACCGCTGACTGTCACAACCTCAATGCCATTCTGCGTTCGACGCGAAACCGAGATGTCATTGCCTCGACCGGCCACGGTCTTGGATTGATTGACCAGTTTCACGTAATCACTTTCGAAATCCATGTGGACGCGCGCCGCTTGTCCCACTTGGTCGCTGGGCCTCACCCACACGGTGACCGAGTTCCAATTGAAAGACATAGCACCCATAGGCGCATCATAAGCCCGATCGACGCGAACTCCAGGCCGATCCTCCGCATAGCGCTCTTGATCAAACAAGGTGTCGTCGACGATCAGCGAACCCTCAATCTGGCGAACGCCCGTGCGCAAAAACTCATTGACCAAGAACCACAAGTTTTCGCTGACGAATGTGGGATCGCCACCGCCGACGAGATACAAATCCCCGCGCAAACGATCACCTTCAATCGACGCTGCAGACATCAAGCGAGTCGGAATCTTGTAACCTGGCGGCAAAAGCTCAAGTGCCGCCGCTGCCGTGGCAATCTTAGTCACCGACGCCGGTATCATTTTTTGCTCGGAGGCCATTTCAAAAATGGCCGGCGCATTCGCGCTCGAGTCGTTGGCGAGACCCACCCACAAACCTAAGCTGCCCTTTGGAAAGCGTGCCCCGTCAATCAAGCGCTTCAGTTTACGCCTGACTTGCCCGGGTGAGCCTGGACCGCGCGGGGATCCAACGACTTCTTTCCGTAAGTCTTGTGGATCCACGACGGGCGCCACCACGGCGACGTCAGCAGCGACGTCAGCAGCGACGTCAGCGGCGACGTGAGCGCCGGCATCAACACCTTCATCGCCATGCAAGGTCATGGGTGATTGAGCCCCTGCCGTCGCTTGAATCAACAGTACCGCTAGGCTGAGCGCAAGCCATCCCCGCAACAGAAGTTGAGATGAAGAGTGTGATTTTCGCTTGGTTTCTGAGCTTCGCAAGGAACGTCGATTTTGCGTCATGGCTTAAAATCCTAACGAGCCGGCTGCCAGGGGTCGAGAAGGAAATTGACACTCTCTGAAACAATCGAAAGTCTATGAGATCAAAGAGACGTGTTGATTCAAACGGCTCATCACGCCCCTTCCCAGACCCCACGTTGCAGGAGCCAACAGCATGCATATGCTTTTTTTGATCTTGAAGAATCTGGGCTGCCACCGTTCTCATTTCAACCGAGCCCCCAAAATGACCGCGCACAATCCCTCCCAGACCGCGAAAGCCGTTGGTACTCGATTGAGCCTACAAATCATCAATTTTGTCATCACCTTGGCCATCGCCTTGGGGAGTTCAGGTTGTACAAAAAAGACGAGCGATGATCCCAACACTCTCTACGTCGGCATTTCTGCTGGACCTGCGACTTTAGATCCCCGTTTTGCGACAGATGCCGTGGGTATGCGATTGAGCTCGCTTTTATTCTCCTCAATCGTGCGCGTCGGTCCGGAGCTCGATATCATCGGCGAGGCGGCCTCTTCGTGGAAATACGATCAGCTCACCTACACCTTTCAACTTCGACCTGGCCTGAGTTTTCCGACCGCTCAAGGCGATCGACCGCTGACGGATGAGGATCTTTTGTTCACCTTTGCTCAGGCTCAGGCGGACAAGAGTCCCTTTGCAAGCGCCCTCAAGTCGATCTCGAAGGTCGAAGCCACCTACGACGCAAAGACAGGCGGAGAGTTAAAACTCAAACTGAGCCAATTCTCCGCGACACTTTTGACGGATCTTTCGACAGTCAAAATTTTGCCAAAGGACATGGTCGAAAAGGCCGGGGAAGACTTCGGCAAAAGACCCATGGGTACCGGCCCTTTTGAGTTTGTGAGCGCCGATGCGAATGAGATTCGCTTCAAAGCACGCTCGGGACACGCCTACGCAACACCGCAGATCTCGCAAGTGGCTTTCAAGATTGTGCGGGAAGACAACACACGATTTTTGAAATTTATTAAAGGCGAACTCGACTTGATTCAGCAAGATCTGCCCCCTGCTAAGATCAGTGAGATCGAGAAACGCGGCGGCTTTCAGGTCTTCAAGTATCCCGGCCTTTCGATGACTTACATCTTGGTGAACCTGCAAGATCCTTTACTCAAGAATCGCGAAGTCCGCGAAGCGATCTCTTCAGCCATTCACCGCGAAGAAATCATTCGTTTCAAACTTGAATCGCTAGCTCAACCCGCGACAAGCATTCTTTCTCCTGCCAATCCCTTCCATGACGTGGCCCTCGCTCCGCCAAAGTTTGATTTGGAGAGCGCCAAGGCTTTGCTGAAGAAGTCGACGGCCAACGGCGTAGAATTGACTTTAAAAACTTCGAACTCCACCCAGGCTGTCGAAAACGGTAAAGTCTTGAGTCATCAACTCGATCAAGCGGGTCTGAAGACGAAGCTGCAAAGTTTCGAGTGGGGGACCTTCTATGACGACATTAAAAAGGGTAACTTTCAGCTCGCGACGATGAAGTGGGTCGGCACTACAGATCCTGATATCTATCGCTCGGCTTTCCACTCCAAAGAAAAACCTCCGGGCGGAAAGAACCGCGGCAGCTATGTGAACGCCGAACTCGACCAACTGGTCGAGAAGGGGCTGCTGATCGAAGATCACGCTAAGAGAGTCTCCCACTATAAGAAGGTCCAGCGCATGATCTACGAGGATCTAGCCATCATTCCGCTCTGGTATGAGTTCGAGGTCGCGGTGGTATCGCCCAAGGTCGAGGGTTACTCACCCTCCAAAAACGGCGATTATTCAGCTCTGACGAAGCTCAGAAAAAAGTAGTGGGTTAGGGTTAGGAATTTCTGCGTTCTCGACCTCGAAGTCGGCCGCGCTTGAGCCGATATGAGAGCATGCAACTGCGTCGTTTAGATTGGATCATCGTTCTTGTCCCCCTCTTCCTGACCTGGGGAATTGATCAAATTACGAAAGCTTGGGCCGAGGGCCTGAAGTCGGTGAGCTTTAATGGGCCTCTTGGCTTTGTGCTCCATCACAATCATGGCGCTATGTTGGGTCTCTTCTCGGATCTCCCCGCCGTCTTGCGCATTGTGACGCTCTCAACGGGCGGCGCTTTCCTGATCTTCACATTCTCGATCATTCAGTATTTGTTGCCGATTAAGTCTTTGCAGCTGCGCGCCGGTATGAGCGTTCTGCTCGGCGGAATCCTGGGTAACGTCACCGATCGAATCGTCAATGGTTACGTGATCGACTTTATCGTCTTAGGCTCACCGCAAAACGCGTCTCCGGCATTTAACCTCGCTGATGTCTTACAGTGGGTCGGATACGGAATGATCGCGGTCGCACTGTTTCGAGAATCAGAAGTTTTGTGGCCCGCCGAAAACACTCGCAAGCGCATGTGGGTGAACATCAAGTTCCAATTGCGTTATTGCTTTTTGCTGACGGGAATCGGTCTCGGCTTCTCGCTCATCGCGGGCGTTTTTAGCTATACGTTTTTGCGAGTCACCATTATCGATTTGGTCGGCTCGAACGAAAAACTTTTGGACCATTATCTTCTTCCCTTCACGATGACCTTTACGATTGTGGCCATAAGTTTTTCGGCCATTCTCTTTCTTGTCGGTCGCGTGCTGTCGAGTCGCATCGCCGGACCTCTCTATGCTTTTGAAAAATTCTTGGACGATTTAGTGGCCGGGCGGCCGCGCAAACTCAAGCTTCGCGCTGGCGATGAGTTCAAACATCTAGAGAACATCGCTGAACGCATGAGCGAGCGCTACGTCGAAGCCCTAACAGCTCAAAGCCGATTCGAAAACACACCGCCGCCGTTTCAAAACCCTGATCCTTCGCCGCGCGAAACGACAGAGGTCGGCAAGTACCCGCAGAACGTCACGCCACTCAAGCGTCGACATTGATCTCAGTTTTTCTCAGATCTCAAAGTGCCCGCAGACCTTGTACTTTGTTGAGATAGAAACGCTTGGCCTGCGTGGTGTCGGCCGCTTCGTAGGCCATCAAGACATGTCCTGCCATTTGCGGTATCACGCCAATCGGGTAGATCTCCCGATCTTTGAGTTTGTTGTAGTCCAAACTCGCTTTGTGGCGAGGCCCATCGACGTTAAGTCGCGCCAACCGCACGAACTCTTCCAACCAAGGCAGCTGGCGACGAAGATGCATCAGACCGAAGTCTTTCAACAGCATCGGCCCTTTCCATTCGTGGGCCGGACTTTTGAGTTGCCCTGAGCCGAAGTCACGCCTCATCGAATTGGAAATATCGCGAACCGTCGCCTCCGGGGGCAGTCGCTCAAAGAGCTTCATCGCGACCAGCAGACATAATTCAGCGTCTGAGTCCGCACGATGCGCAGGGCCCGCTTCAAGCTTAAAGAAGCTCTTGAGGGTTTGGAGTCGATGATTCTCCGTCTGACCTGCCTCTAAACCTTTGGGAACAAGCTTCTGCCCGAGGAGTGAAGTACAAATCGCTTCAGCATAAGGGGGCACCACCAGCCCACAGTCCTCGGCCATACAAGCAATAAAGGCCAAATCG
>CANHQR010000099.1 GCA_947462815.1 Pseudobdellovibrionaceae bacterium
GAAGCTTGAGGGATACTGCGAATTCTCGCGATAAGCTACGTTCTTCATATAGCGGAAATCGATCCCCACAGAGAAGTTCTTTGTCAGCATCAAGTCCGCGCCCGCGACAAAGCCAACATCAAAAGAGTTCGTTGTCGCTTCATCAGAGTTCACACCGTAGTACTGCTTGTTGCGATACTGACGATGAGTATAACCGGCCAACGCACCGACGACTGGACGAAACCTTCCAGGCAAAAGTTGATACTTCACGCCGCCCGTAAAGTTGTACTGAGTCATCGTCTTGAACGTGGGATACCAATAAGCATAGCCCTGATCGATCACCTCGATGTCGTACTCCGAGTAGATGAAAGAACCTTCCGCCACAAAGCGCTCGGGCGAAATCATTCCGACTGTCACACCTGTCGCGATGTTGCCGCGAACGTTGATGACGTCGGGATATTTACCCATACCCACCAAGCCACCGACGTAATATTCAGGCTGAGCCGGCTCTTCCTTCGGCTTCATTTCTTCAAGTGCGGCCTTCACTTCACCCTTGATGTCGATCGGCTTAGCCTCTTCTTTCGGCGCCTCCACAACGGGAGCGGCGATCGGAGCCGGAGCCACAACGACAGGCTGCGGAGGAGCTTGATAGATCACTTGCGGAGCCGGCGCGGGAGCCGACGCTTCCTCAGAACCCCCGAAGTTTTTCAGCAGGCGGTCGGAGCGACGCTTCTCATCTTCCATGCGAGCCTCTTCAAGTTTTTCGACGATTTTCTGCTCCGTCGAGACTTCAAGCTGCTGACGTTCGCGGCGGCGCTTCTCAGCAGCCGAAATACTCAGAGGGGAATCTTCCACAACACTTGTGGGCTGATCCTGAACCTGAGCCTGAACGTTGGCCTGTCCTTGAGTGGACTTTTGGTTTTGGCTATTGACGATGAAGATCGGGTTCGCCGGCGCTGTGGGCGCGGGCTGCTCAACCTCCACCAACTCGCCGGTGGACTCGTCGATTTTGACGAGACGCTTGCCGGGCTCAGCCGTTTGGGCCTGAGCTGTCACAATCACGGAACCCGAAGCCACAAAGAGGGCAACCGCGATCAATCGAATGAGGTTTTTCATCGGACTACTCCTTATCCAGCGATCTACAGCCGGCGAGAGACAAGTTCGGAGCAGCCTAATACAAGGCCTGTGCCACGAAGCGTTAACGGCTTTAACCGAGAGCTGAGCCCACAGTTTTGAGCTGGGACCTCGGTGGGCCTGTTCGTCCTCTAGGCAGTCTTGAAAGAACTTCTTGAGCTTGGTGTCACTTCGCCGTATCAATCTCGCTCCTGTTAGCGCAGAGAGTTGCGCGAAACACCCGCATCGGATTGCCCTGGTGGCGGAACTGGTAGACGCGTCGGACTCAAAATCCGATGTCCGTAAGGATTTGGGAGTTCGAGTCTCCCCCGGGGCACCAAAATCATCCCTACCCTGAGGGACTTCGAATTTCCTCGAGAGTCGGACCTTCTCACCGAACGGACCTTCTCACTCAACGGATCTCCTCACCCAACGTGTCTTCTCACCTCACTGGAATTTCCCCACCCTTCGATGACCCGGCGATGAACTGGAGTTAACAGGAGCTCGGCCAACTCCGCCGATCGCGTCCCACGCGTTCTCCAGATCTCCGTCTCAATTTGAGACACATCCCCACCAATCCCACCTCGAATCCCGCTTTGAATCCTGATTGAAGCCGAAGATTTGACGGCCCGGGCTTGAGTCGAGGCGGAACGACTCCGAAACGAATTCATGAACACAGCTATTGTGCGCCAATCGAGGTTTTGGTTGATCGCAGGGCTTGCCATCGCGTGTGTGTCCTTCAATTCATCGAAGGCCCTCGCGCAGAATCGCCAAACGGCCGATGCGGCCGCGTATGAACTCATCAGTTACGAACACTTGATGTCGCTTTCGCTCGCCGATCGTGACGCTTACCTGCGCCGTGTTCGCCAAATGCTCGGCGAACTGTCTCAACGACGCCAACACAGCGAAGTCTTCTCCCAACTCAGCGACGAGCAGCGCAACTCACTCCGGGCTTCATTTTGGAGTTGGTTCACGATTCACTCCGCCTCTGCGAATGCGTGCCCCGACGGCACAGAGGAAGTGACCTTTACGGTTGGCGGCCGAGATCTCAAAATCTGCCGAGTTCGCAGTTCAAGCGCGGACGTGTCGGGGTGCCTGAGCCGACCCGGCACTGTCATCGTGAATCACGTTGGAAGAGTCGATGGCCAGTTCTACGGCGCTCATTGTGTGTTGGCAGCCGATGATGAACGACTCGCCAACTTAAGAGATCGAGGCGTGGCAACGGAGAGTGGCCCGCACTCAGGCTCAGCCTACCGAGCTGACGGCCAAGTCTTGCCTCCAGAATCCCGTCCCGCGCGCGCACCTGCAGCACGCACCGAGATCAACCCCGCAAATGCAGACATCCACGAAGCCTGCCAAGCCTCGGAGGCCTCCACTCCTGCCAGACTTCAAGTCTTTCGACTGCACTCCCGCCAAAATGGCGGCATCTGTCTGCACGGGGGAAACCTCACTCGCTATGGCGGCACAAGCGGCGACTTCAATGCCAGCTCAGTTCGAGCGGGAAACTGCAGAGGTCGATCGAGTTTTGAAGTTAGTGGCTTTCGCGTGCAGTGCGCCAACTCCCGTCAAACGCTCTGTAACCCATTGATTTATGGTTTAGCTTCCGTGAGCCAAGATGAAACGGAGGGCAGTCGACAGGCGGTCGGCCGCTGCGTTCCGCGATCCGCTAACGCGACGAAGACTTGCGACGATCGATTTGGACAAGCCCAAGATGGCGAGTCTGCCGCCCAATTCCTATCTCGAAGCGTCCCAGGCCTTCGCGAGGCCTATGAAGACTTCCGCCGCAATCTCGCTTCGTTCTGCAACACGCCGGTATCTCGCGAGGCTCACTGCGAAGAATGCCGAGTTCTACGAGATCGGATTTCTGCGGCCAATCGGGAGGTACGACCGACTCCTGCAAGTCCAGGCTCTGAGCCCGGCGCAGGAGCGCCTGGGGCGGGGGCTCCAGGCGGAGCTCGGGTGAGTCAGTAAACTGGCATCGCTGAGTGTTGCGAATTCCTGATTATGCCGAAGGAGCGGATTTGAATCGAATTTGAGGGCAGTTGGCTCGGAATCGTCGCGCGAAATGCATAGACGCAGAGGACGAGAGACCGAGCCCGTCGAAGCAACACTCAACGAGACCACTTCAGTTATTCGCGACCAGCCGCTGCATTCTGTCCGACCGCCGGATTCACGCTCACCTGAGCTGACTTCGTCAGCATCTCGACCCAGTCGCTCATGGCCTCTTGACCACGGTAGTAAGACATGAGCTCGCGGGCGCGTCGCTCCGCCTCAGGAGTCAGAGCTTCGTCTTTGCCCGACTTACCCGATGCCGAAGACGAAGCCAGAGTCGAGCGGATCCCTGTACGGTACTTCAACAGGACGGCCTGCCCACCCTGCCGAATGAGCGACTTGGCGTAAGGTCGATCAGCGGTCAAACGGAAGGCCTCCGAAACGGCCTCCGCACCACCGCCGACCTTGGGCAGCGAATTGGCCGTCATGGAGACATCCCCCGACTCGGAAAACTTCAACTTGTGCTTGGCAAGAAAGGCCTCAACGCCGGCCCGATCTTGCGCCGCGAGGGCTCGCTCGACTTGGGCCACCTCTTCACGCGATTGCTCCTGAGCCAGCAAGAGCTCCGCAATGTCTTCGCGTGCTTCCTCCAAACTTGTCGTTTTCTCTGCGCGACGATCTTCGACGCGAACAATATGGAAGCCGTATTTGGTTCGAATCGGCTCCGAGATCTCGCCGATCTTACCCTTGAAAGCATAATCCTCGAACTCAGGCACCATCTGCCCTCGTGGGAAGAAATCGATCAAACCACCGGCATCTTTGGATCCGGGATCTGCGCTGTTCTTTTTCGCAAGCGACGCAAAATCCGACCCTGCCTTGATCTGTGCGGAGATTTCAAGAGCCTTTTTGCGGGCGGCTTCCCAGTCCTTATCAGCCGCCTTCTCATCGACTGCCAAAAGAATGTGTCGGACCTTAGCTTGTTCCGGCATTTTATACTTGGCCGAGTTCGCGTCGTAGTAGGCCTTCACACGAGCCGCAGTTTCAGGTTTTGCCAAAAAATCTCGCACTGCTGCAGCGGGAACAGTTTCCGGAGCCACAATCTCGAGGGGAAAACTGACAACGTCGACGCTCACATTTTGCGACTCCACCTTCTTGAGACGTTCATCTTCGATCGCCAGAGGCCGAAGTGCTGCCGCGAAGGCGCGGGCAGCGCGCTCGACCTGCTGCTGCTCGCGCAAGCGATCTTCAAAGCCACCCTTTGTCTGTCCTGAGCCTTCAATATACTGGAGGTAACGGGTGCGGCTGAACTGACCATTCTCCTGGAAGGCTGGAATTTTGACGAGAACCTCCGCGACCTCACGATCTGGGACGAAGATGCGATTCTTCTTGAAGTCTTCGATCATGACTTGCCGGCGAATGAGCTGGGTGAGGGCCTGCTGTTGAGCATAAGCGCGGGCGAACTCAGGATTGCTTTGCTCAAACATCTGCACCTGCGGATCGGCGCGCATTTGCTCCGCGACTTGCGAGAAGTCGGCTAGAGAAATGATCTTGCCATTGACTTGGGCCGCCCAGCCCCCGTGCTCTGCACCCATACGGTCTGGAGTGACACCAAAGAAGATGAAGACGATGATAATGGCCAAGAACAACACCCAGGCTGCGATGGCTCGAGTAATTCGACGCCGATCCGTTCGCCAGATTTCACGCAATGATGATCGGACTTTGGCTGCTTGTTGCGACATGGGTTCCTCGCTTTTTTTGGTGCTCGTTCTCTCGCTCCGTCGTCGGTTTCTTGCCCTGATTTCCCCGGCGCCCGGCTCTCACATCAACAAATTCTCTTCGGCATCTGATGCCATAGAATCTGATGCCATGGAGCTCGTCGATAGGATTTCATCGATCGGCTCGCCGAACAGGTGGTGAGGCCGGCTCAAGGCTCAGGTTATTGGCCCTGAACGAGCCGACCGAAGCTCAATCTGACGAACCTTCACGTTGAGCCGATCGAAGTTCTGTATGTCAGCGACTTTTCCCTGAAAGTTCAAGGCATTTGAAGCGCCGCGAAACACGTGAAGCAACACATGACAGACGGGTCGTTACGGCCAAAAAATTGGGAAGCAGGAGCGCGTCTGTCCGTTGGGGGCGAGTTCACGACTTAATCCGACCCGTTCCAGCAGAAAACTCATCATGTTTTCTCCTGGATTCAACGAAGGTCAATCGTGGTTCTTTGCCAGATCGGCATGCGTGGAGATTCCTTCACGTCATTGCCGTCGACCGACGTCAGATTCGTTTGTATTCGGCAACTGTATTCGGCAACGATGAGCCATCTACGGAGCGAGCAACTTTGAATTTCTTCGCCTTTGATATTCGCAAAATTTTAGTGGTGATTTCGGTGGTGGCCTTACCCATCATCTCGATCAATATGAAACGCGCTCCGGGCGAGGCCCCTTGGTACCAGGCACCGTTTTCTTGGACCATCTCGCTCATGCAAGACAGCTATTCGAACTTTACCAGCGGGGTGCGCGGCACGACCTCGATGTATTTGAATCTGATTGGCATCAAGCGGCAGAATCAGTCTCTGCTCCGAGAAAATGAAGAGCTTCGAGCCCAGCTCGGATCGATTGAAGAATTGAAGCTGGAAAATCAGCGGCTCTCCAAGCTTCTTGAGTTCCGCGAACAGACGAAGATGAAACTCTTAGCTGCAAAGGTCATCGCTCGCGATTTGAATCCCGATCACGAGTCGATTCGCATCAATCGCGGCTACCGCGAGGGCCTGCGCAAACTCCAAGGCATCATCACCGTCAACGGCGTCGTCGGCTATGTGGTGTCGACACAAATGGATTCGGCACAAGTGATCCTCCTGACCGATCGATCGGCATCGATTGACGCTTTGGTGCAAAGGACTCGCGCTCGCGGACTGACCAACGGTCGAAGCTCAGGCTCGCTTCGACTTCGATACTTGGAACGCGCCGATGACGTCACCGTGGGCGACGCCGTCGTCACGAGCGGGTCGAAGGGTTACCTCCCCAAGGGCTTTCCGATTGGTCGCGTGACTTCGGTTCGCAAGACGGACTTTGGTATTTCACAGGAAGCCATGGTGGAGCCGGCGGTCAGCGCATCGAACCTCGAAGAAGTCTTCGTCGTGATCGAGTCCGGCAACGAAGATTTCGGCGACCGCTTGACGACAGGCTTTGGCTTGCCGCTTTTGAGCAAGATCAACTCAACACCCAACGCGACGTCGGTCTCTCCAGAGAATCCGACACCCAGCCCGACTCCGA
>CANHQR010000100.1 GCA_947462815.1 Pseudobdellovibrionaceae bacterium
AAGAGACCGCGAACATCCTCATCCAGATCATCGCCCCACTGCGCGTAAGCCGCAGCCCCTGCGCCTGTGATCAAGAGAATCATTCGCGCCGTTCGCTCCGACATCGCGATACGCTGATACAAGGAGAGAGCACCCAAACGCTGAGCTTCGACTTCAGCTTTCCGCATACGCTCCAGAAAATTCTGCGTCATCGGCAGATCGCGCTCGCCCTCCGCTTGTCGCCGCAGACGCACCCACGCCGACTCGGCATTCACCAAACGCGCCATCACCAGAAGCAACTCATCTCGAGTTCCTTTGGCGTTGAGTTCCATCAACAGGCGCAGCTGTTGGGACTCGGGTCCCGAATACTGCAGCACACGCTCCACTTCTGGAAAATATCGATCGCGAAGATATACGTCGTAACTCATCCCCAATAACGACGTAACGCGTTCACGAGCCACAGGCGGCAGTCGATACAGCAGAGCCTGACTCGCGTTGAGAACCGGCAAGCCAATCATGAAGATCGCGGTTCTTCTTTCGGCGCTCAAATCGCGCTCGAGCTTTGCCAGCAGAGCCTCAGGCGATCTGCGAAAAGCCTCGCGCACGACATCGAGACTCACTCGATCGGCCGGTAGCCCGAGCGAAGGGAACATTTGCCGGAGATTTCGCAAACCCAAAGCGTCTAAGGCCCGCTGTGCCGCTTGTGCGGTTGCGCCCTCACCCGCCGCTAAAGTCTCAAGTTCCGTACGGACACGAACATATTCCCCATAGGACTCGCCAAAAGCTCGCTCGTGACGACGAGCTTCGAGCTCAAGTCGGACCGACTCTTCACTGCGGCCAACTCGAAGCATACTCTCACTTCGCGCGCGCAAGTCGCGCATGCGGTGAATGTCGAGCTCAACCTCACGAAAGAGTTGGCGATAAACCTCAACGACGGCGTTCACCTCACCGCCTTGAAGATGAAAGCGCATCAGTTGAAAACGACGGTTGGCCTCGATCACATGCCGACGGGCCGTGTGACCCGTGAGGTTCTTCCAGAACTCAATCTTGCGCTCGAAGCTTTGAATCTCAGACTTGATGGCCAATGCGGAGGTATCGCTGAGAAACAAGTCACCACATTGCCGAGCTTCACTCGGAGCCGAGACCATGAGGCCACCGAGAAGCGCCCCCCCAAGAAAGGCACGCCTCAGAAAAGAACTCCTAAAAAAACAACCATCAACTCCCCACTTGCTCCTGGCAGAGACCGCGGACTTCGAAAGACGAACCGAGAGAAGACGACTCGCAAGGACATTGACGATGCGCATGCTCAATCCTTATTGTAGAGAATAATTATGCACTGCATTAAGCACTGAGATACAACGCTTGTCCAGTGGCGAATTTCGCACCTCCCTAAAATCGTCTAAATTATTGTTTTTATTGATTTCTAAAGCGAAGTTCCGTGTTGAAAAAAACGCCGCACCCCGGGCGCTTTTGACACGGGCAAACAAGAGGCCTTTGGCCGCGCCCCCGCCTATGTTAGGTTTCGGCCCAATTTTCCGATGATCAACTTCTGTTCGAGTTGGCAGCGAAGTCCTGGGAGCGCCTTCTGGCGCACACCTTGTCCTTCCAGATCACGTCCAACAACAACGGAGCGCACGTGTGGGGAGAATGTCCGACATGACGATGACGAGCTCGCAACAACTCTGGCAACAAGTGAAGAGCGCATCTCCGGTTCAAAATCAGGAACTTCTGACTTGGATCGAGAGCGTGGTCTCCCTCTGTGAACCTTCTTCGGTTCACTTCTGCGATGGCAGCGAGGCCGAAGAAAAGCTTTTGATCGATCGCCTCGTTCAGAACGGTACCTTTCGCGCCCTCAACCCAGCCAAGCGTCCTAACTCTTACCTGGCTTGGTCGGATCCGAAGGACGTGGCTCGGGTTGAAGACCGAACTTTCGTTTGCACGCCCACAGCTGAAGAAGCTGGTCCCAACAACAACTGGATGAATCCCGCTGAAATGGATGCCAAGCTTCGTCCGTTGTTCAAGGGCTGTATGCGTGGCCGAACGCTGTATGTGATTCCCTTCTCCATGGGACCCGTCGGGTCACCGCTTGCGAAGGTCGGCATCGAACTGAGCGATTCGCCCTATGTTGTGGTGAATATGCGTCGCATGACCCGCATGGGCGAGCGCGTTTGGAAAGCCCTTGGAGATTATGGCCAATTCGTGAAGGCCCTGCATACCGTGGGTTCTCCTTTAGCCAATGGCGAGGCTGACAAGGCCTGGCCGTGCAACGCTGAGAAGTACATTGTTCACTACCCGCAACGAAATGAGATCTGGAGCTTTGGTTCCGGCTATGGCGGCAACGCGCTGCTCGGCAAAAAATGCTTTGCTCTCCGTTTGGCTTCCGCCATGGGTCGCGATCAGGGCTGGCTGGCGGAGCACATGTTGATTTTGGGATTGCAGTCACCCGCTGGCGAAAAGATCTATGTGGGCGCGGCCTTTCCTTCAGCTTGCGGTAAAACGAACTTCGCGATGCTGGTTCCACCCAAAGCCTTTGATGGTTGGAAGCTTACGACAGTCGGAGACGACATCGCATGGATCAAGCCAGGTCCCGATGGTCGACTTTGGGCCATCAATCCCGAAGCGGGTTTCTTTGGCGTCGCGCCGGGCACGTCTTCGGACACCAACCCAAACGCAATGAAGACGATCGACAAGAATACGATCTTCACCAACGTGGCTCTCACTGAAGACGGAGATGTTTGGTGGGAAGGAATGTCGAAGGTTCCACCAGCCAAGCTGACGGATTGGACCGGTCAAGCTTGGACTCCGGACTGTGGGCGAGCTGCCGCTCACCCCAACGCGCGCTTCACCGTGGCGATTGAGCAGTGTCCGTCTCTGGATGATCAGTGGGACAACCCGCAAGGTGTGCCGCTCGAAGCTATGGTGTTTGGTGGACGTCGAGCGCAGCTTGTTCCACTCGTTTACGAATCGGATTCTTGGACAGGTGGCGTTTATCTCGGAGCGACACTCGCCAGCGAAACCACGGCGGCCGCCGCAGGCGCTACAGGCGTCGTCCGTCGGGACCCTATGGCGATGCTTCCCTTCTGCGGCTACAACATGGCCGACTACTTCCAACACTGGCTATCGTTTGAGTCCAAAGGCCTCAAACTCCCGAAGGTGTTTGGCGTGAACTGGTTCCGCAAAGACGAAAGCGGCAAGTTCATGTGGCCCGGATTCGGCGACAACATGCGAGTTCTCAAGTGGATGTTTGAGCGCGTAAAGGACCGCGCTGGCCAAGGCGTGACGCATCCCCTCGGCGTCAGCCCCAGCTTCACAGATCTCGATTGGTCGGGGCTTGAGTCGAGCATGTCGCGAGCTGCGTTCGAAAAGCTAACTGAAATCAACGGCCAAGCTTGGAGTGAAGAAGTGCGCAGCCATCGTGAGCACTTTGCGAAGTTTGGAACTCGTATGCCGAAGTCACTGATGAGTTACAATGAAACTTTAGTCAGACGACTCGTCGATTGGGCCGCTGAAAGCTCGGGTTCGGCAAGCGGCCCTCAGCCCTGAGATTTATTTAACGAACCCAACGACTCCCGTAGATGGCCAAAAGCCATCCGCCCGATGGCCGGATGGCTTTTTCATTTATGGCGCCCGACAAGCGGATGGCTTTTTCATTGATGGTGCCCTGGAGGGCGGATGGTGTTTGGGCCGGCCGTTAGCGGCGGATCGCAGTTTCTTTTGGCTCTTCATAGAACATACGGACCGTGAGCCCACGTGCGCCACGAATCTGATAGGGGTCATCTTCACTGAGGACTCGATCTGCGAGGCGAACCGACCACTGACCTTCGAGATTCTTTTCGAACATCACATCTCCCGGTATCGCTATTTTCCCGTTCAACTCAAGATCCACACCCGCTGGACTCATGTCGCCAGGAAGAATCATCGGCGTCAGCTCGAGCGCGTCCTTCAGTTGGGCCGGCTCATAGCTGACTTCGAAACTCTCTCCAGGTCCGGGCGGAACATCAAACTCAATCTCTCCATCACGGAACCAATATCCGCGATTGAGCTCCTGGCCATTGAGTCGCACTCGCAAAGTCCCTTCACGCGCCATTTTGTCGCTGACTCGCCACTTGCGTCTGTACTCGGCGCGACCGTATGGCAGGTTCGATTGGACTTGAAGATTGCGAATAAACACACTTTGACCATCCGCAAGCTTCATCTCAATTTTGCGAGCCTCGAGAGGTAAATTTGGTCGATGACCTTGTGTTTCGCGAGCCGTGTAGGAAATTTTGTAGCTCACCTGAACACGAGCGATGATGCGATTCAAAATTGTATCGAGGGTGATGCGACCGCCGATCAAATCGCTAAACAAGAAGTGCTCGCCACCGCTGGCCTGAACCACACCACGCTGGCCTTGGAAATTAGAGTTATAACCCGCCTGGCTTGGTGTCGCTGCGAAGACTTTAAGTTTCGAACGATCCAAAGCCTGCAACACCTCGTTGTATCGAGGCGCGAGATTTCCAACAGCGCCCTGATTTCCTGGAGAGTAGAGAAAACCGTCATCGGTGACTAAGATCGCGAAGCGCTGTGAATCCGCCAAGAACGGAGCAGCGGCGGCATCAATCAAGGCGCGCATCGGGTTTTCGTTGAGATCATAACCTCCGGGATCATTTGCACCCTTCAGAGCCTGAAGCTTGGAGATCTCGGAGATGAGCGCATTCACGTCATTCATCGTCTCAGGCTTCGTCGGATCGTTATCATAGAAACGGGTACAAGCTTTGACCGTGTAGTCTCCAAAAGTGAGCAAACACATGCGCGTGTGATATCCGGCGGCACGAGTGCGATGAATAAAATTAATGAGTCTCAGCTTCGCGGATTCGATTGTTGGTGTCATTGAGCCCGTAACGTCTACGGCAAAGACAATGTCGACGGTCTGGACGATTTTCTTGGAATTCGAATCCAGATCAAATTGCGATACAGGCTTACCCGATTCACTCAACTGCAAATCCATGGCGCGAATGCCCTCGACGGGATTACCATTGGCGTCGACGATTTCAAAATTGAGCGTCGTGCGGTTTTCTTCGAGAGTTTCCTGCGATTGGTTGAAGCTGACTTCGGAAAGTTTAAAATAGTTCGACAAAACTTCGGAACTTTCGATGTCCTGGACCCTAGCGCTCTGACCTTCAAACTTTTGCGGATTGCAGCCAGAGAGACCCAACATCAACCCCATGACCACCAAGGATCGTGCGGAACGAATCGAATTGGGTCGTTGGTTAAGGTTTTCGCGGCACATGTGTCCTCCGAGAGCTCTCACACCACACGTTCAGTTTCGTTTCAGTGAGGAGAAGTGGGATTTTTCAAAATTGTGGCTCTCCCTGCGAGCTCTCTCCTCATCTACACAAGACATACTGTTCACAAGCTGTGCCAGACTTTGGAAGAGCTCAAAAACGAAGAAAGCGACGCTTAAATGAGCCGAAATCTCAGACCTTTAGCTAGATCTCGCTCCATATTGAGACAGCAATGTGAATCTTAGACTTTTCGTCACCGCAATCGACAGAACCCAAGCTATTCTGAAGGGGTATGGCCCGCGTCCTCATGATTCTCGATGATGAAACCTCGCGGCGGACGACGGCGAAAGCTTTAGATTCCGCCGGCCCCCTTTCGCCTCGGCAACAAGGATTGAAAGCAGATCTTGAGCGATGGATCAGCGAAGTTCTCGGCGAACACGATTATGAACTGCGAAGAAGTCTCGAGCCGCCTCCACCAGCACCCTCTCCTCCTCAAACTTTGGCGCCTGATTCGCCAGAGGGTTTAGCTGCAAATGAGGTCTCTACGGAGAGCAAGGAAGCCAAACCGGGTTCTCCTAAGTCCCCGCCCTCCACCGCCGATCCACCGCCTCAGCAGACACAACCTACAGTGATCGGCAACGAAGATACGGAGTACTTAGTCTTCATCGAGTGGAGTCTGCTCCAAAGTCAGACGTCTTTGGACCCCTCGTCGTCTCTCGGTTCAGTAAACAGATCGACAACCTCATCCCCTCAGGAAAAGCTCGATCGGTTTCTATGCTCAATGCCGACTTCGGAGCCCAACAAAGTCAGAATTTTTCTGCTCTTGCCTGAAACCGCTGAGTCGGAATTTCATAAATTTCGCGCTTTGCCG
>CANHQR010000101.1 GCA_947462815.1 Pseudobdellovibrionaceae bacterium
ACACCCCTACGAACCACAGCTGTCCGCTGCTCGGAAGTGGCGCCTAGTGGAAAGCAATGTGGACATGGTCGAGGCATCTCCTCGAGGCCAGAGCAAATTCAGCGCCTCGCCTCGTGAAACCCCAAAGCACAATCAACTGGCCCAGTTTATGCGACTTGGACCTTAGATTTTTCCTCACGCCAAGCGGGTCGGCAACAGCCCGAGAATCTCGGAACCCCTAAACTTTATCGAGAATGGTCGGGATGGTGAACTTACGATCGACCTTTTGAAACCTTGCCAGCCAGAATGAGTCGCGCCTTGCGGCGTTTTTGTGCATCGAGAAACCTTCGTTTTTCAACCTCGGTTTGCGGCTCCACAGGCGGTACGGGAATCGGCCGCATGTGTTCATCGAGGGCTACAAAAGTAAGATAGGCACTCGCCGTATGAAAGGCAGCGCCGGTCATGGGGTTCTCCGCATCGACTCGTACTCCCACCTCCATCGACGTTTGACCGACGTAATTGACGCTCGCCCGTAGGTTCACAGTCCAACCACTGAGAACAGGCTGCACGAATTGCAAATAGTCGATGGAGGCCGTGACCACGCGATGCCCCGAGTGGCGTTGGGCAGCAATCGCGCCACAAATATCAATCCATGACATGATCACTCCGCCAAATACCCCGCCCAACGAGTTGGTATGCTGAGGTAGCACCATCTCCGTCATGATCGTCTTAGATCCCGAGACCGCCCGAGCGCTCAACGTCGTCTTGGGTTTTGTGCGAATCTTCGTTGTCGAGGAGACTGAATCTTTCTTCCGAGGCATAAGAGAGTTTCTCACTTCCGAGGGCCAGTTGCCCGGCCGAATTGCAAATAGGTGGGTCGACTCGTCTCTACGCTTCCACGCTTTACTTAGGCCCGCAACAGAGCTGATCACCTCGCTTTTGCGACTTCCTGATCACTCGACGATCGTCTTGCGTGAGGCGTCTCGAGTGAGCCGAATCGGGTGAACCATCGCACAAACGCACGAACGCATGAACTCGACCAAGGACGCAGTCGATTGCGCCCCCACTCTTGCCGATAAGAGGAGCGTGAAAGACCAGGCTCTTGAACTCAATTTAGACGCTCAGGTTCGCCCCAAAGCCCGTGGGACGCATCGATTTGCCCGTCAAGGCTTGTGCTCGCGAAAGTTAGCCATTGCCGTCGCACTTTGCTGCAGCTTAATCGCGATGACGGAAATGGCCAGTGCCCAGAAGACATCTCCGAGTCGAAAAGCGAGCCCTCGCAACACCGAAACTCCGAGAAACTCACGTACGCCGAACGCGGCGAAGCCGGCCAACAAGCTTCCTCAGAAAACTCGAGCGGCTCGGCAGCCGGCAAAACCGGCTTCTTCCCTCGCGGCGTCCGCCGCATCATCGCCGTCCTTCGCGGGCGGCGCAAGTTCAGGACCCAGCATCGCGTCGACCGTCAGTACCGTTATCCGTCCCCCCCTTCAGTGGGTCGATGCCAGCACACGCTCCAGTCTCGGCGAAACTCGAGCTTGGGCCGTTGCTGCGGATCGGGCCTTCATTCAACTGGAGTCTCACTTTCCGATATCCCAAGTCGTCGAATCTCCAAATTGGGAGTTCAAGAGCAACCGCCTCACCTACTATGGCCGTTTGACGCAAATTGATCCCATCACACGATGGGGGCTTGTGGTATTTGACGGAGAAGTCTTTGGCGATGCCAATGATGAGGCCTTCAAAAAATCACCGCGAAATTTTCTGCTTGAGCCAAAGGACTTCGCGACTTGGAAGCGACTATCCGATAGCCTATCTGCTGATCTTCGCCGCTCGCCGGCTCAAGCGTCGAACCTCGTTGATCAAGTGCGATCCCGCTGGGACGCTTTTGAAAGAGAAATTTGGCGCAGCTTCTACTCGGAGTATCGTCCCTTCGGTCTTCGCAACTGGCTCCTCGGTGTTCGACCAGAAAGAAAGCCACTCAGTTCAAGTTCCCTGCCCGCTTCTGTTCAATGCCAACCGCGTGAACCCCATCTTCCGAATCGAAGTCCCGTCCGACGCTGGGCTCACGAAGGCGCCGGTGTCAGCTGTGTCTTATCCACGAATGTGAAGCTTCAAGCTGACCCTCAGGCCGCCGCAGAAAGTACAGCGCGAATTGCCCATATAGGTGGCGTCGTCCGCCTCAATGACACCAACCTACCGCTCAAGAGCCAATCGCAAATCCTCGAGGCTCTTGCCGCTCCCTATCGAGAACGATTTGAACGACTCGCCTCAGGGCTCGGTTCATCTTCCTCGGCCGACTGCCAAACGATTTACATCGATGACCGTCAAATTGTCTCGTTTGTGTGCACTCGGAAACTTCGCAGTCCTGCGAATATTCACCACTCGCTCGTCGGTTGGGGTCAGCTGCGGGGCAACAGTTTTCTCCATAGCTTCTTGGAAGCCGAAGGTGTGTCATCGGGAATCATTTTAGAGCTGACGCGAATGTCGATGGATCAATTGGGGAAGACACCATGAACATCCTCTTGATTATCAAAGACAACGCCGGACGAGTTCTTGCTGAAACGATTTTGTCGAGTGGTGTCTCGACGATTGGTCGAGACCCTGCTTGTACGATCTCGGTTCCCCATCGTTCGCTCTCACGTCATCATGCGCAGATCACCGTTCTCGATAACTTCGTTCGAATTGTCGATCTAGGGAGTCGTAACGGACTCCACTTTGGTGGCGAAAGACATCAGCAAATTGAGTTTCAAGAAAATCGAAGAATCGATGTCGGCGCCTTGAGCCTTGAATTCCAATTCATGGATCAGGAATTCGAAGGCGTCGAGCCCGAACAAACTTCGCCGGGCGCTCGCGCCGCGGTTGAGGCAGATTTCGATGTCCGAACACAAGTGGGACAGGCCGCCAAGTCCACGCACGAGTCTGCGTTCTTAGCGCGCGAAACCTTTGTGGGTGCATCACCTCTCGCTCCGCGCCCTTCTTCGCCCCGTCTCAACGAGACTCCAGTTGCTCATCGACCCCCTCCCGGGATCCCCTCATCGTCGGTGGCACAGGCTCTGGCGACTCCGCAACCCGTCGCCAAGACGTCTTCGCCGGAATTGGCATTGGGTCTCAATGTGGTCGTTCAAGCTTCCAGTCCGAGTGCGCAGGTTGTCACGATCCCGCAACCGCCCTCTGCTCCTGTCGACTCGCCCTACTTTTCGGCCCCTGTTCCACCCGCTCAGGCGGTCGCACCCTTACCGCCCTTGGCTCCGCCCCCAGCACGAACACAAGCGGGGACTGTAACCTCTTACACGGTCACGAGCACGAGGCCAGGTCGCGAAAATGCGGAAAGCTCCTTCGTCTCTGAAATCACTTCGAACCGTCCGCGTTGGGATCTTCGCTCTCGCCCCACACAACTCATCGCAGTCGGCGTCATCATGATCATCACCTTTCTCGGCCTGCGCTGGGGAACATCGAACTCGACAAGCCCCACACCGCCGACGACACAGTCGGTGAGCGGCTCAGAAGCCGATCACCCGACCACACCCGAACCCTCCGGACAAGCATCTCTCACTTCGATCGCGACACCTGAGGTTGAGCATCCGCTGTCGGAAAAACAGCAGCGCCCCCCGACGGCCTCTGAGACTCGACAACCTCCCTCCCAGAAGGCGCCCCTAAACGCCATGACCTCAGTCGCAGGGTCCGCAAGACCCGGCACAGAGAGCGCCACCTCAGGCGATGCGTCGTATCGCTACGGCACCGCGAACGAGTATCTGCGCCATGTTCAGGACTTCATCAATCGACCACGCTGACGTCCCCACTGACTTCCTTGGACACGTCACTCGATGAGTCATCGACTCGCGCGGCTTGAGCATCTCGCTTCACTCTAGACCTCCGCCCAGCAAGTTCATCTTCAAATTTGCCGATAGTGACTTGGGATATCACGAGGAGACGCATGGCATTTCATCGATCAAAACGTAAAAGCCATAGTGCCGATGATTCAATGTGGACGAGTTACTCGGACTTGTTCCTAGGCTTGTCTGTGATCTTTCTGTTGCTATATGTGGCCGCTAGTCTGCGTCAGGGCACAGAAGGCTTCATGCAGTTTCAACAGCTCAAAAAAACCGAGAAAGAAAACGAAACACTTCGGCAACAACTCCGGGCTTACGAAACCATCAACAAACAGTATTTAGACCAGCAAGCTTCGGATGATCAGAAAAAGACCTATGACCTCTTGATGAGCAAGCTGGACCTTTTGCAGGACGAAGCAAACGACGAGGCGAAAAAACTTCGTCAAGCGGCTCGTGAGCACGATGAAAAAAAACGCGCACTCAACGAATACCAAGCCATGGTCAAAGCCATCGTGCAAGCCAACAATGTGGCATCCTCGCGGATCGCAAAGCGCGACGTCTTTATCGATAAGCAAGAGCATACAATTGAAGAGCAGGACACTCAGATTACCGAGCTCAACCAGGACTTAGCTGAAAAGCGTAACGCCATCGCGAGCGGCGAACGCAAAATCCAAGAGCTCGATCGACAACTCAACTCCAACATCAAACGCCTTGAGGCCGAGCGCAAAGCAAAGAAAATCTCACAAGCCGCCTTCATCCGCGAACGCGAAATGCTTCGCGAACAAGCTCGTCGCAACATCGAGATGCTCGAGGCTCAAAATGTCCGAGCCCGTGGCGAGATCGACAAGATCAACACGCAACTCTCTCAAACTTCTCGCGAACTGGCTTCAGCCAAGACGAATCTCGAGAAAACTCAAGCCTTAGCTTCAGATCTTGGTAACAAGCTCACCGAAGCTGAGAAGCAACATCAAGAGCGACTCGCCGGTCTGCGCGACGTGTTCGCATCAAAGGCCGCCGCGGAACGCGCCGCCTTCGAACAAAAACTGGCAGCCGAAAAACTGAGCGGCGAACAAAGAGCCGCTCGTGAGGCCGCATTCCGCGCTGAAGCTGAGCGAAAGGCCCGTGGCCTCGCCGAACAGATCGCCGACGCTGAAGGAAAGTTTCGACGTGCTCAGGCGGAAGCCGAAGGTGCGCGAGGCGCTCTCGCCCAGAAAGAGGGCGAATTGGCCGCGACCAAAGGTCGGCTGGAACAGACGTCCCGCGATCTTGCCACCGCACAAGCCAATCTCGAGGCCAAGCGTAAGCTGGCCGAGTCGATTAAGAATCGATTCAACAAGCAAGGCATTCGAGCCGAGGTCGATGGCAAAACTGGTGACGTGTTGTTGAGCTTCGGAGAAGAGTACTTCGACACCGGCAAATCAAAGCTCAAACCTGGCATGCAACGAGTGCTCGAAAAGGCGATGCCCGCTTACTCGCAAAGCTTGTTTGAAGATAAGGCCATCGCCAACAAAATCAGTGCTGTCGAAATTGTCGGCTTCGCCTCGCCGACTTTCAAAAACCGATTTATTGATCCTCGCAAGCTCTCGGCGGCAGATCGCAAAGCTGTGCAGTATAACTTAGACCTGAGCTATCAACGTGCGCGTGCGATCTTCGACCACATTTACGCCAACATGGACTTCCAACATAAGCGCCAGCTTCTACCTCTCGTGAAAGTCACAGGCCGAAGCTTTTTAGCTCAGGATCCGAATCAGAGAACGCCAGCGAACTCCAACGCGGATGCCTTCTGCCGTCAAAATGACTGCGCGAAGCTCCAGCGCGTGATCATCAAATTTAACTTAAAAGACGAATAGGACGAAGGAGAACAACATGCTCGCCCTGGAACAAGTATTTTACAAATTGCTCGAGCAATTCGCGGTCGTGGGCAAAGCCGTCCACTTCCCCGTTATGATGGCGATCTTCATCGTTGGCGTTACGGCACGCTGGTTAATTCATCGCACGGTGAAACGGCATCATGGCTTCGCCAAAACTTTTGAGTTTCATGTCAGCCATTTTTTGGCTCAACACCAAAAGACGACCAGCACAAAGGCTTCTTTCTACCTTCTCGTGAAGAAGCTTCTCGAGCGCAGTTATTTCGAGTCGATTGCTCGCCGTCAAGATGGCAACAA
>CANHQR010000102.1 GCA_947462815.1 Pseudobdellovibrionaceae bacterium
AGGCTACCGCCGATGAGTTCTACACCAGTATGGTGGGTAAGGTCGGTATTCAAGCCAAGCGCGCGATGACCTCGGCAGAAACTCAGCAGAATATCGTCAAGCAGCTCACGAATCTTCGCGAGAGCATTTCCGGTGTGTCGCTCGACGAAGAGGCAACCAAGCTGATCGAGTATCAGAAGTCCTTTGATGCGAGTGCCCGGCTGATTCGAACCGCCGACGAGATGTTCGACACGGTTCTTAACCTCAAGCGGATGTGATGAGCCATGCGCATTGCGGATAAGATGAACTATGATCAAGTGAACGCCGGCCTGCAGAAGAATCGCACGGATTTGGCGAACCTGCAGAACCAGGCGGCGACCCAAAAGCGGATCAACAAGCCGAGCGACGACCCGCTCGCGGCGACACGGTTGTTGGCCACGCGCACGGATCTGCAGGGTGCGCAGCAGTTCATCAAGAACATCAACCAAGCGAAGAGTTTCGTCGAGTTTTCGGAGCAGTCGCTCTCGGAGATGGGCGACATCATCATGCGCGCGAAAGAGCTCGCGATCTCGCAGTCCAATGATGCCAGTGCGAATGAAGGTACGCGCCGAAGTACGGCCGCGGAAATCGAGCAGCTGCGCGGCCAAGCGATTCAAGTCGCCAATCGAAAAATGGGTGATCGCTTTTTGTTTGGCGGCTTCCGCACCAACTCGGCGCCCTTCACGCCCGACGGCGATTACCTGGGCGACGGCGGTGAAATTCAAGTCGCCATCAATCGTGAGTCGAAAGTGCCGATGAACGTTCCTGGCAATCGCGTGTTCTTAGGCGAGAGCCGTGAAGCTCGCGCACCGCGTGTGCCGGAGCCCAGCATCGAGGATACGCCGGGACGCAGCGAGCCCAAGATTCCGGTTCGTGAGCCCGCGTCGCAGTTTCCTGAGTTGCGTCCTTCACCACCACAGCCCGAGGGAGCGCAAGCGCGTGAGCAAAAAGTTGCTGAGAACATCAGCGAGACTTGGCGCTCCGGTGGGACAAATGTTTTCAGAGTGTTGAGTGATCTTGAAGTCAGTTTGCGTGCGAACTCGAAGGAGGGCGTACAAGAAGCCTTGGATCGACTCGACTCGGCTTTGGCGCAGGTGGTTGTGGCTCGCTCTGAAATCGGCACCCGCATGTCGACGCTGAACAGCGCTAGCGAAAATCTGTCTAAAGGTGTCGTGGAGAACAAGTCTTTGGCCTCGAGCCTCGAGGATGTCGACACTTTCGAACTTGTTAGCGAGCTTAACAAATCAGAAAGCACACTGAAGGCGTCACTCGCTTCGTCCAGTAAGTTGATCCAGCCTAGTCTTCTTGACTTCCTCCGCTAGCAAGAATAGCTAAAGCCTCTCGAATTTTCGTCCGTTAAGAGTGACGGATCGGAAAGCTCGCTCGCCATTCCGGCATGAAGTGCTGGAGCTGCCGAAAACGGGCGACCGGGCGATTTTCAAATATGCGCCGAAGAGGCGAACAGTACGACTTTGACCTGGAAGTTGAAGGAGCGCGGAATGCTGGTACTCACACGGAAGTTAGGCGAATCGATCGCGATTGACGATCACATCAAGATTCGCGTGGTGCAGATCAAGGGCAAGCAAGTCCGACTCGGCATCGAAGCTCCCAAAGACACGAAGATCCATCGCGAAGAAGTTTATATGGCGATTCAGAGCCAAAACACGGAGTCGGCTCAGGCGACCAGTGAAGCTGCGCGCGGCGTGGCAAAACTTCTTAAGCCGTAAAATGGATACGAGGCCATGGGTCTCGGCCACTTTCGACTCCTGTGAGTCGCTCTGATCCTCTCTCTGGATCTCAATTCGCCGCACGGCGGCGTCGTCGACCCGTCAGGGTTTTCCACATTCGATCCGAAGGCTTTTACGTCAATTTTCTACGGACTTCTCCACGAATTTCTCTTGCGCGTTGCTTTGCCCCCTACATAGGCTTGAAGGGGACGCAGAGACTTTGGTCTGGTTTTTTTGATCGAAAACTGACCGGAGCGCGAGGGGAATGTGTCCTAAGGTTGGATATGGGGCGTGGGCCTTTGGGCGAGCGCTATGAGGGGGTTCATGATGGCGACCATCGAGATTCAGACTTCGAGGTTCGGCGTAGTCCGCTGTCAGTCCGAAGATCTGATTCATTTCCCCGAGGGAATTCTCGGATTCTCTGACTTGCGCCAGTTCGTTCTCCTCGATGACCCGAACGACGAAATCTTTGCATGGTTGCAAAGCTGTTCGGTTCCTCAGATTGCTTTCCCGGTTCTGGAGCCCGAGCTGTTTGCGCAGAATTACCAGATGAATCTCACGCGCCACGATCTGGAAAGTCTCGACATGCGCGAGTATCTGCAAGCGCAAATGGCGGCAGCGACCACCAAACTCGCGGCTGTCGAAGCGCCGTTGAAAGACGCCGCCAATATGAAACGCGCCGAACCCATTCCCGGTCTTCGCGCCTTCAGCATCATCACGATTCCAGAAGATCCCACGCAGATGACGGCCAACTTGAAAGCGCCGATTGTCATCAATGTCTCGAAGCGCATGGCCAAGCAGATTGTCTTGCAAGACAACAATCTGGCGATTCGTGAGCCGATTTTCCAGAAGCTGCAGATGCGTGTGGTGCAGAACCCACAAGCACCGATCAAGACGCAAGCGGCGGACTGGGGAGTTGCTGTGCGTTTGCCGGCTCCTGGTCCCGAGGCCTCGGTCTAAATAACTCGTTTCTCCTAAGGAGAGCCGTCCAACGGATCTCCGCTCTGTAAGCGCCCTTAAAGCCTGGACCGCGGTCCGGGCTTTCTCGTTTTGACTCAGGTTACTTCAAGCTTGAGCCGAAGAGAGTTTGAGGCCAGTACGGCCCTTTTCCATGGGAGGCCAGGATGGTGCCCGCCAAGGAAAGGATTCGGGCTTATGAACCGAACAGGGATGTGTTCGATCGCGCAGAAGTTTATCGTGGGCGCGGTCTTTCTCGTTTTGGGTTGGAATTGGGGAGCTCAAGCTCAGGAAGAAGGCGGTCCGCTTGCGGATGCCCCCGTGATCTTCGATGTGCGCCGCTCGCTTCCGATGGAACCCGACGAGCCAACCTATCATGACTTTTACATCAGTGCGGGAGTTGAGGCCGGCATTAAGAAGGGCCAGTTTCTGCCGGTCGCTCGGCAAATGCCCGTGCATGACCCCATCGCCAACAAACAACAGGCCATCATTACGATCCTCGTCGGTAAACTTCAGGTCATTCATGTCGAGCGCAACATCGCGGTGGCGCGTTTGGTGAACGAACTGCGCGATGATGAGCGGCCGACGCTTGAGTTTGAAGCTGTGATGATCGGGGATCGTGTCGACGTGAAACGCGCGACTATGGAAGCGCCGAAGGAAAACGAAGGTCGTCGTCGAGCGGCGAAGCGAAAGACGGCGGCTCTCGTTGTGCCCGAGGCGGCGGATGCTTCAGAAGTTAAGGGGGGAGTAAAGTCTGCGCCGAATTCTTCAATGGTTGCGCCCTTGGCCCCTGCCGGAGCTTCGAGCAACACGCCAGGCAACACGCCGGTCAACACGCCAGCCAGTGCGCCGGCCGCCGCGCCTGCCGCGGCACCCGGGAATCCACCGCGCAGCACGCAAAGCGTTCCTCCGCCGCAAGCCGTCTGATACCGTGGAAGCATGTCAGCTCCAACCGCTTATGCCGTTCTGCGTGTATCGAATTTACCGCGGTCGCTTGAAGATGATGCGACCGCTTTGCTTTTTGCGGCTGGTGCGGATGGTGTCGCGGAAGATCTTCGCTTCGTTCAGCGCGACCTGCGCTACGACCCCGAAATTGTGGAGTCGGCCGAGCTCGATCTGAAGGCGTATTTCGCCGTGCCCCCGAGCGAGACAGATCGCCTCCGTGTCGAAGGCGAGCTTCGCGATCTCCATGCGACGGCTCAGCTGACTTACGCCGTTGAGAATTCTCGCGATTGGTTGGAAGAGTGGAAAAAAGGCTTCCAGGCTTTCCTTTTCGCCGATCCCTTCTGGGTTGTGCCGCGCTGGTTGCCTGTGCCCGCTGAAGCTCGCGAAGCGCTGCTGATCGAACCCGGTATGGCCTTTGGCACGGGCACACATGAAACCACTCGACTCGCGGCTCGAGCGATCGTCGCGGCTCGTGGTTGGATGCCAGGCGCCCGAGTGTTGGATGTCGGTTGCGGCACGGCGATCCTCGCCTTGATCGCCGAGCGATTGGGGGCTCGTGAGGGTGTGGGCTTGGATATTGATCCGGAAGCTCGGCGCACAGCTCGTGAAAACTTGTTGCTCAACAGCGCACGGCGTACGCGCATCGAAGATGATAGCCTGGCTGATCATGCTTCGAGCGTCGAGGCCTATGACTTTGTCGTCGCCAATATCATCGACGGTGTGCTTTTGGTGTTAGCTCCGGATCTCGCGCGATGCGTGGTGCAGGGCGGTCACTTGTTGCTCTCGGGAATTCTCACGGATCGCGAAGAAGAGTTTCACCGCGAGTTCGCGGCCATCACGGGCTTCACTGAGCTTTCACGCACGCGTGAGGGCGAGTGGGTGAGCTCGATGTGGAGACGCCCGTGAGACGCTATTGGTTGCGCGCGGAGCAGTTTGAAGGCCGCCAGATTGGCGATCACGTGCGTATTGATGGAGATGAGCTCCACCATATTCGCGACGTTTGTCGCCTCGGTAAAGGTGATCGATTTGAGGTTCTCTCGGCGGGCAAGGCTTACTTAGTAGAGGGTTTTGAGAGTCAGAAGCGTCTTCTCGTAGCCAAAATTCTTTCGATTCGCGAGATCCCTCAACAGCCTCGGCCGCATTTGCATCTGGTGCTTTCAATTCCCAGGTTTCCGGTTTTCGAGTCAGTGTTGGAAAAGTGCGTGGAACTAGGAGTCGCGAGTGTTCAACCCGTTTTCAGTGAACGAAGCTACTTGCGGCAAAACCTAGCGCAGTGGAGGGAAAAGGGAGCGCGGTTTCAGAAAATTATCATCAGCGCATGTCAGCAGTCGGGTCGGGGCGAGCTCATGAGTTTAGAGCCAGCGGTGCCTCTCATTGAAATTCGAGAGAAGGTATTGAGCTCTTTGGATCAGTCGCATCGTCGTCTTGCCTTCTTCGCCTATGAGGGAGGTGTTGATAGTCTGGGTCGACCGATTCCTACGACTTTGCTGAGTTCCGCCATTCAATTGTGGAAAAGCCAAAAGGGGTCAGCGCCTTTGGAAGATATTTGGCTTTTTGTAGGTGGTGAAGGGGGCTTCAGTGTTGATGAAGTTGATGCATTTCGAGATCTCGGCTGTCTTCCTGTATCATTAGGTGATCATGTGCTTCGAGTTGAGACCGCTTGTGTCTCTTTGATCAGTATTGTTTTTTATGAGTTTCGATCACGTCAGGTGACTCCAATCGACTCGCCATCTTGAACAGAGGCATTTCTTGATTTTCCTTCGGCCCTTACCTTTAATAGGGCCATGAAGATCATGGAATGGCCGTCAACTTCCTCGCTCATAGACTCAAAATATGTTTCTAAAAGTCGGCGATTGGCGAGTCGGATTTTGATCAGCTCACTATTTGTCGTCTATTTCTCGCTCAGTCATTTAAACGGTGCTCTTGCCCAGGTGAATAGAGAAGAATCGCTTGAGTTGGTGAAAGAGCCGCCTGAAACGCCTGACGAGTTTCTCGTCGCGCAAGTTCCAAAGCTGGGTCCGGTTTATGGAGCTCGTGCCTCTTGGTCTATTTGGCGTCCACCATTTCTGTGGACCAATGACCAGCTTGTGGATTTTTCGAGGATCAAATGGCCTCAGTGGGATAAAGAACAAGTGCCTATAGCAATTGTTCCGCCTGCCGGCTCTCTCAAGTCTGTCATTATACTTGA
>CANHQR010000103.1 GCA_947462815.1 Pseudobdellovibrionaceae bacterium
CCTAGACCGAGGGTGCTGATGGTCGGTCCGGGAATTCCGCCGCTGACGAGCTGGCCTCGAACAGCTGCGGCCCGGGCTTCGGAAAGCTTGCGGTTGGTGTCGGCTTTGCCCGTGGCATCGGTGTGGCCCTTAATGACCAAGACATTCTCCGGATACTTCTTCATGATCTCGGCCATCTTCTTAAGATTCTCGACGGCTGCAGGTTTAAGTTCGGCCTTGCCGGAATCGAACAAAATATCGCTCTTGAGTTTAGTCACGAGGCCTTGTTCAGTTCGCTTGGTCTCTGCGATTTTCTCAAGCTCAGCCTTTTGTTTGTCGAGCCGGTTGCCAATCACGCCGCCCAGTCCAGCGCCAAGGGCTGCGCCGATCAAAGCGCCCTGGCCACGGTTTCCAGATTGGTGTCCCACAATGGCGCCGACGGCCGCTCCCGCTGCGGCACCCACGCCTGCGCCAACGGTCGTATTTTTACCCATCGAGGAGCAGGCCGTACTCGCGAGCAGACCGCCTGCCAAAATCATCAGGCGCAGAGTCGAATGCGGCCGAAGTGTCTCAGCCATTTTGTTGTGAGTGAGTCGCGTTGAAGAGTCAGACATGTCGAAGCTCCTTTTGATTAACGGGCCATGGATCGACCGACCCGAGTTTTTGCAAGACCTCGTTTTGCAAGATCTCGCTCTTTCGGCCCTCGGTCGCTGTGCTTGACGACATCGTCGAGGGGCGGCCTTCAATCTTGGCGAAAGGAGCAAGGCGGGGTCAAATCGCAAGGCTGAGCGCCATCGATTCATGCCAAAGGCACATCGCCGAGGGGTGGAAAAGCCGATTCCGGTGTCGAGATTTTGGGCGGTCGGGAAAAGTTTATGTTGAGCGTGACCAAGCTCGGACAAGGCCTCGAGATCAGAGTAAAATCTCGCCATGCTCCCCGCATTTATTGGAGCCGGATCGGGGCTCGAAACACATTTCATTCCGGCGTTGGAACGGCAGGCGTTGGCCTCGCCGCGAAAGCTTTTGATCGTTCTTCACGGTAAGGGCGACGAGTTGAGTTCATTCTATGATTTGCCGCATGAGCTCCCATTGCCGCAAACCGATTACCTGCTTTTGAATGCGCCGTACCCCATGAAGGAAGGTCGCAAGTGGATGCTATGGGATGAACCGAGGCACCGACCAACGCTCGAACTCACGCGGTCCAAGCTGCAAATGCTGGTCGCGGAACTGGAAGCTTGGGGTTATCCGCCCGAACAAATCTTGTGGCTGGGGCATTCACAGGGTGGTCGAGTTGCGCTCGATCTCGTTTTGAATTCAACGCTGCGATTTGCCGGGCTCATCGGTGTTTCCAGCTACATGGGTTGGATGCTGGCGGAGCGACAAGGCTTGTCGACGCTGGATCTGTCGCGGTCTTCCGTCGCGTGCGCGAGGTCCACACCGATGCTTTTTACACATGGACGTCGAGATCGCGTGATCACACCGCGAGAGATTCGTGGCGACATTCAGCAGGCACGGGCACTTGGCTTTGACGTGACTTACGCCGAGTTTGAAAAGGGGCACGAGTTCGAAGATCCTCGTGAGATGCGCTTCATCCAAGCCTGGGTGCAAGCCCGCCGATGGCGTTCTTTTCCCATGTCGGGCGTGAACGACGTCAGGTCGGGCAGTGCCTCTCGATCAAAAGCCCCAGCCTCCCACGCGAAAGGTCGCATAGTAGCCGACTTGCATCGCCCAACCCAAGCCGAGCCCTAAAGCGAACAACATGCGACGCCCTCTTGATTTTGGCGGCAAGATCAAAAGCACAAGCGCCAAGGCGATTAAGGGGAAGGCGTAGCGGGGTGTGCTTCGCCAAATCGCTTGGTTATGGGTGATGAGCACATGCAAAGCGACCACGGCAGCGAAAGCCAACTCGCGATGCCGGAGAAGCTGCAGGGTCAGCGCCAGAAGAATCGTGAGAAAAAACAGAGGCAGCACTCCGAATGAAAACCAGTGCAGAAAAATCTCGGTGCTGATCCAGGCGTCGCCACTTAAGCCCTCCAGCAAGATCCCGGAGGCGCGTGTGAGACCATCCCAGAAATTTCCCTCGGGCATGCCGTAGACGCGTTGGGCGAGCAAAAAGAAAAATGGTCGCTCCGTTTTCGCCCAATTGAAAATCAAAAACGCAGCTGCGCTCACGGCGAGGGCGAAAATTTCCACACCAGGAAATCGAGAACTCAGCTTGCCTGAGGAAGGTTCCGGTGCTTCCTTGGCCACTCGCCTGAAAATTTGAGTGCCCGCGACAAGTCCGAAGAGGCTGTAAGCATTCAAGCGAACCCAAGGTGCTAGAAAAAAGCTGAGACTTAAACCGCATCGAGTGAGAATCACTCGTCGGCGACTCAGTTCACCCCGAGGTGGAAAGCCCCAAGCTTCGGCTTGAGGAGACATTGCGAACCAACAAGTGAGGCTCAGCCAAAACAGCAGATGATAGAGCGGATCGGCATAAGCGAGCATCGCAAAGTAAGCAAAGGGGTTAGCGAGACAAGCTGTCAAAACTCGACCGGGATCAAATTTAAATCGCGCGCTGATCAGGCGCGTGGCCAAGGTGTTCCCCAGAAAGAAAAATCCCATATTCAAGAGTGCAGCCCAGCGCAGTGAGATTTCTCGTTCATCAAAAGCTCGTTGGCGCCAAAGCTCATCGAGGGATTGTCCGCTCCACAGCATGCGAGCCTGAATCTCAAGTTCGGCAAAAAATCGCAACACCCAGCCGAAGCCTGGCGGAAAGGCATAGGTCTTGGGGTTGAGGCCGTAGCCATCCAGAGCAATGCTCAGATGCCAGACAGCGTCCCACTGCAAATGATCGCGCCACCACAGTGCGCCCTGCGGGCTCAGGAAGTAGGACCAAGCGCCCGCAGCTGTCATCAGTGCGATCCACCAAAGCCCATGGCAAAGCGCGCTCCAGCAGCAAAACTTCCAGAACTCTCTTGGAGGATGGAGGGCTTGTGCCGCGCGCGCTAAATTCATATTTCAAGCTTGAGGCGACTCCATGGCCTTGGTCAAATCACCAGACGAATTCTCAAGGACTTCATCGAATCGATCCCAACGAACCACTGGATTTTGGAGATCTTATGCCGAAAGCTCGAATCACCTCGATGGCCCCTGGCTTCATTCAGCTCACTCGTACGTACAAGTCTCAAGATCGTCGAGCCCTGTGGGGGGCGGTGATCGGGGCGATTCTGATTTCGGGTTGTGCGGGGTTGAAGACGGCAAAGCGCGGCGACTCGGTCGAAGCGACTGGGCCCGCAGTTGAGGCGGCGTCAAGCGCGGCCCCGAGTGAAGTGTCGATGGCGCCGGCCAGCTTTCCAAGCTTCACGCTGAGCGCCGATGAGACCCGCCGTACAGGAATGGTGTTTGCGTGGACCTTCACAGGCTCGACGCGTTTAGTAGGGGACTCGGGCTGTCGCCTGAGGCTTCGCCAGCGCGAGAGCGGCCGCGAAAAGCTTTTACAGTTGCGAGCGGACGTGCCGGTGAGTGTGCAGTCACTTGAGCCGGGCACTTGGGATGCGATGCGATTAGGTTGTGGTGTGACCCGATTGTGGGAAATCAAGGACTTGTTTCGCGACGGAATTGTGGTGAAGGCCAATTCTGTTTCCGTGGTGGGATGGTTCGTCTTTGATTTTGACGAGCGAACTTTGCGCGGCGTGCGCGAGGCCGGCCGCGAAGAAAATACGCGACTGGCCGCGGCCATCGCTTCGCAGTGGTCGACTGCGACATCGAAGCTGATTTCGGGCTTCTCGGGTAAGGAACTCCCCAAGGAGCTTGAGTCGCGAGACGAAATTGTGCGCGTGAAGGCCATTGGCTTAAAGCAGAATCAAGCCATTCTCGAGCCGCTTTTGGCGCGCCTGCAGGCTTGTGCGAGCGGAGGTATTCGTCAGGACCCGTTGCGGGCTGGACGCTTGCGCATCGAGGCCCAGTATCGAAGCGGAGCTTTTGTCGGCGCAAAGAGCGGCTCATCGGCCCATGCGCTTCGCGATGACTTAGTGACCTGCTTCTTAGGAGCTCACGAAAACTTCCAAGTCGAGGCGAGCGCGGGCGACTTCATGTTGGATACGACCTACTGATCGGGCTATTGATCGGACTACTTTTGGGGTGAGCGGATCGAGCCCGCTTTGGCGGGCCGGATCTCTGAACTCGACCAACACGCGAGTCCGATCAGGAGAGCAGAAACTCGAAGTCTTTTTGCGAGAGTCGGTTGTTGCCTTGGCCGATTTCGTCCTTCTCGGTCGGTGTCGTTTCGAGCTCTTGAACGTTTTCTGCCGTAACCCCGAAAAGTGCGTCAAAGCGTTTGCTCTTGAGCTCCTTGAGGATCTCGATTTTCTCTTCAACAGAATCCTGAATGATGTAGCGATAGACTTGCACCGACTTAGTTTGACCGATTCGATGCGCTCGATCTGTCGCCTGATTCTCGACCGCTGGGTTCCACCAAGGCTCCACGTGAAAGACGTAGGTGGCCTTGACGAGATTGAGACCAACGCCGCCGGTCTTCAGCGTCATGAGCATGACAGCTCCGCCATTGTGCTCTTCGAAAGCGCGCAGCTTCCGTTCCCGCTCGGCTCTTGAGTCTTGTCCCGACATATCGAAGTGCGTGATGCCGGCGGCCTGTAGAGAATCGCGCAGGCGCTGAAACGTGGCCAAAAATTGCGTGAAGATCAGTGCGGAGGCCCCTTCTGAAACGACCTCGGAGATCGCGTCGATCAAGGTGCTAATCTTCGGTGGTTCTTGGAGGTATTGAACTCCCGGGACACCTGAAGGGTCTGAGCACACCTGGCGAAGCCGCAAGAGAGCTGTGAGCATTTGCAGTTGAGTTTTGCCTTCGCCTTCGTTGGCGATGCGATCTCGAATCTGACGATTATAGCTTGTGGCAATATCCCGATAAATCCGGCGCTGCTCGTCCTCAAAGGGAAGTTTCAGTGTGATCTCGCGCTTTTCGGGGAGCTGGCTCATCACCTGTTGCTTTGTGCGGCGAAGGAGCAAGGGCTTCGTGCGCTGTTTGAGCTCGTCGAGATCGTCGCGCAACACACGCACGGGATTGACGAAGCGCTCGCGAAACGCAGGCAGTTCTCCGAGTGCCCCGGGCACGCAGAGATCGAAAAGCGAATAGAATTCGCCGTAGTGATTCTCAAGAGGTGTTCCGGTCAGACAGATCTTGAATCCGGCGTCGAGTTGACGAACGGCGGTTGTGCGCTTGGTGGTGATCGTTTTCAGTGCCTGGGCCTCGTCAAAAATCGCAACGTCCCATTTGACCTGACGGAAGACGTCGACGTTCTCCTGGACCAAACCATAAGTCGAAATCACCACACCCGAGTGACGATCGGCTGAAGTGGGCGAGACTTCCCAGCTTTGGCGAACAAAGTCGAGCAGGCCTTCGGGGTCTCGAGAATTGAAAAGATGTAGTCGCAACTCGGGGGCAAAGCGGGCCGCTTCGGAGAGCCAGTTGTAGGTCAGCGAAGTGGGCACCAAAATCAGTGTCGGCCCGAGCCGGCCTCGGCATCGCTCCATCTCGAGGAAGGCGAGACTTGTGACGGTCTTTCCAAGACCCATGTCGTCGGC
>CANHQR010000104.1 GCA_947462815.1 Pseudobdellovibrionaceae bacterium
CCTAATTTTGACGAGCGGCTCCATCGTTCTTTTTGATTAACGCGAAGACGGCTTTTTCGTTGGGAGAGACGTTGGACGTCGGTCTTTGCTCACTTTTTTGCGAGGGGCGGAGCTTGATGCCGCTGGATCATGGGGCCTCGTCTTTTCGCGTATCGAATTCCGTGACTCTTTCTGACTTGAGCGAGGCGGCGATGCCACACGTGGTGCTGCAAGTTCTGGGTCCGTCAGAGTGACGAGCTCTTGGTACTGAAGCCGCCGAGCCAAATCGACGGCGCGCTCTCCGGAAGATCGCATAATTTGCAGATTACTTTTCGGCGCTAGGTAACGAACGACAGGAAGATGTCGGCGAAAAACGGCCCACATGAGAGCCGTCGAGCCCTCAAAATCCAACACATTGGGATCCGCTCCTTGGTTGACCAACACCTTGACCATCCCGACATCTCCACGCGCCGAGGCGATATGAAGTGCGGCATAACCCTCTCGTTGGGCTTGATCGACATCGATTGCTTTGGCGAGGAGCATGTCTCTCACACGAGCCTGGTCACCTTGATCGAGAGCCGAAAAAAATATCTCTTCGACACTCAATGTGGGAGGTGGCGAAGCCGCAGGTGGGGCCTCGGCACTCTGTTCCGACGATGAGGAGGGCAAGATTGCGGGTGTGGGAGCGATGGCCAAAATGGGCGCAGGAGGTGGGTCGGTCTGAACTACACCCGAGAGCCTCGTGGGCCTTGAGGCAGATTGAAAATCAATAAGCCGCATGATCAGCACGATCACCACGACTCCACCAAGGCCAATTGCAAGCAGACGCCTTTGGGATCTTGCCCACGTTTGAAGACGAGATGCCCAGGGATCCGATGCGGGAAGCTCTTGAGATTCGATCGGTAAGTCGAGCTCGAGCGGCGCTGGCGTTTGGGGCTTAGGATCCGGTCGAGATTGTGGCGGATGAACCAGCTGTCGAATATCCGTCACCTGCGGAAGGTCTGGAATCTCGAGGATCTGAACGCCAAAATAGTCGGCGCCTGCGCGTAGAAAAAACTCCGCTCCCACCACGAGCGAAAGTTCTCGATGTTCGCGCCAAGGTCGCCCGTGGGTCGCGGGATCGACAGCTTCATAGAGAAAATCTTGTTGTGACCCAGGTCGAATCCAGCCTTTGCCATTTTCAAAGGCGACCGTGAAGGAGATGGGTGCATTCAAATGTTCTGGGCCAATGACTCGAATCGCGCCGACCTCAGTCAGGCGCAGCAGGTAGCGGCGTTTGCGACCATCTGGCCAAAGTAAGCGAATCTTTAAAGAGGTCATCCTGTCCTTCGTCTCTTAACGCCGAAGCTCGGGTTAGATCTCATGAACTTGAAAACATCCAAGGCGTCGCGGAGACATCCAGTCTCCCGACTCGCTCGCCTTTTTCTAGAATGACTTAGTTTTTGCGGACGCGCCACTGAGCTGAGGTCATCGACGCGCGCAAATAATGACAAGCGACAACAGAGTCGCCCTAGAAAAGAATCCAAAAAGTTCGAGGGAGTTTAAAAGGTCGATCCGCAAGAACACCTAGACTTCCGTCGAGGTGCGATTTCTATTCGTCTTCGCCCGAGTCGCCGCTTTCGATCTCATCCAAATCGCCAGCATCTGTCGCTTCAACTCGGAAAAGCCAGCCATCGCCGAAGTTGTCTTCAAGAATAAGTTGCGGATTCTCGAGTACAGCGCCATTGACTTCGACGACTTTGCCTTCGACGGGCGAATAAAGATTCATCGAGCCGCCTTCGGTTTCGATTTCGCCGCAGACCTCGTCGGGATTAACTTCTTCGCCTTCGCTCGGAAGATTGATGGATGTGATGTCGGCAAGTTCATCTAAGCCATCATCATTGATGCCAACTGTGACGGTGCCATCTTCGATTTGCAGCCACTCGTACCCCAAAAATGTCTGAAATTCGTCTTTCATGCCGTTCCTTGTATCACTGTCATTTCATCTTCGTCATTCCGGCTTGAGCCGCGCTGCGGCCAAGACCATGCGAAGATCAAGAGCGGCGCGAGTAAAGAGAAGGGGACGTACAAGACACTGCGAAAGCCTATGAGCATGGCGGCCATCCCGAGAGCAGCAAGGGGCCACGTCCGACGCGAAAGGGCTGCAATGCCCAAGCTAATTTCACCCATTACGACAGCGGGACCTAGCCAGACTTTGAGGTCATGAACCAAAAGCCACCGGTTGAGCTCACGCTGCCAATCCGCATACTGACCGACATACAAAAGGTTCGACCACCTCAGCCAGGCTTGGATCGCTTCGCCGTTCCACCACCACGCGGCCAGCGGGATCAACTTCTGCAGGCCTGCACTGATGAAGATCGCGGCGATCAAAAACTGAGTGGAACGACGTGCCCAGGGGCCCATCATCGCAATGAGCCAAAGACCCAAGGCCAGGGCCGCTTCATCGTTCCGTAGACCTAGAGCATATGTTTTCAAACTCGCATAGACGGTGAAGCTCGCCGCTGCACCGAAGCGACCAATTGGCAGCGCGAAGTCCCAATAGGCCGATCGAAACCTACTTGGGCTGTGGAAGTCTGTTCCACGTATTCCAATGAGAAGAATCGTAAGAAGGGAGCAGACGAGAAAACTCCAGAGGCTGACGTTCACCCACATCCCCAAATCAGTTCGAAAATGATCTTCGAGGTGCAGCGTGCCCAGGGTGGTGAGCCAGAATATGGCCTCAAAGCGCGCGAGGCTTTTCGAATCGGCCCTTGCGTCGAGGAGGCGTGCCACATGCGAGAAAATCACTTCGCGAGTGTGAGTTGCCGTCATGGCGCTCTCCATCCGATGGCTAAGTGGCCGCGCGACTCGAGGCCCGCGACATCGATCTGTAAATCGCCGTGTTGATCAACCAAATTCGAAACCTTCAGAAGGCGAACGCTCTGCACCTTGCGGCCTGAATCGCGCTCCGCATTTTCCGCCCAATGTTGCAGCCTTTCTTGCACTCGATTGCGATCCCCATTTTCGAGCCACTTCCACAGTTCTGGGTCTTGGTAACCCAGCCGGAAAGGGGCCAGTTGTTCAGGTAGAATCCAGACGAACTTCTCGCCATCGGTAAACTCAATCAACGGGATCAGAGCCGCGGCCCGATCGGCATCGATTTTACGCGTGAACATGCTGTAGGGAACAAAGGGAAAAAAGCGTTTTTCCGTGAGGTTGGCGATGAGAATCCCGAGCATAACCAATACAAATGCTAAGATTCGAAGCTGAGACTTGAGAGGCATCATTTTAGTCCGCCCTTGTGAGGGAGCATCAGTGGCAAGACGTTTCGGCGAACTTCGGGTTGAGAAAATCGGTAGATCAATGAGTCGTAGTAATAATGCGTGACCGTGAGGGCGATCGAAAAACTGGACAGCCAAACCCAAACCGGACCACTGAACTCAGTTCCCCAAGGCGAATCCGACACAACCAAAATTCGACAGATCAGCAGTGCGCCCGTGATCACGGAACCGCCGATCCAAACCACCCAACTGACCGAAGGAGTCCGATCAGAATGAGTTTGCTGGTGAATCTGCTGGGTCACGGCCAAATATTCGAATCCATGCACCGCGCGAACGAACGCGAGGTAAAGAAGATTTCCAGGATCGATCACGAAGAAAATCTTTCGAAGGTTGAAAACAAGTTTGTTGCTGCGAGGCAGTCCGAGTTGTTGCACGCAAGACCAAAGAGTGCCGACCACGGCAATACCAATCAGAGCCCGGCCAGTTTCCGCAACGTGTTTGTAGAAATTCGATGCAAATTCAAGATCACGGAAGGAATAGAAGTTCGAAAGGACTATTCCGACTGTGGCGACCCACATCCATCGTCTCTCCCACAGTTCCGAATTCTGTAAACGAAGATCCTGTTCAGCCGTCAGGCTTGAGCTCATTCGAAGCGCGCGGTTGTAAAGAAGACTCAATCCGAAGCCTTGCACCATCGCATGGTGGAGAGCCAGGATTCGGAAAAAAAACCCAGCCCAAGCGTAGGCCAGAGGTTCGTCTGCGGAGAAGAATCCGAAGGCCGAGGTGAGGGCGATGCTACTGAAAATGAGTAGGGCTTTGAGGTGGGCCGGTCGAGCGCTTCCACCCTGACTTTCAGCGATGGCTCGGCGGACTTCCGGAGATCGCCAGATGATGTAAATGGAAAAGAAATTATGCACAACATTGAGCAGGAACAAATCGCCGAGAAGACGCATCTGCCAGTCGGCTCTCAGGCCGAGAGCGGCCGACTCATGCAGGAAAATACCGAACAGCGGAAGAAAGCCGGTCGCAAGAACAAAGAGCTCCCACTTGGGGGTGAATATTCTTGAGGTCTGAAGAGGTGATGGATTCACATCCGTATTCTAAAGCCGCGTTCCGTTCGGATGGAAGACGAACCTGAGAAAATATCAAAGTGCCCCAGTCGCACTCGAGGGTCTTCAAAATGGAAACAGCGAAAGTCGCAAGCTCACTTGTGTGTCGGTGATTTGAACTCCTGAAAACTGGCCTTGATGATATTGGGCCTCGATGGTGGTGCGGAAGAGCTCCTTAATGGAAAAGTGAACTTGACCGAAGACAAATTGACTCATGCCTTTATAGCTGTTCCTGAGGCCCGGACTGCCTTGGCTCACGCTCTGTCCACGTCGAATTGATTCTGTCGAATGCCCGCGCCAGCAGAGAGGTCGCCAGCCAGGCCGTGAAGATTGGTGTTGATGGCTGTTCTGTTGGCGAGATAAGTCGTTAAGTCTGATCCATCGCGACCGACGACGTCGATGCGTCGACCGGCCGCATTTTCAATGCCGATCACAAGCTTATCCCCAGGAAAGAACTGAATTCCCGCGGGTTGGTCGTTCAGGGCAAAGCTGTTGTAATCGACAATTGATCCACCAAAGGCGCCGTTCTCTAAATCGTACTTCACGACGGTCGCAGAACCCGTAGAGAGCGCGACGCCCCCCCAAAAACAGGCTCCGCTGGCGACATAAAGATATCGACGTGCGCTGACACTGGCGTTGAAGGCTTGCGAAGTTAGCGACTCCGTACAGCCGATCAACACGGCAAAGGTCACGATCATGAAGGTGATCACGTAGGCGAGATCAATGAAGGTCGGTATGACCGACTGCGAGCTTCATAATTTGTGATCTGACCCGATGGTATCACGCATCCTTGGTTGATAATAATCGAGGTTCCTTCCGCTTCATCTTCGTCGGCTCAGGAATTATGAAGATTGAGCAAAGCTCACGCGGCCAAGATATAGAATTGACTCAGAAATCGACGCGAGGGTCCGAGACCACCATTCGGAGGTCGAGTTTGATTTCCATCAAAAAAGGGACCCCC
>CANHQR010000105.1 GCA_947462815.1 Pseudobdellovibrionaceae bacterium
AAGCCCGTCACATCTTGAGAGGAATAGAAGAATGGTGCGAAGACTTTGCCGCAACTGCCACAGCTTTTGACCTGCGACGCGATGACGTCTTCGATATGACCGCACACATGACAACGGCGAAGTCGCCGACTGACTGGCTCGCGATCCAAGGACTTGTCCGACACCACTGAACGATTTGACACTTTCACCTTCGGCACGCTTCGCTCCAACTCTTGATGCTTCAGCATCGTTGGCGAATCGTTCCCTCTTTTGACCCCCTCTCAAGCCCAGTTTTAGGCTCGCATGAGAGCACCGAATTTTCGAGGCCCACGCCGACTCGACCCTGTCGAGAGCCTCAACACTTTCCCAATTGGACATCCTCCGCCGGCACTTGATGCTGCGCATTCAGCGACAAATTTGCGTCTCAATTTGAGATTCCCCGCCGAAAAAAGCACCCGCCCAGGGGCCCAGGGGAAGTCCTCTCGCACTGAATGGCGTTCCAGGCCATAAAGGCCTGGCCTCAAAATCGCACTCCTCCCGAAATCGCAATCTGGTCATCCCTCCATCCCGCGCGCTCGGCGATCCCCCGCTCGCAAAGTGCGCTTCAAAATACCAGTCGAACTTTAACCAGGAGTAGGTCGTGCCCTGGACTTCGTGGCCTTGTGGCTTTTCTTCAGTTGGGTTCGCTCGCGCGATCGCCGTGGCGCTCATCTTATTTGCGGGAACCTTGGGTTCCACGAGGGCCTTTGCAGACGGCCTCTCGGCTCGCGATGATTTGGGCCTCTCGTATGGAGGTATCCGGGTCACGCGCGAAATGCTCAGGGAAATTGAGCTCGAGCAAGAGCTTCGCGCTCGCGGTTTGCAGCGGCCGGGCCCCTTCCGAGCCGATGCCCCGCAAATGCGAACCGTGATGCGCGGCCATTGGATCGCCGTGAACACCAGCGATACTGTAGCGTGCGGCCGAATTCGCGAATCCATTTTCCGCATGCAGTCAGCTCGTCGCGCCGAGGCCGATGTCACGCTGACCAATATGTGCGATCATGATCCCTCGCGCCCTGTCGTCAGCGTGCTCGTATTCGATCCGATCGATCCCGACACCTTTTCCCGGGAAATCGACACGAAATGGCTCAAATCAACGGATAAGAACCTCGTCACCGATACACGCAATCTCTCTTTCGCGATGGCCGGTATGATGGGACTATTGTGGATGCTCCCGGAAAGCGTGACGAACTGGAAGAAGGATCAGATTCGCCAGAATCCCGGCGGAATTTTCGACGAGTATAAAAAAAATCTACGCCGCGGCCCCGTCTGGGACAAAGACGATTTCTACATCAACTATATTGGTCACCCCGTGTCGGGCGCAGCCTATTACACACTCGCCCGGCACAACAAGCTGACACCGATGGAAAGCTTCGGCTACTCCGTCTTGATGTCGACCTTCTTTTGGGAGTACGGGTTTGAAGCCTTTGCGGAGATTCCGTCGTACCAAGACCTCATCATCACGCCGGTGGTGGGCTCGATCCTCGGGGAAATGTTTTTTCAGTGGGAGCAAAGGATTCACGCCAACAATGGCGAAGTGATGGGCTCAAAGCGCCTGGGAAAAATCGCGATGGTGGCCTTGAATCCTATGGGCTCGCTCTCCGATTGGATCAATCGCGGTTTGGGCTCGCGCTTTATTCAAAGTGCTCGAGCGGATCTGGTGATGCGAAGTGGACGGCGAAACGCGCCCGATAGTTTAGCAGATCCTCTTGGGGGCCCCACGGGAAATATGGTCGGCATTCAGCTACGATTTGAGTTTTGGTAAAACTCGCTGTGAGTAACCTCAGAGCATCAACTTACTCGCTATTTACGATCAAACCTTTGACATCACAGTAAGAGTTATCAATTGACCGGAAGCGAGGCTGTGAAATCACCAGATAAATCGAAAGTGCCTGCCAATCAATTTTGGCCCAAAACTCGCAGGCCCAGGGATCTCAACTCGTAATCTCGCAACCAACACCACCTCGCTCGGGAATGCTGATCGGCATACCTGTTTCTCGGTGTGATGAGCAAAAGGAAGGTATATGGAACCCAAAATCTTAACACTGGCTTGCAAAGGACCACCATCCAAGAAGCTCCGATCAGCGATCTCTATTCTTGGATTCAGTCTTATTTTTGGTCTTTTGGCCGATACGGCCCGAGCGACGCGAGGAAGTGAGATGATCGGAACTACTCATGCCTTACCCTCACGACAAGCGATGATGGCTGAGGCCATCGTCATCGCTCAACGACGCGTAACCGCTGAGCGCATTGATTTCTGCTACCGACAAACCCAAGCCCTGATGGAAGGCGTGCCTCTCACCTCCGGCGCTTATGCGGAGCTCCAGACCGCACACGCCGCCGTCTTGTTCCTTCAATGCCAAGTTGTGCAAGAGAGCGGAGCCTTGCTCGAGAAACGCAAAGATCCTCGTCTCAGTACGGGTCAGATCATCGATCGCCTCGCTCGCGCCATGGGTCAAAGCGCCACCACTCACGCTCAGGTGATCGAATCTTTTATGGGGATCTTTGAATAGATTTTTCCATATTTTCGAGCAAGCCCCTTACGCCCTTCTTCCTCAAGTGACCGACTCTGCCGACATCGCTCACTGACGGCAGAGCCTGCTTCGATTTGCTTGAACGCGCCGATCACCTTCTCTTTACTATTCGATTCGCGCCATTTGGACATTTCCAGCATGTCTCGGCCTTTACCAAATGACTTGGCCGAATTGTCCGGCGTTCCTAATCTCGACGAAATCCTCAGTCATCATCCCGACTCGGAGCGCGTCTCCGATTCTGACTAAAGGACCAGCGTAGTTTGAGCCGCGTTGCAGATGGCGCTTTCGAGGGCGTTAAAGAAGATCTGTCCCATCGCTCGATCTTCAACTTTGGGCTCAGATTCGTTTGTCGAAACCGAGCAGCCACCAACGCAGCCTCCTCCAGCTTCAAGAGAGCGACGCGTGAACTCTTGTTGCGCTCTGACCATCCTCTGTGAAAACGGCTGTTTGCCAACGTGATCCATTGCCGTTAAAGCCTGCTCTGCAAATTCGCGCTCAGCTCTTCCACGAGCCGCCAGCCCAGCCGCTCCCAGCCCCAGACCTAAAACACCAATTCCCGCAAACAAATTCCTTTGGAGCCGAAGCCTGGCAATTTCGTGCTGCTTCCCGTAATCCCCATAAGTACTTAGGTTCTCCTGATTATTAGTAATGGCACTACCCCAGGCCCCATATCCACCCACGAAAGCGAGAATCCCTCCAGCGAAGAGAAGACCATAGTTGGGCTCTCTCGTCTCATCGCTTGGACGCTCCCTTTCTTGGCGAACCGATTGCTCAAATCTTTTTTTCATTTCATTTTCGAAGGCGGCGAAGCGGTCATGTAAAACCGTTGATATCGCCGGAGTTAGCTGCCTGCAATTTTGAGTGCTAATCTCAGGAGCTTGACTGATTGGACAACTCAAATACTGAATCGCCTGACCGTGTTCGATGATCGCCATGCTGATTCGTCGATCCAAGTTTTCGTTCGTCGCAATCGCCACAGACCTCGTAATACGATTTAGCTTCGGATTACCCGAATTAGCATGAGCCTTAGCCGTATAGCCCAATACACTAACTACAGGATTCATGAAGAAGTTGATGCAAAGCAATGCCACAATAGAACGTCTCATATGATCCTCATGCTCCTCGACAGAGCTCACATTCGAGATTTCACAACACCATAAGCCCTCGAGGAGACGTTCGGTGGGGCATCATCAAAACAAACTTCGGGGTCGATGCAAGCCTCAACCAATTTGAGGTCAACTACATCACAACCACCGAATACTCATAAATGCGGAGGCAAGGACTACGCCAAAAAACCTGTATACCCAAAACCAACTCAATTGGATTTAACGCAATTGATATATAGGCATGATGCCAAAATTCGTCATCGCTTTGGGTATGAGCGACGCCTTTTGCGGCGTTAAGATCATGGGCCAAGGGCGAGCGCTCAACTGAGTCATTTTAGAGCGGGCAAAAACATTTAGGATAAAAGCAAGGCACTGAAACTTGTAACTTCCAATGAGGCGCCGCCGACCAGGAAACCGTCGATTTCAGACTGCTCGCGAAGCTGTGCGGCGTTGTCGGGCTTCACGCTGCCACCATAAAGAATGGGCGTTCGAGCCGCGAGCTCTTTTCCATAGGCGCCCGCGAGCCAATCCCGAATTGCGACGTGAGCCTGATTGGCCTGCTCCGGCGTCGCCACCTTGCCCGTGCCAATCGCCCACACCGGCTCATAAGCGATGACCAAACGCGAAGCTTCTAAAATCGAAGGCGAAACACGCGACAGGCCTGCCGCCAACTGCCGACGATTCACTTGATCCGTTTGACCGGCTTCTCGCTCAGGCAAAGTTTCACCGATACACAGCATGACCTTGAGGCCCGCCTTCAACCCAGCTTCCACCTTCAAACTCGTCCACTCATCCGTCTCATGAAACAGACTGCGGCGCTCGCTATGCCCCACCAAAAGCCACTGCGCGCCCATTTGCTGGGCGACCACGGCCGAATTTTCACCAGTGAAAGCGCCCTTTGACTCGTGATGTGCGTTTTGAATTCCAAGTTCAATGGCAAGGTCACGAGCCCGTTCAACCGGAAGATCTTG
>CANHQR010000106.1 GCA_947462815.1 Pseudobdellovibrionaceae bacterium
CATAGCGAGCTTCATCCCGTCGCGCTGGGTGTGCTGAGTTTGCTTGACGTGCTCGACGATCCACTCGAGCACTTGATCCAAACCCAATCGCATCTCGAAGCTTGTGGGAACAATGTCGACACCAAATTCATAAAACTCGGCCTTGGCGAGTTCGAGATCGTGGTTACGGTCGACCTTGTTAATGATCAACAGGAAGGGTTTACCCGTAGCCTTGGCAATACGGATGACATCGCGATCCTCAGGGCATAGGCCCACTCGTCCATCCATCACGACGAGCAAAAGGTCCACGCTCGACAGAAACTCAATCACCTGCTCACGAATGAGCTGGGAGAAGAGATCCGGAGCCTCCGTGAGCCCTCCCGTGTCGATCACATCAAACTTTTGACCCCAAATCTCAGCTGGCTCGATTTGAATATCGCGGGTGACTCCGGGTTGATTCTTGACCACCGCCTTGCGGGTATCCGTCAGAAAATTGAACAAGGTGGACTTCCCCACATTGGGACGGCCGATGATGGCCACACGAGAAACATCTCGAAGAGCTCGGAAAAGCGATTCACTCTCGGACGATGACATAACCCAGCTCCTTCATGAGGCCAGGATTTTTTGTCCAGCCTTCGCGCACATCGACGTGCAGCTCTAAATAGACCTTTCCACCTACCAAGCGCTCAATCTCAGCTCGCGCCTCTGAGCCAATTCGCTTCAGATTGGCGCCGCCTGCACCGATCAGAATTCCTTTGTGCCCCTCGCGATCCACAAGGATATCGCAGTAAATTTTCGGAAGCTTTCCACTCTCATCGTAGCGAGCCACTCGCACCGCAAGGCCGTAGGGCACTTCTTGCCGGGTATGTCGAAAGCAGGCTTCACGAACAAACTCAGCTGCGAGCTTACGCACGGGCTCTGTGGTTAACAGCTCCTCATCGTAGAGCGGAGCCTCGGCCTCGGGCAGAAGCTCGGTGACAAGATCCAAAACGATGTCGCGCGCTTCCCCTCCTCGCTTGAGGGCCGAGATCACTTCAAAGCGAATGCCGCGCTCGACACTCTGTTGGCGCAAGAGATTCGAAGCCGGAGCCAAACCCTCTTTGAGCAAGTCTCGTTTTGTGATGACGGCGGCCCATGGCTTACCGGACTCCACAACGCGTTGAATGATTTTGCTCACAGACTCTTCGGAATCCGTTGCTGCAACGACCACGAGAATTGCATCGGACTGCGCGAGGACAGATGTGATCTCTTCGCGCAGGAAAGCGTTCAAACCCGCTTCCTTGGAAACCACACCCGGCGCATCGACAAAGACAATCTGCCGACCCGAGTCCGAGTGAATTCCATGAATCCGTCCACGTGTCGTCTGCGGTTTCTCAGAAACGATGGAGACCTTTTCCTTGAGAACCGCGTTCATCAAGGTGCTCTTACCTGCATTTGGTTCTCCGAGAAGGGCGACGAACCCGGCTCGATAGGTCTTGGACTTCATGACGTCTCCTTATTCGATGTGGACGTCGTGAGAGGCGGCGACCCCGCATCCTGAACGGCGTGTAAAGATGATGAATCGAAAGAGTTCGAGATCAAAGTATCGGAGCGTTCCACCCCGTCTGATCCGAGGAGCACGGGCGAGTCCGAACCACCGGTCAGAAATCGCGCGAGTGCCTTCTGTGCGGCATCTTGCTCAGCCGCCTTCTTACTGCGCCCTTCGCCATAACCGACAACTTCCCCGTTAAGCTTGGCGGCAACACGGAAACAACGAGCGTGAGCCGGACCATATTCTTCGGCCATCTCATAGACCGGAGACACCGACCTTTGCTCATGGGCCCATTCTTGAAACCGCGTCTTATAGTCGCGCTCATAATCCAAGGTCGAGGTTCGCAACTGCTCGAGGTGCGGTCGAAACAGCGACTCGATCACAACTTGCACGGCACCATAGCCAGCATCTTGATGAATGGCTCCGATCAGCGCCTCGACCGCACAGGCGAGAATGCGCGGCTTGTCTCGACCGCCCGTCTTCACTTCACCCTTGCCAAGCTTAATCGCCTCATGGAGCCCCAACTCGCGCGCCATGGAGGCCAGACTTTCTTCATTCACTAAGCTCGCCCGGCGGCGACTGAGCTGCCCCTCGGTATCTTGAGGAAACTCCTGCATGAGTACAGCTGAAAGCACAGCACCCAAGACCGCATCGCCCAGAAATTCGAGACGCTCGTTGTGCGCGACTGACCCTTGGCGATCCGCGTTTTCATTTCCGTAACTCTTATGTGTCAAAGCCAGATCGAGGAGTTCGGGCCGAGTGAACTTGTGCAATTCGGCGTAATTCATAGCTGAACTCCAAAGCCGCTGAGCTCTTTCGGCTTAGCCCAGATCGCTGCATCCATACGTCCAGCTGTTGGCGGATCAACTCGGAAGACTTGCACGCGAACCAGCGAGCCCGTCAAGGATCGCGAGTCTTCTCGTCGAGTGACGGTGTCGTCATTTTGAATTTTGATCGGCCAATAGTTCGAACTCAGACCCTGCATCACGCCCTGATGATCGCGAAGCGCCAAAGCTTCCAGATCTCGACCCTGTAGGGCTTGAGCCGCTTGCCAATAGCGATGCCGCGAGAGTTCGCGAAGCTGAGCCGCACGCCGCTGACGAACGGGTATCTCCACGCGGCCCTCAAGTTTCAACGCCTTGGTACCAGGCCGTTCACTGTAGGGGAACACGTGCAATCGCGTCCAAGGCAAGCTGGCGAGTCGATCGTAGGTATCCTGGAACTCTTCTTCCGTCTCTCCCGGAAAACCTGCGATCACATCCATACCGACAAAGGCGTCCGGCAAATGGGATTGAATCATCAGCAAGGCGTTTTCAACCGCTTGAGCGCTATATTGCCGACGCATACGTTCGAGAGTCGCCGAACAGGCGCTTTGAATCGACATGTGAAAATGCCGGCAAAGCCGAGACTCGGCTCGGTAAAGTTCGATCAGGCGGGTTGAGAGCTCGACGGGTTCCAAAGACGACAATCGCAGACGCGGAATACTCGTCTGAGCGATCACGGCCTCGATGAGGTCCTCAATTCGAGACTCTCCATCTCCATAGTCGCCGATGTGAACACCTGTGAGCACAACCTCGCGCGCACCCACCGCCTCGAGTTCCCGAACACGTTGCACGAGACGCTGGATGGGAATCGACCGAGACTTTCCGCGCGCAAAGGGAATGACACAATACGTGCAAAACGAATTGCAACCGTCTTGGATCTTCAAAAAAGCGCGCGTGTGATCGCTTTCTAGACCGCCACCTTCTTCCAAATCTTCTTTGCGAAAAATGTTAGACCGATGGACCTTCGAGACGCGTTGTTCTTGAGGAAGGCCCTGGTCTTTGAAAAGTCGATCGATCAGGATTTCGAGATCGCCCTTGTGCGAATTGGCGACCACCAGATCCGCTCCGGGGAGCTCATCAAAAACTCCACCATCAACTTGCGCTCCACAGCCGGTGACCACAACACGGGACAGCGGCTCGCGAGCCTTGATACGCCGAACTTGTCGAGCGGCCTCACGGGAAGCCTCTTCGGTCACCGCACAGGTGTTCAGCACATGCACGCGAGACGCTTTTGAACTCGGCGACGCCTTTGGCGATTCCCCGAGCAAAACTCGCGCGCCTTGCCGTTGAAGACGTTGCTCCAGCAAGCCGGAATCGTAAGTGTTCACCTTACAACCCCAGGTGTGCAGAACAATCTCTACATCCTTCAACCAAGTCGTCATACAATCCACCCACCACCCACGAGTCTCGACTCACGGTACATGACGGCAGCTTGTCCTGGCGTCACCGCTCGCACGGGTTCTTCAAACACCAACTCCGCACTCCGACCATCCTCGGATCGATTGACGCGCGCGTAGGATCCTTTATGTGCGTAGCGAATTTTAACGCGAAGACGTTCTCCCTCGCCTAAGGAGTCCACGAGGCGCAAATCCTGAACGCGAACACGATCGCTCATCAGATATTTTTCCTCACCCACCCAAACTTCGCGTGTCGCCGGATCAATTTTCAGCACAAATACGGGCTGACCGGTCGCCACACCCACACCCTTACGTTGACCGTAGGTGAAATGATGAACGCCTTCGTGTTGAGCCAAAATCTCTCCGCTCGGGTAAAGGCGAACCACACCCGGTTGAGGTCGCTGCTCGGGTGAGATCTGCGAATTGATAAAATTCGCGTAGCCTTGCGAACCGACGAAACAGATCCCCACCGAATCTTTTTTCCGAGCGTTGAGCAACTGATGCTTTTCCGCCAGAGCACGAACCTCGGGCTTTCGCAGATGGCCGACCGGGAACATCAACTTCGGCACAATCTCCGGATCAATCGTGAACAAGAAATAGGTTTGATCCTTCCAATCATCTTCCGACGTAACGATTCCGGGACGCCCATGAGCGTCCATCTCGATTAGCGCATAATGCC
>CANHQR010000107.1 GCA_947462815.1 Pseudobdellovibrionaceae bacterium
CGACCCCTTCACATTGGCGTGTCGGAAGATGCCGAGTTCTTGGAGCAGTCGACCAGTGCTTCGCTCGACGTGTGTCAGTTCAGGTCGTGCGGCAAAGCCATGGCGATCCACGATCAGACGGTCGGTGAATCTTTGATCAGGTGGAACATCAAAATCGATAACCGGGCTTTCAAATTCAAGTCCGTGCTCAGCATAGAGAACTTTGAAGAGCTCGCGGATCGAAGGCATGTGTCCAGGTAGATGCAGAAGCTCCCGAGTCATGCCGTCGTAGACATGTGTGATGGTGCGTCCTTGCGAACGTAGACTTTGAGCTTGTCGTATGACGGCGAGGTGCCAGCTCAATGAGCTCAATCCAGGCGTCGCGAGATTAAACAAACCGTGTCGCATAAGGCTTCGCAAATATCCCGCGAAAGAATCGGTGTAGGAAAGTCTTCGAATGAGTGCATCGGTATTGAGGGAGGCATGGGTGAACTTCGAACCGCCGAATTTGCTCCGCAGTCGCTGCACATTCTCTGTCGGCATCGGCGAACGTCGCGTGCCCTTTTCCCAGCAGGTGATGAGATGCACTTGCGTGTGGCGTTCTGCCACAATTGCGGCCGCCGCTGTCGAGTCTGTACCGCCTGAGAAGAGCAAAATACATTCGCTCATCGTGCGTCCCCTTGCTGATCGGGGTTGCGCCGATTCGTATAGGGATTGTCTCGTGATTCTCCCCGCGATGTTTGGGTGAGTAGGTAGCGGGCGAGGCGCCCGAAGGCCTTAAACGGAAGATGGACGATCGCCGCGACGGCTTGGAGTAGTGCAAGACGAGCCCGATAAGGAAGACAAAGTGCCACCAAGCCCAATGCGAAGGTGATCAGCATACGTAAGGGCGTGATCAGAAGTTCGATCATGCCTCCATTGCAAGCGCGCTCGGTCCGAAGGTCAATTGCGAGTTTGTAGGCTCGTCGGGGAGGACTGGCGCGACGAGGTTTGACGCCAACGAAGGAGTGAACTTTGATTGGAGAGGAACCGAAGCTTTCGGGTGATTCAGCATCGATCACAATGTCCGAGAATAAGTCGGCAACGGCTCGGAACCGGTTCGGAAAAGTAGCGGAAAAAAGTAACAACTGTTCGACACGAAATGGAGAGATCGTGAGCTCAATTTCAGTCTGGAGCTCAAGCTGGAATTGGAGCAAGGCCTCGGCTTGGCGTCTAATGGCATGCGGTATTCAGGTCGGCGTACCCCTTGAGGATGCGCTTCGAGTGGTTGAGGTCGAATGCCCGGATCCGAGCCTGCGGCCCAAGTTTCGTGAAGCTTTTGTGTGCTTTCAGTCGAGATGGGGTGAACCGCTTCCCGAGCCGCAGTTCTCGGCCCACTTTTCAGCTGCGGAACGAGAGCTCCTCTTTATAGGGGTAATGTGTGGAACTTTAAATCGTGCGCTTGAAGCGGCGGCGCAGATTGAACGACTCCGTAGCTTGGGACAAAACTACGATACGCCCTCTTCCAAGATTTTATCGGGGGACGGCAAATCTAAAATTTCGGGACCGGATCAGTCTCGAGCCATCTTGTATCTCTTGCTCGAGCAAGGTGTACCCATGCTCAAAGCGCTGCGTTTCCTCAATGATGAGGCGACCGCTCTCACTCCCACGCAGAAGTCGGTTTTGATGAATTGGTCATCCAACGTGAGCGAAGGGGCGAGCTTCTCCTCCCTCTGTGATCCTCAACTTTGGGGCGAAAGCTTTGCAAGACAGCTGCAGCGATTTGAAAGCGAAGGTGATTTACTCGCTTTGCGTGAGAATTTGACTCTGGATGTCGGATTTGAGCGAGCTCTTGATCACGAAGCGCAATTCGAAGACACAGGTGAGGAGTGGAAGGAAGCCGCGAACAGCGCCACTCTCAAGCGACGTTTGGACTTTTATTTGCGGATCGCGGCGGAGCTCGAGAGCGGTGAGTCGCTATGGAACGCGCTCTGGAAATCCACGGAGGTTTGGGGTGGGGACCGTATCGGGATCGCGTGGCGAAATTGGCTACGAGAAATCTCGATGAGTCCGTCGCAAGAACGCGTGAACTCGTGCGAAGTCGAGATTGAGGCGGAAATGCCAACCTGTCGCTTTCTTTCGGAGCGTGAGAAGGTCTTCTTCCTCGCCGGATTACGCAGCGGGCAGCTGCCCGAAACAATTCGTTCGCTCGCGAGCCTTGGGGCTTCCTAAGCTTGTCTTCGACTCGGTCTACGAATTCGCAAGCGGCCTCAGCGCGCGGCGAAGAGAGCGCGAATTTTTCCCCGGTAGGGCTCAGCAAAAAACGACAAATAGGTCGTCATCGCGCCGAGTGCGAGAGCAACGGGTAGGCCTTCGGGTGCCAAAAAAGCGTGCACCAAAAAAATGTGCAACACGATGGGGGCCAAGACGACAAGGGCGAGCGGCACAAAGTATCCCGAAATCAGGAGCAAACCACAAAGGGTCTCGACAGCTTTGAGAAAAGGCATGAAGTAGACAGAGGCGGCCATGCCTTCGGTGAATTTCATCATTGGTTCGGGAAGATCTGTGGGCGGGGGAGCAAGTTGCAGAAGCCCCGCAAGACCGGCCGCGGTGAAGGCGAGACCCAAGAGTAGACGGATACCGAGTGTGATTTTGGCTTTCATGATGGACCTCATGGGGCTGATGCAAAATCAGCGTATGGGTTGAAGATTTCCGGGATCGTGGATTCCAAGACACGGCTCGAAATGCACGGCCTACGGTTCGACTTCACGTCACTTCCTTGCCGAGCTGTAGCCTGAGTCAGGCGCTGGGTGCAGAATCTCGACGAAGGGCGAGTTGGCCAACGTCGAAGAGGTGCGTAGCCCGAAGCTAGTCCTTGGTCGCTGGCCATTGAGAAGCGAGCCTCACAGCGTCGACAATAACGAAAACGGGGAGTTCCAATAAGACTCTCTATCGAGGGACTATGCGCAACTTTTTGGGTGCACTGATCTTGATGTCGAGCGTTCACAATCTGGGCTTGGTGTCTGCACATGCCTACAATCTTCGCGGCTCACAAGCTCCCGAGCTTCGATCCGGTTCAGCCACACCGGAGCAGTTGGAGATACTTCGGGCCCGATGTGCCGATCGAGGAATCCTTAATGCGCCTCTTCACTCCGTTTTCGATGATTGTCGCAAGGCAATCGAGGACCCGAGCTTTAGCTCGGCCGCCCTGGATTACTGCATGGCCAAGCGTTCTTATACCGAGCTGCGCAGTTGCTTGCCCATCATTCGAGGTCGAGATTTTCCAGTTCAGTATCTACAAGCTTGTGAGCGAGCCGGAAATCGCGGCCAGCAGGCCTATCAAGATTGTTTGAGTTTCCTCGCAAACTCGAAGTCGACTTATGATCAAGAGGCCTTCCAGCTTTGCCTGGAGCGTGGAATGTTCGCCCGCTTTCGTGAGGCCGTCGGTTGCCTCAATGCCATTCGCGATCGCCAAGTGAATGCGCAGAGCTTAAGACGATTGTGTGTCACTGAGCTCAGCACTATGGGAGACAACTTCAACGATTGCATCAACCGCACGTCGGAAACTTTCCCACTGAGCCCTTACTGCGCTCTGCCGACCGCTTCCGCGAGCCCGGGTGCAAGGGAGACCACACCCAGCCGAACGGCGCCGTGAACATAAGTTCACCGGCGACTTTGAAGTGACCCCGGTTCTTCACGTTTCGCGGTGGTATGTGGTGCGTTGGGAAGGTGCTGAGCAGAGGTGGCTCTTGGTCGGTAAGATTTTGTTACCACACAGAATTTTACCCACAGGAGTCAACATGCTCAGCATCTCCCGATTATCACGATTTGTTCTGCTTCCGGAACTGCAATTAACGGCCTGGAAACAGTCGACTCTCTCAATGAGCACAGCA